>QCIF01000034.1 GCA_003216835.1 Prochlorococcus sp. AG-402-K10 | reverse complement strand
GTTGTTGTCCGTTTTCAGAGACTTCTAGGTAAGAATGTTTTGTGTTTGCCAGGCACAGATCATGCTTCTATAGCTGTTCAAACCATTCTTGAAAAACAATTAAAAAGTGAAGGTAAAAAAAGCGAGGATATTGGAAGAGATGAATTTCTTAAAAGAGCATGGACTTGGAAAGAGCAAAGCGGTGGGAGAATAGTATCTCAATTAAAAAGGATAGGATATTCAGTAGACTGGAGCAGAGAAAGATTTACTCTAGATCAAAAATTAAATGAGGCAGTTGTTGAGGCATTTAATATTCTTTATAAAAAGAATTTAATTTATAGAGGAGAATATTTAGTTAATTGGTGTCCTGCATCTCAATCAGCTGTAAGTGATCTTGAAGTTGAAATGCAAGAAGTAAATGGTTATTTATGGCATTTTAAATACCCATTACTTTCTAAAAGTGGTGAACAGTTATTAGATAAGTACTTAGAGGTTGCAACAACTAGACCAGAGACTTTATTGGGTGATACTGCTGTGGCAGTTAATCCGGAAGACGATAGATATAAAAAATATATTGGCGCAAAAGTAAAGGTACCTTTCGTTGATAGAGAGATACCCGTTATTGCCGATTCACATGTTGATAAAGAGTTTGGTACAGGATGTGTCAAGGTTACTCCAGCTCACGATCCAAATGATTTTGCTATAGGAAAAAGGCATAACTTAAAACAGATTAATGTAATGAATAAAGATGGAACTTTAAATATTAATGCAGGTAAATTTCACAATTTAGATAGATACGAAGCTAGAAAAAAAATAATCAAAGAATTGGAAAACTTAGGTCTTTTAACGAAGATTGAAGAGTATAAACATACTGTTCCTTATTCCGATAGAGGAAAAGTTCCAATTGAACCATTATTGTCAACACAATGGTTTTTAAAAATGGATGATATTTCTCAAGGATGTCTTGAGGAAATTTATTCTAAAAAGCCAGAGTTTATTCCCCAACGCTGGGAAAAAGTTTATAAGGATTGGTTAGAGAATATTAATGATTGGTGTATCAGTAGGCAATTATGGTGGGGCCACCAAATACCTGCATGGTACGTTTTAGATGAATTTCAAGACTCAATAGAACAAAATACTCCATTTGTAGTTGCAAGAAATGAAGAGGATGCTTTAATTCAAGCTAATAAAAATTTTGGTTTAAACATTAAATTGGTACGTGATAAAGATGTATTGGATACTTGGTTTTCAAGTGGTTTATGGCCTTTCTCAACCCTTGGTTGGCCAAATACTAATGACCCGGACTTTAAAAAATGGTATCCAAATAGTGTTCTAGTTACTGGTTTTGATATTATTTTCTTCTGGGTGGCCAGAATGACAATGATGGGTAATACTTTCACGCATAATATTCCTTTTAAGGATGTGTATATTCATGGTTTAGTTCGAGATGAAAATAATAAAAAAATGAGCAAAAGTTCTGGTAATGGTATTGACCCAATACTATTAATTGATAAATATGGTTCTGATGCTTTAAGATTTGCTTTAATTCGAGAAGTTGCTGGCGCTGGACAGGATATCAGGCTTGATTTTGATAGAAAAAAAGATACATCTTCAACTGTTGAAGCTTCAAGAAATTTTGCGAATAAATTATGGAATGCAACTAAATTTGTATTACTTAATAAAACTTCTAACGATAATTATTCGTTGAATGAGAGTGATCTAAATTCTTTAGAGTTATGTGATAAGTGGATTTTATCAAAATTGCATCAGGTTAATACCAATGTAGCTACTTTGTTGAAGGAATATAAATTAGGTGAATCTGCAAAATTATTATATGAATTTTCTTGGAATGATTTTTGCGACTGGTATGTAGAATTTGCAAAACAAAGATTTAATAATAAAGAGACTAAAAATAGACAAACATCTGAAAAAGTTTTAATAAAAGTGCTTAATGATATTTTGGTGATGATCCATCCTTTTATGCCACATATTACTGAAGAACTATGGCATGTACTGCATCTAAAACCTGAAGAAACATTATTGTCCCTTCAAAAATGGCCAATCCAAGAAAATAAATTTGTTGATATTAAGCTTGATAAATCCTTTCAGCAACTCTTTGAAATTATTAGATTGATTAGAAACTTGAGAGCTGAATTAGGTCTTAAGCCATCAGAGAAAGTTCCTGTGTATTTGATTTCAGATAATGGCGACTTAATTGATTTTTTAAAAATTTTAGTAGATGATATACAAACTTTAACTAAATCTTCTGAAGTATTGATTTATGAAA
>QCIF01000033.1 GCA_003216835.1 Prochlorococcus sp. AG-402-K10 | reverse complement strand
ACCTAGTGTTAGTGATTTATCTATTGGTAAACATGCGCCAATTCCCAAATATATTGTCAACAAAGTCCCAAATAAAAAGACAGACATTGCGATAGGTCTTCTAAATGGATTAGAAAATTTATTCACATTCTCTATAAAAGGTAAAATTATTAAACCAAGAGGAATTAATGTTTGGAGAGCAATACCAAGTAACTTATTAGGTACTACTCTAAGTATTTGAAAAACGGGATACAAATACCACTCAGGTAAAATTTCTAAAGGAGTTGCAAATGGATTAGCTTTATCTCCCAGCATCGCAGGATCCAATACTGCAAGACCTACAACACAAGCAATAGTTCCTAAAATTACTACTGGGAAAATATATAATAAGTCATTTGGCCAAGCAGGCTCACCATAATAATTATGGCCCATACCCTTTGCTAATTTAGCTCTTAACTTTGGATCAGATAAATCTGGTTTTTTTAACGTAGACATATGGAAATTTTCAGTAATTGTTAAATTATAGGGTTTTACAAGGGACCTGAAATACCTTGTTTACGAATCA
Organism: Prochlorococcus sp. AG-402-K10; assembly: GCA_003216835.1. Lineage (GTDB taxonomy): Bacteria > Cyanobacteriota > Cyanobacteriia > PCC-6307 > Cyanobiaceae > Prochlorococcus_A. The sequence goes on along the minus strand of QCIF01000033.1, from coordinate 1,821 downwards.
TAAGAAAATGCATCAGCATAAATACAGCTAACGACCATGGTAAAACGAAAGTATGAAGACTATAAAATCTTGTAAGAGTAGACTGACCAACACTCTCTCCTCCTCTTAAAAGTTCAACCATAAAGTCACCTATTACTGGTATTGCTGCAGGTACCCCTGAAACAATCTTTACAGCCCAATAGCCTACTTGATCCCATGGCAATGAATAGCCTGTAACACCAAAAGCGACTGTTATGACTGCCATTACAACGCCTGTTACCCAAGTTAATTCTCTGGGTCTTTTGAAACCGCCAGTTAGATATACCCTAAATACATGAAGTATTAGCATCAGAACCATCATAGAAGCACTCCATCTATGCACGGATCGTATAAGCCATCCAAAACTGACATCCGTCATTAAATAACTTACTGAACTATAAGCTTGAGTAACTGTTGGCTTATAGTAAAAAGTCATTGCAAAACCTGTTGCAAATTGAATTAAGAAGCATACTAAAGTTATACCTCCTAAACAATAAAAAATATTTACGTGAGGGGGTACGTACTTGGAAGTTACGTCGTCTGTTATGTCTTGGATTTCAAGTCTTTCTTGGAACCAATCATAAACTGATGAAGAATCAGCCATCCAAAAAAAATTAGCTTTGATATAAAGAGCTTACTTAAAATTCTTATACTTGGCGTTAACACTTAACCCAATGGATTCATCTTTTAACAAACTTTTAACATTCAAAAAATGGATCATTATACTAATGATCTTTGTTTTCTCAACCAATTTTTCATGCATTCAAAGAGTGGATGCGCTCAGTGATAGCAAGCAATTTGTTCTTGATGCTTGGGTATTGGTTAATGAGGGCTTTTATGACCCAGAAAAGTTCAATGAGATCCAATGGAAGAGAATTAGACAACAAACATTACAGAAACAAATTGAAACAAGTGAAGAGGCTTATTCTGCAATTGAAGACATGTTAAAACCACTAGATGACCCGTATACAAGAATCTTGCGTCCAAAAGATTATGAACTTCTAAAGGCAAGTAATTTTGGTAGCGAAATTAATGGGGTTGGACTTCAATTGGGTGAAGATGAGATCAATAATAAAGTAAAAGTTATTTCTACCCTTGCCGGATCTCCAGCAGAGGACGCTGGTATTATAAGTGGCGACTTTATTAATAAGGTTGATGGAATATCTTCTGAAGAATTAGGTCTTGCCAATACAGCTTCAAAATTAAGAGGAGAAACCGGCACTAAAGTTCTTGTTGAAATTACTTCTTCCTCCGGAGAAATCAAAGAAATCGAAGATCTGTTGATCTTAGACCTGTGAGGACAAAAAGATTGAGGGATGACTCTCACACAATTGGTTATTTAAGAATTACTCAATTCAGCGAAAGTGTTCCCAAAAAAATAGAAGAAGCTCTACAAGAATTAAAAGAAAAAGAAGTAGAAGGGATCATACTAGATCTTAGAAATAATTCAGGAGGACTAGTAAGTTCTGGGATAGCAGTTGCAGACTCATTCCTCAGTGAACAAGCAATCGTTGAAACAAAAGACAGAAATGGCATTAAGGATGCAATAATTTCACAAAAAGCAACCTCTTTTGATGGACCAATGGTAACTTTAGTGAATAAAGCAACTGCAAGTGCAAGTGAAATTCTTGCAGGTTCACTACAAGATAATGGTAGATCAACTTTAATGGGAGAACAAACCTATGGGAAAGGTTTAATTCAATCTCTAAAAAGTTTAGGAGAGGGAAGTGGTATAGCTATAACAGTTGCTAGTTATTTAACTCCTAACGGGAATAATATTCAGGAGAAGGGTATAACCCCTGA
>QCIF01000032.1 GCA_003216835.1 Prochlorococcus sp. AG-402-K10 | reverse complement strand
TAGCATCTGCAAGTGGATGTTTAATTACGCATCCAAATGTCATGAATGGAGGAGCTCTTTCTGAAAAAGATAAAAATATATTTTATGTAGAGGGTTACAGTTTAGATCGATTTGCTAGAGGAGAGATTGGCCTTAAGAGTGTAAAACAACAGAAAATTGGAATAATTTTTGATTCAAGCATTGAACATAAAATATTAATAAGACATTTACAAGTTGCTGATGCTTGTGTTGCTACTTTAGGTATTAATATTCATTCTTATGTAATAACTAAAAAACCTTTAAGTATAATTATTGACTCTGACACTTCAAAAATAAGTGGAGGAATCATTGAGAATCCTGATACTTTAATTGAAGCTGGCAAAACTTTAATAGAAAAAGGAGTCACGGCAATAGCAATAGTGGCTAAATTCCCTGATGATTCAGGATTCGAAGACACAAATTCCTACAGAGAGGGGAAAGGCGTTGATCCTATTTCTGGAGTTGAGGCTGTCATTAGTCACTTGATAAGCAAATTTCTAAAAGTTCCATGTGCGCATGCACCAGCATTAACACCACTTGATTTGAATGAAAGATTAGATCCTCGCGCTGCTTCAGAAGAGATAGGATACACATTTTTGCCATCAGTATTGATTGGCTTAAGCAATGCTCCTGATCTTATTGAATTACCCAACAACAACGAATTGATTACTTTACACCCTAATCAACTTGAATCCATAGTTGTTCCAAATGGTGCTCTTGGTGGTGAAGCAGTATTAGCTTGTGTTGAAAGAGGGTTAAATATTATTTCTGTAAAAAATCAACATACACTAACAGTTACTAATCAATTTTTAAATTATCCTAATTTTATTGAAGTAAATAATTATCTAGAGGCTGCTGGCATAATTCTCTCCATAAAAAAAGGTATTAATCTCACTTCCATTCAAAGGCCTTTAAAAAGAGTCCAAGAAATATCCTGAAATGATTAATATGAAATTGCTATTGGTACTCTCCAATCAGTACCTAATGATTGACTGCTTAATTTGAGAATAGGAGGAGCTTGTTTTCTTTTGAATTCAGCTTTTTTAATAAGTGAGATTATTTGCAAAATTAGTTCTTTTTTATGACCCTCTTTTATAAGTAGCTTGAAATCTTTTTTCTCTTCAATAATGCTTTTAAGAATATTGTCCAATATGGAATAAGGAGGGAGAGAATCAGTGTCTAATTGGTTAGGACCTAATTCGGCGCTTGGAGCCTTTAAACGAATATTATCACCAATTATTTTAATATTTTTATTTAACTTATGCAGTTTTCTATGATTTTTTGAATCATCACTATCAAGCCAATCACATAATTTAAAAACATTAGTTTTATATAAATCCCCAATTACTGATAAGCCTCCGTTCATATCCCCATATAGTGTGCAATATCCAACTGCTAGTTCTGATTTATTACCAGTGGAGAGTAATAAATGCTTTTCTTGATTCGCTAAAGCCATCAGAAGCGTTCCTCTGATCCTTGATTGAATATTTTGATTCGTTATTCCTTCTACCTTCAAATTTAAGCTTTTTAGAAATGATTCTTCAAAAGAGGTCATAACATTCTCAATTGAGATGGTATTAAAATTTATCTTTAGTCTTCTTGCTAGATCTTTTGCATCACTTTTGGAATGCTCTGAACTCCATTTTGAGGGCATTGAAACGCAATATACATTTTCACTTCCAAGAGCAGCTGTTGCGATTACTGAGACAAGAGCAGAATCAATTCCACCACTTAGTCCAATTAAAGCTGTCGTAAATCCACATTTTTTAGCATAATCTCTTACTCCCAAAACTAACGCATCAAAAATAGATGATATTTCATCGTATTTAAATTTATCTATTGTTTTATTTTGTTGGTCAATTTCCCAACTAGAAAAATCTTCTGAAAAAGATTTTAATTGCTTTATTTTAGATCCATTCTTATCAACAATAAAACTATTACCATCAAAGATTAAATTATCATTTGCACCAACTTGGTTAATGTAAATTAAAGGAACTTGAAGGTATTTAGCAGCAAAACTTGAAACTTTAGATCTAAGCTCTAATTTTTTGAATGTATATGGTGAAGCAGATAAATTCAATAAAATATTAATATCTTTGCTCTTAAACTCAGAAATAGGATTTTTTTTGTGAATCCCTCTACCTTCTATATCTTTATTAACCCATAAATCTTCGCATATAGTAATCCCGATTTTAAAAGTTTTACTTCTAACTTTTTTTGTTAATACGGATACTTTCTGCTCTGATCTAAAATATCTCTTCTCATCAAATACTTCATAATTGGGAAGAATAATTTTTCGTGCAATTACTTTCCATTTTCCACCCTCAATCAACGCAATAGAATTATAAAGATTCGGGAAAAAAGAATCTTTTATAATTTCTGCTATCCCAACAGCTATACTCAACTCGTCATATTTTTTCTTAATTTCAAAAGCTAATTGGTCAAGTATTTCATATTGAGTTTCGACTAAGTTTCTTTTTAGCAGTAAATCTTTAGCTGGATATCCCCATAGTGATAATTCGGGTGTAAGAATTAAATCAGCAGAATTTAAGTCAGCCTGAGCTGCAATAGTAAGTATTTTTTTTGCATTGCCCTCTAAATCGCCAACAATTGGATTGATTTGAGCAAGAAAAAATTTCATTCAACTAATTTTGTCGATACATATAAATTCTTCTTCTTCACAATATCTATTAAAGATTTTGGTAAATTAGAATAATTGGTATTTACTCTAACCATAGAACTTGAAATATTTGGAATATTTAATGAA
>QCIF01000031.1 GCA_003216835.1 Prochlorococcus sp. AG-402-K10 | reverse complement strand
ATTGCCAAGCGAAACAAATTTAAAGAATAAAAAGAGAACTATTTACCATACTGTTAAACATGGTGAAAATCTGACAGAGATTTCTAACAAGTATAAATTAAAGTTGGAATATTTGATAGAAATTAATAACCTTAAAGATCCTGATTCAATAGAAGTTGGCAAGAAACTAATAATAAGAAAAAAAAATCGGATTAATTCAGAAAAACTTTCAAAAATTAAGAATAAAAAAAGTATTGAATTGATAAATATCAATGAGACATATGGCCCATTAGTTATTCAAAATAAACATTTAGAGAGAATAAATGGGAGAAAAGTTTTACATGTTCTCAATCAAAGTAATAAAAAACTTATGATCTCTATCAGATGTGAGACAGAAGAATTAGATGTTAGAATTTCTGGAAGAAAATGGAGAGGATGGAAGCTTGGCAAAGAAAATTTTGAAAAAACTCTAATAAATGATATTTGTAAACAATTTTAATTAATATGTGTGAATAATTTGTCTGAGGCAATAAGTTATAGGCTATTGTCTATATAGTTAAATTTAAATTAATGGCAATTTCAAGAGGAGATCTTGTACGAGTAAAGAGACCAGAGTCATACTGGTACAATGAAATTGGTAAGGTTGCTTCCGTTGATACATCAGGTATTAAATATAACTGTGTTGTTAGATTTGACAAGGTAAATTATGCAGGAATCAGTGGCACTGAAGGTGGACAAAATACAAATAATTTTGCAGAAAGTGAATTAGAAAAAGCTTAAAGAATTGCCTGAGTTACCTGAAGTCGAAACTGTTCGAAGAGGCTTAGAGCAAAAACTCAACAATTTCATAATATCCAGTGTTGAAGTCTGCAGAGATTCCACAGTTGCTTATCCAATTAATAAGCAAGAATTTATTGAAGGCCTGCAGGGTTCACTTATATATAAATGGGGTAGAAGAGGAAAATATTTAATAGCTGAATTAAAAAAATTTAAAAATAATAGTGTTGAAATTATTAGTGAAGAAACTACAAAAGGCAATGGTTATCTCATCGTCCATTTAAGAATGACTGGGTATTTTACTTTTACAAAAAACTCTTCAAAGCCTTGTAAACATACCAGAATAAGAATATTTGATAATAATAATAATGAACTTAGATACATTGACCTAAGAAGTTTTGGCCAAATGTGGTGGGTTAAAGAGGGATTATCTCCAAATAATGTAATCAAAGGATTAGGTTCTTTAGGACCCGAACCTTTCTCTGAAAACTTTGATGTAAATTATCTAAATAAAATTATATCTAAAAGAAAAAGTCCTATTAAATCTATCTTATTAGATCAAAAAATTATCGCTGGGATAGGCAATATATATGCGGATGAAAGTCTATATGCTGCGGGAATTTCACCTTTCAGAGAATCTAATACAATAAAAAAGAATGAATTAATAAAGCTTAAAGCATCAATTATTGATGTATTAAAAAAAAGTATTGGTTCCGGTGGAACTACATTTAGTGACTTTAGAGACTTAGAGGGGGAAACTGGAAATTTTGGTTTACAAACTAATGTATACAGAAGAACTGGTAAAGAATGTCGTAAATGTAAAAATTTAATTGAAAGGAAGAAAATTGCTGGAAGAAGTACTCATTGGTGTAGGACATGCCAGAAATAAAAAAGGGCCTACTTTTTAAAATAAGCCCTTTTAAATATTTTTACCTGGCATTGAGCTATTTTCTCAAGGGGCTACCCCCTAAATATTTTCGCCGCTGATGCGTTTCACAACCGAGTTCGAGATGGATCGGAGTGGTTCCACATCGCCATGAACACCAGGATAGTATGAACCTTGAGAACTGCATAGAAAATTATAAATATCAAAAACAATAAATTGAGTTTATTTGGTCAAGCCCTCGGTCTATTAGTACTCCTCCGCTGCACTTGTTACCAAGCTTCCACGTAGAGCCTATCAACGGGTGTTCTTCCCGTGACCTTACTGGCTTAAGCCATGGCAATACTCATCTTGAGGTGGGCTTCCCACTTAGATGCTTTCAGCGGTTATCCACTCCGCACATGGCTACCCAGCGTTTACCGTTGGCACGATAACTGGCACACCAGAGGTGCGTTCCTCCCGGTCCTCTCGTACTAGGGAGAAATCCTCTCAATATTCCTGCGCATACACCGGATATGGACCGAACTGTCTCACGACGTTCTGAACCCAGCTCGCGTACCGCTTTAATGGGCGAACAGCCCAACCCTTGGGACCGACTTCAGCCCCAGGTTGCGATGAGCCGACATCGAGGTGCCAAACCTCCCCGTCGATGTGAACTCTTGGGGGAGATCAGCCTGTTATCCCTAGAGTAACTTTTATCCGTTGAGCGACGGCCCTTCCACGCAGAACCGTCGGATCACTAAAACCGACTTTCGTCCCTGTTCGACTTGTAGGTCTCACAGTCAAGCTCCCTTCTGCTTTTGCACTCAATGACTGATTTCCAACCAGCCTGAGGGAACCTTTGTGCGCCTCCGTTACCTTTTAGGAGGCGACCGCCCCAGTCAAACTGCCCATCAGATACTGTCCGCTTCCCGGATAACGGGTAAGCGTTAGAACCCTAGCTCTAAAAGAGTGGTATCTCACCGATGACTCAATAGTACCCACAAGCACTATTTCAACGTCTCCCACCTATTCTGCGCATTCAGAGCCCGAGCACAATATCAAACTACAGTAAAGCTTCATAGGGTCTTTCTGTCCGGGTGTATGTAGTCCGCATCTTCACAGACAATTCTATTTCGCCGAGCCTCTCTCCGAGACAGCGCGCAAATCGTTACACCTTTCGTGCGGGTCGGAACTTACCCGACAAGGAATTTCGCTACCTTAGGACCGTTATAGTTACGGCCGCCGTTCACCGGGGCTTCAGTCGCCAGCTTCACTAAAAGCTAACCAGCTTCCTTAACCTTCCGGCACTGGGCAGGTGTCAGCCCCCATACATCGTCTTGCGACTTAGC
>QCIF01000030.1 GCA_003216835.1 Prochlorococcus sp. AG-402-K10 | reverse complement strand
TGCCTCCATGGGAGGAAAATGTTTTTGCTAACTTTTCTCCACTAGGAGTATCCCAGAATTCCAATGGAGCTAGAGCAACGAATTGTAATGTCAACTCAGATGAAAATTTTTTTTGTAATTTAAAAAGTTCAATCCAAATATCAATCGATTGACTTTTGTATGTATCAATATGACTTCTAATAGCTCGGTATCCATTTTTTATGGCAAGTTTCAATGATTTCTCAACTCTTTCAAGAACCTTATCTGTAGTTCTAGTTTTATGTTCTTTGAGATTTATTGATAATGCTCCTACATAGTTTGCTTCCAGATTAGGAAAATCTGCCCATGTAAAAGATTTATCAAAATGCGAATGCGTTTCAACAAATCTTGGGAATAAAATATTTTTTGGTTTTGTAACTTTATTTTTTAAAGGCTTTAACTCAGAAACACATCCATCCTCCCAAGTGATGGAAACTGAACAAAAATCCTCTACATCAATAATGAGGTTATCAAAATCTTCTATTAAGCAAAGGCTTCTGGGAATAAGAACCTCAGCTGTGCCGGAATTACTCAAATTTTTAAATTTTCTTTTATTTTAAAACATAAGAAAACTTTACTGAATTAGAAAATAATTCAAATTTCGCTAAAAGATAAAAATAACTATGAAAAATTACCCTTGAGTTGGTAAATTTATAAATGTGAGGCGGGCGTCGCCAAGTGGTTAAGGCAGCGGCTTGTGGCGCCGCTATTCGGGGGTTCGAATCCCCTCGCTCGCCCTCAAAAAATTGCCCCAAAATTATTTAACTTGTAATTTTGAATTAAAGAATCATAAAAAATTCCTAGCAAAGTGCTAACAAAAACAAAACAAGACGAAAAAAAATTTGAAAAGGATTTAACTATTGGCCGTTATTGGATAACCACATTTGGATGCCAAATGAATAAAGCTGATTCTGAGAGAATGGCTGGAACTTTAGAGAAAATGGGATACACCAGAGCCGATAATGAATTAAATGCCGATTTGGTCTTATACAATACATGCACTATCAGAGATAATGCGGAACAAAAAGTTTATAGTTTTCTAGGAAGACAAGCAAAAAGAAAACACAAAACACCTAGCTTAAAACTTGTTGTTGCAGGTTGTCTTGCGCAGCAAGAGGGAGAGTCCTTACTCAGAAGAGTACCAGAACTTGATCTGGTAATGGGACCTCAACACGTTAATAACCTTGAGAACCTTCTTGGGAAAGTTGATTTGGGTAATCAAGTTTCTGCCACTGAGGAAACTTTCATTTCTGAAGACATAACAAGTGCGAGAAGAGAAAGCTCTATTTGTGGTTGGGTAAACATCATATATGGATGTAATGAAAGATGCTCATATTGTGTAGTCCCCTCTGTCAGAGGGAAAGAACAATCAAGATATCCAAATGCGATAAAAAGTGAGATCCAAAAATTAGCGGATGATAATTTTAAAGAAATTACTCTTTTAGGGCAGAATATTGATGCTTATGGGAGAGATCTCCCAGGTACTACAAAAGAGGGGAGGAAAGAAAATACTCTAACTGATCTTTTGTACTACATTCATGATGTTAAAGGGATTCGTAGAATAAGATTTGCTACCAGTCATCCAAGATATTTTTCGAAAAGATTGATTCAAGCTTGTTATGAACTTGATAAAGTCTGTGAACATTTTCATATTCCCTTCCAAAGTGGAAATGATGAAATCTTAAAGCAAATGTCCAGAGGATATACTATCAAAAAGTATAAAAATATCATTGAAAATATAAGATCATTAATGCCAGATGCATCAATCACAGCTGATGCAATAGTTGCTTTTCCAGGAGAAACCGAACAACAATATAAAGACACATTGAAACTGATATCAGATATTGGATTTGATCAAGTAAATACAGCAGCATACTCCCCAAGACCAAATACTCCTGCTGCAGTTTGGAATAATCAAATTCCGGAAGAAATTAAAAAAGCTAGATTACAGGAAATTAATGCGTTGGTCGAAACAACGGCTAGGAGAAGGAATCAAAGATATATCAATAATATTGAAAGTGTTTTAATTGAGGGTTTGAATCCGAAAAATTCTTCGCAAATCATGGGTAGAACGAGGAGCAATAGATTAACTTTCGTAGAGATTCCAAAAAATATTAAATTTAATTTTTCATTAGGAGATGAGATAGATGTCAAAATAAACCAAGCAAGACCTTTTTCTCTAACTGGTGAACTTTGGAAGTAATTTTTTCTAAATGATCGGGGAAAAGAAAAAATGTATTGGATTAATATTTGGTGGTTATTCCAATGAACATGAAGTATCGATATCCTCTGCAAAGACAGTTTTTCAAGCCTTTAATTCAAAAATAAATAAACAACGTTTTACGGTTAAACCCTTTTACATAAATAAAAATGGAGACTGGCTTGATAGTGATCACTCAGAAAAAATCCTAATTGGTGAAATTAAAATCAATACACCAAAAAAACAAGGCCTTTTTAATCAAAAAAAATTTAACTTCCTAGACGGAATTGAATTTCGAAATGTTGATATTTGGTTTCCCCTGCTTCATGGATTCAATGGAGAAGATGGATCAATTCATGGATTACTGAAATTCACTAAGAAACCTTTAGTCGGATGTGGAATTATAGGCTCTGCTCTAGGAATGGATAAAATAATGATGAAAACAATCTTCTCAAATCTTAAAATTCCACAAGTTAATTATTTATCTATTCAAAATCATGATCTGAATGATGAACAAGTAAAAGATAAGCTATTAAGTGAAATTACTAGTTCATTAAAGTTTCCTCTTTTTGTTAAACCATCTAACTCTGGATCGTCCCTTGGTATCTCTAAAGTCACAAATAAATCAGAGATTTCCCAAGCCTTAGAGAAGGCTTGGGAAATAGATCCCAGAATTTTAGTAGAGGAAGGTTTAGAGGTAAGGGAGATTGAATGCGGGATAATTGGGAATTCACAACTCTTAACCTCTGAGATAGGAGAAGTAAAGTACGACAGTGATTGGTATGATTACGATTCAAAATATAATTTAAATAATAAGATAACTATCCCAGCCGAAATAGATCCTGAAATTGCCAAACAAATTCAGAAAGTAGCTATTCAAAGTTGTAGAGCCTTAAATATTTTTGGTTTTGCACGTGTAGATTTTTTTTTAGAGAAACATTCAAATAAAGTTTTTTTAAATGAAATCAATACCATTCCTGGTTTTACTAGCAAAAGTATGTTCCCAATGCTTTGGAAGGCTTCAGGTTTAAATATTGATCAACTTGTGGCTAAACTAGTAGATATATCTTTAGATTTATAGATTCAATCAAATGTTGCATGGACTTCTCTGGTTACCATTACTTTTAATCTTCGTTTTACTAACTGCCCTTGGTTGGTTAGAGAGAAGAAGACAAAATCTTTTTAGGATGTGGGCAGATGGGTCTGAACTTTGCAAGTTAGACAGTTCTGGAGCAGCTTCTTTAAAAAATGGCAAATTAAGATGGAGCGCATTTGAAGCTGGAACATTTGAAGAAAAAGATAGTTTTACAATCAAAAAACTTGAATTAATAGAGTTAATGGCTTTAACTTCAGGAGAAGCACCTTTAACAAAAGAATCTCAAGGGAAGTGCAGGCTTAGACTTGTTGGTGATGGGAAAGAAATGGATGTGCCATTTTCAGATGCGGATAGAGCAAGAGAATGGATGGACCAATTAATGGAAAAAGCGCGATGTGATTTGTGAGAAAT
>QCIF01000029.1 GCA_003216835.1 Prochlorococcus sp. AG-402-K10 | reverse complement strand
ATTAAAATGATCCGAAATTATCTCTTTTAAAATGGTAGCTATAGAAGTAAAGAATTTTTATAGAATCCAAATGTTAAAAGTATTAAATAGGCTAAAATCATATAATTCAAAATGTTTTTAAATGATCGCTAATAAAAAAGACTTAGTTTATGTGCCCATGGTGGCAGACCATATACACCATGGCCATATAAATATTATTAAAGTTGCCAAAGAATATGGTCATGTCATAGTTGGTCTTTTGTCTGACAAAGCCGCGGCTTCTTACAAAAGATTACCACTACTAAATTTTCAACAGAGACTAGAAATAATTAGAAATATAAATGGGGTTGATGAAGTTATATCTCAAGATGAGTTTGACTTTGTTCCATATATAAAGAAATATAAGCCAAAATATTTTGTTCATGGATCAGACTGGAAAACAGGTGTTCAAAAAAAAGCCAGAGAAACAGTAATAAAAGAAATGAAACTTTTAAATGGACATGTAATTGAGCCAGAATATACGAAAGAGATATCTTCAACTTTAATTAACAATCAAATATTCCAGAAAGGGATTACTCCAGAATTTAGATTAAAAAGATTCAGAAGGCTTATAGAAAATAAGGAATTAATAAGAGGTATAGACGTACATAATGGTTTAACAGGCTTAATTGCGGAAGATACTTCAATAATAGAAAATGAAGTTAAAAAAGAATTTGATTTTTTCTGGCTCTCAAGTTTGACAGACTCAACAGCTAAAGGCAAGCCAGATATTGAGCTAGTAGATGTGACATCAAGACTAAATACTATTCACGACATTCTTGACATAACAACAAAACCAATCGTTTTTGATGCTGATACAGGAGGAATCCAAGAGCATTTTATTTATTTAGTAAAAACCTTGGAGAGGTTGGGAGTATCAGCATGCGTAATCGAAGATAAAAAAGGACTTAAAAGAAACTCTCTTTTTGGAAATGAAGTTAATCAAGAGCAGGAGAGTATTGAAGTTTTTTCAAGAAAGATCTCTGCAGGTAAATCCTCTCTATCTGGGGAAGATTTCATGATTATTGCGAGGATCGAATCTTTAATTTTAGATAAAGGAATGGATGATGCAATTAAAAGAGCGAAAGCTTACATTAAGGCTGGAGCCGATGGAATTATGATTCATAGCAGAAAAAAAGAACCTCATGAGATTATTGATTTCTGTAGAATTTATAATAAATTCAAAAAATGTCCGCCACTTGTTCTAGTGCCATCTAGTTATAACAAAGTTTACGAAAGAGAATTAAAGGAGATTGGTGCAAATATTGTTATTTATGCAAATCATCTTCTAAGAAGTGCTTACCCTGCCATGAGAAATACCGCTATCTCAATACTTAAAAATGGCAGATCACTAGAATGTGATACTAATATTATGTCTATAAAAGAAATACTAAACCTTATACCCGGGATAGACTAATTGATTTCTCCAAAATTACTCTATAAAATTTTCAAAGATCAAGGAGTTTCTTTTTTTACTGGAGTTCCTGACTCTTTGTTAAAAGAAATTTGTACTTACATCGATGAAAATACAGATAGTTGTTCTCATGTTATAGCTTCTAATGAAGGCACTGCAATAGGTTTAGCAGTTGGACATTACCTAGGAAGTGGAAAATTGCCTTTGGTATATCTCCAAAATTCAGGATTAGGAAATATAGTAAATCCAATTTTGTCTTTATGTGATAAAGAAGTTTACTCTATACCTCTAGTTTTATTGATTGGGTGGAGAGGCGAACCCGGAATTAAAGATGAACCCCAACATATTAAACAAGGTAGAGTTACCCCCTCTCTTTTGGAATCAATGGAAGTACCCTATAAATTAATTACTCGTAATGTGAATCAATCAATTATAAATACAAAATGGGCTTTAGAAACGGCAAAAAAGTTTAATTGTCCTGTGGCCTTATTAGTTCAAAAGGGCTCCTTTGAAAAAGTAGAAGAAAAAAAAATCAAAATAAAAGAAGAAAATAATTATATTTCTAGGGAAGATGCGATTTCTATTATCACAGAAAATATATCTGATAAAAGCATAATAATTTCCACAACTGGAATGATATCAAGAGAACTTTATGAATTAAGAACTAAAACCCAACAAGACAGGTCCCAAGATTTCCTTACTGTTGGTTCAATGGGACATGCGTCTCAAATCGCTCTAGGTATTGCAAAGGCAAATCCCAATAAAAAAATTGTTTGCCTTGATGGTGATGGAGCAGCATTAATGCATCTAGGAGGAATGGCTACAATTGGGACGACTAATGTTGGTAATTTATTACATATTATTTTAAATAATGGTGCTCATGATAGTGTTGGCGGCCAACCAACAATCGCACAGAAAATTTCTTTAACTTCAATTGCAAAAGCTTGCTCTTATCAAAATATAGAAGGTCCTATTAAAGATAAAAATAAGATAGTAGAAGTTATTGATAGATTAAGCAAACTTTCTGGTATAAGCTTCGTTGAAATTTTGGTTAAGAAAGGTGCTCGTTCTGATTTAGGAAGACCCAAAGAATCTCCCATTTATAATAAAGAAAACTTTATTAAAAATATAAAACATTAACAATTCAATCTAACTAAACTTTATTTGAGAAAATTAAACCATGGAAACTTGGAGTTATCAAAATCCGGTAAAAATTATATTTGGATGCGGCAGCCGAAAATTTTTAATAGAAGCAGTTCAAGATTTAAAAGTATTAATTGTTTCTTCAAAAAGAGGAAGAGAATTTATTGAAAATGATCCATATCTAGTTCAAATTACTAAAAACTCTACATGGATTGATTCAATAACATCAAATCCATCTTTAGATAATATTCAAAAAGTAATTAATACAAATAATTATCAAGATATTGAAATTATTGTTGCTTTTGGGGGTGGTTCATCAATTGATTCTGCCAAAGCAATTGCTGCAGGATTATCGATCTTTTCAAGTAATCATAAACTCAATGATTTAATTAAAAATCCAAAAAAGTTTTTAAATAAGCCTCTTTTGCCTATCATCGCCATTCCTACGACATCAGGCACTGGTTCTGAAGTTACACCTTTTGCAACATTATGGGATACTGAAAATGAAAAAAAATTATCTCTTAATCACCATAAAATATATCCTAAGACTGCTATTGTTGATCCTGAGCTAACGTACGATCTACCATATGAATTAACTTTTTCGACTGGTCTAGATGCTTTAAATCAGGCTTTAGAGTCAATATGGAATAAGAATAAATCTCCACTCTCTAGTTTAACTGCGTCAAAATCAGTAAAAAAGGCATTAACAGCTCTGTCTTCTTTAAAAAAAGATCTTAAAGATATAGAAGCTAGAAAATTAATTTCAGAAGCAAGTTTACTTTCAGGAATTTCTATAAGTCAAACTAGAACTGCTATTTGCCATTCGATATCTTATCCTTTAACAGTAAAATATGGTATCCCTCATGGGATAGCATGTGCCTTTCCCATGCTTGCAGTCTCAAAAAAAGTACAACAATATAAAGAAATTTACTTTTCAGATGTTATTAATGAGATGAAACTAGGGTCCTCTGAATCATTAATTTTGCAGATAGAAGAAATTGTTAATATATTTAAGATAAAAGATTACGTAGTTAAAAAATTATTAAATAAAAATGAGTTATATTCTTTGATAGATGACATGATTACTCCTGGAAGAAGTGATAATTTTATTCTCCCCGTAAATCAAAATTTAATAAAAGATATTCTTCAGGAATCTCTTATTTAGTTTTTAGTAAAAAACTATCGTTATTATAAATTGTTTTAATTTTTAAAAATCTTAAGGCAGAAAATTTTATTTTTTAAAATATAGAAAAAGGGAGTTGGGACACTATATCAGTTGAATCAA
>QCIF01000028.1 GCA_003216835.1 Prochlorococcus sp. AG-402-K10 | reverse complement strand
TTATTTGCCTCAATATATAAAGTTGTAATTTTCAGTGATTCTGAAATTAATAATATTTTTGTTTCTAAATTAGAAATGAATGGAATTGAAGTAATAATTCCGGAGAATTATAAAAAAAATAAAGATTTATTCTTGAAACTTTTTATAAGTTATATATACGGTTCGTATTTAATTATTTGTAATTCTTCAACTTTAGTTTTAAGTATTGCCTTCATGTTTCATGAAATAATTTATTTGCCTTCTAAAGAAAAAGATTTTCAGAAAGTTTTTCTTAATGAAGCTCATAAAAATTATCCAACTATTTTGAATTGGAATTAGACACTATTTAGTTCTTAATTGGTTTATTAAAAGCTCTTTTTTGTAATCTTCATACGTGGTATTTAATCCTTCAGAAAGAGATATTTTTGATTGCCAACCTAAATTATTTAATTGCGAAACATTTAAAAGTTTTTGAAATGTTCCATCAGGTTTTGATTTGTCCCAGTAAATCTCTCCTTTAAATGATGTAAGTTTGGAAATCAAATGGGCTAAGTTTTTAATGCTTAAATCAATCCCTGTTCCAACATTAAGCCAATTTAAAGGCTCACCAGATTCATCTAGAGGAGCATTCTTGTCATTAGGGTCCCAATTTTTTAAAGCAAAAATGCATGCTTCTGCAAGATCATCTACATGCAAAAATTCCCTTCTAGTTTCCCCGCTTCCCCAGCATTTAATAATTTTTTTATTTTCAACGCTATGTTTATGAAATCTATCTATAAAAGCCGGTAATACATGACTATTAAGAGGATGATAATTATCTCCTTTACCATAAAGATTTGTAGGCATTAAGGATATAGCATCAAAGCCATATTGCTTTCTGAGTGCTTGGCAAAGTTTAATACCACTAATTTTGGCTAATGCGTACCACTCATTTGTTTTTTCAAGAGCACCTTTCATTAACTCTTCTTCTTTTATAGGTTGTTTAGAATATTTAGGATAGATACAACTGCTTCCTAAAAACAGTAATCTTTTTACATTTGTTTTCCAGGCACTTTCAATAACATTATTTTGAATCTTAAGATTTTCTAATAGGAAGTTCACTGGATAGGAATTGTTAGCATAAATCCCTCCTACTTTTGCGGCTGCCAGAACAACAATGTCAGGACTTTTTTCTGTAAACCAATCAAAAACAAATCCTGAATTTGTAAGATCTAATTCTTTACTGCTTGGACATAGTAAATTATTATATCCATAATGCTTAAACTTTCTTTTAATAGCACTACCAACCATACCTTTGCTGCCTGCAATAAATATTTTTTCTTTCTTATCAATTAAGGCCATCTTATATACTATTTCTTTATTGGAACTGACCCTTTCCCATTTATTACTAATCTTAGAGTTTTAAAAAAAATCATGCAATCTAATAAAATTGAAAAATTCTTAATGTAATAAATATCATAGCTTAACTTATATTTCGAATCATTTATAGAGGCTCCATAAGGATAATTGACTTGTGCCCAGCCGCTTATTCCAGGTTTAATTGAATATCTCAAATCATAATTAGGGATACTTTCTCGTAGCAAAATATCTATTTTAGGCCTTTCTGGTCTTGGACCTATTAAGCTCATTTCTCCAGATAAAACTAATAATAATTGAGGTAATTCATCTATTCTTAATTTTCTTAAGATCCTTCCAATTTTTGTAATTCTACTATCTGAACGGCCCGCCCATTGCGCTCCTTTTTTCTCGGCATCAATTATCATAGTTCTCAATTTTATAATTTTAAATTTCTTACCTTCAAAACCATTTCGGCATTGAGTATAAAAGATAGGCCCACCATCTTCAAATTTAATTAGTAAAGATGCAAATACAATGATTGGCAAAGTAAAAATTAAAATTAATAGACTTAATATTGACTCGTAAATTCTTTTAATTCTTGCCTTTAAGCTATTCTCATCGTAAGAAAACTTACCCCCAATTATGTCTGATACTTTTACTAATTCAGGAGGATATCTGTTAAGGTATCTTTCACACCAATTTGATATTTTCATGAATTTCATGCCTTTATTATTTAAATCAAAAAGAAATTGAATGTTTTTCTTCCCTAATATTTCCTCATCATCAATTATGATTCCATGAGCTTTTAATTCATTATTTAAAAGGTATTTCTGATTAAAAGTTTTAATTTTAAATTTAGATTTATTACCAATAAGTTTTTTAAGATATTTAGCACTATTCTCATTCCCTAAAAAAAGCCAAATTGAGAATTTTGTATGTTTTTTGGAAAAATATAAACCTGCTAAAGATTGTGAGAAACCGCTTAAAATAAAAATTTTTATATAGAAGCTTGATAGATCATTTAGATAATTTGAAAAAGATTCGAAATTCATATAATTCCAATCCCAAAAGATTCTGAAGAGAATTAGAGTAAATAAAAGATTAAAAAAAACAATAAAAAGTGTTTTAATAAACTGAGTTGTAAAAAGATTTAATTTTTCAAATGTAGTAAAAGCATAACGGCCAAATATGTAGCTTGATATAACCCAAATTAATGAATTTATAATTGTCAAAAATAATAATATTGAATAATTTAAAATTGGATATGTAAATTTATCAAAGAATAAGTAACTACATAGTGCAAAATCAAATAATGAACAAAAGAACAAACTTTTTCTAGAATTTAACCAAGAAAACTTAAATTTCATTAATCTTTAAAAAAAATAATAATGAAATTAAAAATGGGAGAATTAAGAAAGAATTTATCCATATTAATTATTCTGTTAGTTTATTTTCGGAGAATCCTGATTTTCTTAAAAGAGCCTCTTTCATTGCTTCTTTCTTGTCTGAATCGATCATTTCTTTTACTAACTCTTCAAGTGAAGTGGTTGGACTCCATCCTAAATCCCTTTTTGCTTTTTCGGATTTTCCTAAAAGAAAGTCAACCTCAGAAGGCCTAAAATATCTAGGATCAACCCTTATTACTATTTCTTTAGTATCTGCTCGTTTACCAACTTCTTCTAAACCCTCACCCTCCCAAATAATCCCTGATCCTTCATCAGAATTCCATCCTAAATAAAAGGCACTTAACTCTGCGAACTTTCTAACGCTCTCAGACCTTCCTGTAGAAATCACATAATCATTCGGAGTATCTTGTTGTAGCATTAGCCATTGCATTTCTACATAATCTTTAGCATGACCCCAATCTCTCCTTGAATTTAGATTCCCAAGGTATATATGTTTATCTAGACCTGCGTCAATTCTCGCGAGCCCTCTTGTTATTTTTCTAGTTATGAATGTCTCTCCTCTCCTTGGGCTCTCATGATTGAAAAGTATCCCATTACATGCGAACATATCATAAGACTCTCTGTAGTTGACTGTTATCCAATAAGCATATAATTTTGCTACGCCATAAGGACTTCTTGGGTAGAAAGGTGTCTTTTCATCTTGTGGAGTCTCTTGAACTAATCCATAAAGTTCACTTGTGCTTGCCTGATATATTTTTGTTTTTTTAGTTAAACCTAAAATTCTTACTGCTTCTAATATTCTCAATGTTCCTAATGCATCACAGTTAGCTGTGTATTCGGGTGTCTCAAAACTTACTGCTACATGACTTTGAGCTCCCAAATTATAAATTTCATCGGGCTCTATTTCTTTAATAAGTCTTATTAAATTGGTGCTATCGGTAAGATCTCCATAATGCATAAAGAATCTTGCATCTAGCTCATGAGGATCTTGATATAAATGATCTACTCTTTGTGTATTCAAACTACTACTACGTCTTTTTATTCCATGAACTTCGTAACCCTTTTTGAGAAGGAATTCAACAAGATAACTTCCGTCTTGCCCTGTAACTCCAGTAATTAAGGCTATTTTATGGGGAGTTAATTTAGAAACTTTAATTCTTTTATTAATTTTAGCCATGATTTATGATTTATTATGCACTTTGATTAATAGAAGAACAATTTATTATACAATCTTTTATCAATAATTCTTCCTAAATTTCATCTGAACTTATTTATTCTTGAAATCATAAATTATGTATTAACTCTTCTTCTTTACTATTCATTAATTTGCTTTTCTAAATCCTCTTTCAAAAAGGATCTTAATCCTGCAAGTAATATCCAGCATAAAGTACTAATTCTTACATCAAAATACTGAATATCAACAAGATGTGATATGAAAAAAATTAATGAGGCTGCAAACCATGCTTTATGGTTTAAAAAGACTTCTAACTTAAAGTTACTTTCATGGGGAAATTTAGAAATTTTCTTAAAAGATAAATATAAAATTACCGAATATAATGAAAAAACTATTACTGAAGGTAATATCCCATAGCTTATAGCTAACTCCAGAG
>QCIF01000027.1 GCA_003216835.1 Prochlorococcus sp. AG-402-K10 | reverse complement strand
TTGGGTAACACAAGGATCATTTAATCCTCCTCTTGTCGTTATGGCAGTTAGGGCTGAGGGGGCAAGTCATGAAATAATAAATTCAACAAATAAGTTTTCACTAAATGTTCTAAAAAGTGATCAGAAAGATCTAGCAGCTGTTTTTTTTAAACCTCAAAAGGCATTGGGAGGGAGATTTGAATCTGTTGAATTTAATTTAGGCGAATTAGGTTTACCAATATTAGTTGATAGTGTTGGTGGAGTTGAATGTAAAGTTGTTGGGGATGTTAAATATGGAGATCATACTGTATTTGTAGGGGAAGTTAAATCTGCTTATTTAAATAATGATGTAGATTCTCTTAATCTAAGTTCTACAGGATGGAATTATGGAGGGTAGCAAATATAAATGAGTAATCCCTCTATCAAGAAAATTGATAATAAATATAATTTTAAGATTGAATATAAATTAATAAATAATAAAGAGTTATTGAAATCAAGATTATCTGAAATACCTAAATCTTCTGGTTGTTATCTTTTTAAGGATATAGATAATAATTTACTTTATATAGGAAAATCAAAAACTCTTCGAAGCAGAGTAAGCAGTTATTTTAATAACTTTTTAGATTTAACACCAAGACTAAATTTAATGGTACGCCAAATAACTGAAATTGAAATTATAATTACTGATAGTGAATATGAAGCTTTAAATTTAGAGTCAAATTTAATAAAAACAAACAAACCATATTTCAATATTCTTTTAAAAGATGATAAGAAATATCCATATCTTTGTATAACTTGGAGTGAGAAATATCCAAGAATATTTATTACAAGAAGAAGAAGAAATAGAAATAAACTAGATAGATATTATGGACCTTATGTTGATGTAGGGGTATTAAGAAAAACACTATTTACTATAAAAAAAATATTTCCTCTAAGACAAAGACCTAGGCCAGTTTATAAGGATAGAACATGTTTGAATTACTCCATAGGAAGATGTCCAGGTGTATGCCAAGAAATTATTTCTTCTGAGGACTATAAAAAAACAATGAAACAAGTATCTATGATATTTCAGGGAAGGAATGATGACTTAGAAGTTTTTTTAGAAAAAAAAATGTTCCAATATTCAAATGATTTAGATTATGAAAATGCTGCAAAAGTAAGAGATCAAATTTCAGGTTTAAAGTTATTAACTGAATCACAAAAGATATCTATTCCAGATTCATCTGTTAATAGAGATATTTTTGGAATAGTATCTGAAAAAAATTTAGCTAGTATTCAAATTTTTCAAATGAGGTCTGGAAAACTGATTGGAAGAATTGGATATAGTCAAAAGTTAAATAATCAAGATGAGATTCTTATTTTACAAAGAGTTTTAGAAGAACATTATATGAATGTAGAAGGAGTTGAAATTCCATCAGAAATACTTCTGCAACAAAAACTCCCAAAACAAACACCTATACAAGATTGGCTAACTGAATTAAGGAAAAAGAAAGTTAAACTAATAATCCCAAAAAGGAATAAAAAATATGCAACTGTAGAGATGGTTTTAAAAAATGCCAAACTAGAACTAGATAGAATATTAAATGGTATTCAAGATAATGAATTAGCAATTGAAGATCTTACTCAAATTCTTGACTTAAATGATCAGCCAAAAAGAATTGAAGGATATGATATTAGTCATATTCAAGGAACAGATCCTGTTGCCTCACAAGTAGTTTTTATTGACGGCATTCCATCGAAACAAAATTATAGAAAATATAAGATAAATGATTCAAACGTATTTATTGGTCATAGCGATGATTTCGCTTCAATATATGAAGTGATTCTTAGAAGGTTTAGAAAATGGTCGAGATTTAAAAATAATGGTGGAGATTTTTCAATATTTAGGGATAAAAAAAATAGTAAATTAAGTAACGAACTATTTTCAGACTGGCCCGATTTAATAATGATTGATGGTGGGAAAGGGCAATTAAATGCTGCTATAAAAGCTTTAATAGAATTAAACCTTGAGGAAGAAGTAAATATCTGTTCACTGGCAAAAAAACATGAAGAAATATTTATACCAGGAGTCTCTAAACCTCTTAATACAGATCAAAATCAAAAAGGAGTACTTCTTTTAAGAAGGATTAGAGATGAAGCTCATAGATTTGCTCTTTCTTTTCATAGAGATAAAAGGTCTAAAAGAATGAACAGATCACAACTTTCTCAGATAGTTGGTTTGGGTCCATCAAGAATAAAAGAATTACTACAACATTTCAAATCAATAGATGCGATTAGAATCGCGAGCAAAGAGGAATTATCAAAGGTTAAAGGACTTGGAAAAAACACAGCCGATGAAATTTATGACTATTTTCATGAGATATAAATATTAATGAATTTTTAAAAAATAGAATTCTTGAAATTGATAATTTTATTTATATTAAAATTAGTTTTTATAATATAACTTACTAATTTGACAGCCGAAGCATATCTCTGGTTTAAAGCACTTCACATAATTGGAGTAATCGTTTGGTTCTCTGGATTATTTTATTTGGTGAGGCTTTTTATATATCATGAAGAATCAAGATCTATGGAAGATGAATTAAAAATTGCTTTCAACAATCAATATACATTGATGGAAAAAAGATTAGCTAATATTATTACAACACCTGGCATGATATTAGCCTTAAGTATGGCTATATGTATGGTTATTATGCAGCCTAGTTGGCTAAGTGAAAAATGGCTTCAAATAAAAATTTCATTTGTTTTAGGTTTAGTAATTTATCATTATTTTTGTTATAAAATAATGAATTCATTACAAAATGGCACTTCTACCATTTCAGCTAAAAATCTAAGATTATTAAATGAATTGCCTACATTATTATTATTTATAATTGTACTTTTAGTTATTTTTAAAAATAACTTTCCTACTAGTATTGCAACATGGAGCGTAGTTGGTCTTATTATTTTTATGCTTGCTTCAATACAGTTATATGCAAAAATCAGGAAGAAAAATGAAAAGAAAGTAAAGAATGAATAAGGAAGAATTAATAAAATTAACTTCGAAAATTAATCAATACAGTTGTCCAAAGAATGTAAATTTTCACTGTCATAGTATATATAGTGATGGAAGCTTAGGAGTAGAGGAAATTTTAGATCAGGCAAACAAAAATAACTTAAAATTTATAGCTATAACTGACCATCACACAATTAAAGCTCACGAATACATAGAAAAAAATAATATAGTATCCAAATATCCTGAAGATTCAATTAAAATAGTTTCTGGAATAGAAATTAATTGTTTAATACTTGGTTGCTTAGTGCATGTAATTGGTTTAGGAATTGATATAAGAAGTAAATATCTTTATCCATATATTCAAGGAGAGTCTCCAATAGGAAATAATTTGCAAATTAATTGTGTTACCAAAGCAATTAGTTCAGCTGGTGGATTATCATTTCTAGCACATCCAGCAAGGTATAGAATTCCTTTTTATAAATTAATTCCAGAGGCTAAGAAACAAGGTTTGGATGGAATAGAGGTTTGGTACGATTATGAACTAAACCAAAAATGGGAACCAAGTTTATTTGTATGTTCACAAATAGATAAATTAACTGATAAGTATTCCATGCTTAAATCTTGTGGAACTGATAGTCATGGTCTTTCTCTTTTAGGAAGATAGCTTAAAATAAATTTTTTTCAATTATAGAATCTGTATGAATAATTATTTGCTTTAAATTTTTAACAACATCAGAAGAACAATTTTTCCACATTTTTCTATTGATAATTTCAAGTAATCTTTGTGAAATATCTCTTAAAGCCCATGGATTATTCTCTAAAAAAAAATTCTTAAGTTTTTTATCACATAACCATGATTTATAAACTTCCTCATAACACCAATCTGATACAACTTCTGTAGTGGCATCAAAAGCATATAAGTAATCTAGTGTAGCTGAGAATTCAAAAGCTCCTTTATACCCATTATCCTTCATTCCATTTATCCATTTAGGGTTAAGTATTCTTGATATAACAACTTTATTAATTTCATCTTTTAATTTTGAAATTTTAGACAATCCAAATTTAGATAAATCTCCATGATAAATTTCAGGAAATTTACCACTTATTTTTTTAATTGCTGAAGATAAACCACCTTGAAATTGATAATAATCATCTGAATCTAAGATGTCATGTTCTTTATTATCTTGGTTATGAACGACTAACTGCACATTTTTAAGTGCATTTTCTAATGATTTTTTATCCTCTAACGGTTCAAGATTATCTTGGTAAATCCACTTACTCCAATTAAGAAAAGATTCTCCAAAATCATCAATATTTTCCCAATTAGAATTTGATATTAGTTCCTGTAGACCAGCTCCATATGAACCTGGAGCTGATCCAAATATACGTTTAATAGGGTCACCATCTTTTAAAGCTCCAGCAAGAGGATTAAATTCATAATTCTCATTAAGAGTAGAAACAAGATTTATTGCTTTAGATGTCAATTTAACTAACTGAGGAAATGCATCTCTAAACATGCCCGATATCCTTAAAGTAACATCAACCCTTGGCCTATCGAGAATAGATAAAGGAATAATTTCTAAATCAATTACTCTCCTTGATGCTCCATCCCAAAGAGGTTGTACACCTAATAAATATAATATTTGGCAAATATCTTCACCGCCATTTCTCATAGTCGATGTTGCCCATACAGAAATTGCTATATTTTTTAAATCTTCTCCATTATCTTGTTTATATAAATCAAGTATTTGTGACGCCGATTTACAACCCACAATCCATGCTGATTCAGTTGGCAATCCTCTAGAATCAACAGAGAAGAAATTTTTGCCAGTTGGTAAAGCTTCAGTTTTACCTCGCGTAGGAGCTCCAGATGGTCCACTTTTTACATATTGACCATTTAATGAATTAATAAATGATAATTTCTCTTTATACGACGAATTAATTATTGGTTTAAGAATCTCTCCTTTTAATAATAAAAAATAATCATTATGT
>QCIF01000026.1 GCA_003216835.1 Prochlorococcus sp. AG-402-K10 | reverse complement strand
AATTCCAGAATAACCAGCACTCATTCCTCTTTTTATAACAAAAACAGTTCTTGCTTCCTGTACATCAAGAACAGGCATCCCATATAAAGGTGAAGTACTGTCATTTTTAGCTTGAGGATTAACTACATCATTTGCTCCTAAAACAAGAACAACATCTGTTGATGGGAATTCAGGATTTACAACTTCCATTTCTTTAAGTTGATCGTAAGGTACATCTGCTTCAGCTAAAAGAACATTCATATGACCAGGCATCCTCCCAGCTACAGGATGTATTGCATAAACAACTTCAATCCCACTTTGCTCTAGTTTTTTCGTAACTTCCCTTAATGTATGTTGGGCTTGAGCCACTGCTAGACCATATCCAGGAACAATTATTACCTTACTAGCTGCCTCTAATGTCAATGCACATTCTTCAACACTGCAAGAAGTTATATTTGTGTATTCTCCTGATGCCCCAGAGGCTGTACTTTGAGCAGATAAAGACCCTCCAAATAGTACTGAAAGCAATGATCTATTCATCCCCTTGCACATTACCTGAGTAAGTATTAATCCTGCTGCTCCAACCATTGCCCCCGCCACTATCAAAAGTTGACTATTAACAACAAAACCTGCTGCTGCTGCTGCAATTCCTGAATAACTATTTAATAAAGATATTACTACAGGCATATCTGCACCACCAATTGGCAAAGTAACTCCTATTCCCAATAAAGAAGAGGCTATGACTAAAAGCCATATGGAAGTAGTATTTCCATTGATTAGATCGAACAAAGCTAAAAATGAAGCAACTGCAAAAACAATATTTACAAAATGTCGAACTTTACTCTGAGTCCATGATGGAGTTGACAACCAGCCTTGCAACTTTGCCATTGCTACAATCGAACCAGTAAAAGTTATTGCACCTACAAAAATAGAAACAGATATAGAAACTTCGTTAATCAGTGAATTGAAAAAATCAACATTTTCTAAACTATTGGATATTGGGAAAATAGCCACTCCTATTGCCACTAAAAGTGATGACATTCCCCCACAACCATTAAACAAAGCAACTGTTTCAGGCATGGAGGTCATTGGTACTTTCTTTGCGAGGATAGCTCCCAACAAACTACCTATGATTGATCCAATTATTATCCAAGTCCAAGACTGATTAGCAATTCCAGAAGTGCCCACATAATAGGAGAGTAACCCTATTACTGATAGCAACATTGCAAATGCAGCTAATCTATTTGCATCTCTTGCAGATTTTACTTTTGACAATCCTTTTATTCCCAAAGCTAGTAAAAGAACAGCTAGAAGGTCAATTACAAATTTAATGATTACAGGTAGATTCATACTAAAATTCACTTCTTATTTGATGGTTTACGACTAAACATTGCGAGCATTCGATCAGTTACAAAGAAACCTCCCACAACATTGAAAAGAGCGAATCCAAGAGCAACCGAACCTATGATTAACAGTGGTACATTACCTCCTGCTTTAACTAGTAAAGTCAATGCTGCCAGCATTGTTATTCCTGAGATTGCATTAGCTCCACTCATAAGGGGAGTATGAAGAGTTGGAGGAACTTTTCCAATTAACTCAAGGCCTAATAAACTACCTAGTAATAGTACCCATAGAAGACTTATAAAAGACATAATTTTAAAACCTCAATTTTCAAAAACTTTATTTTGAAGGACAACTCCTTCATAGCTTAATAAACATCCCGAAATAAGTTCATCCTCTTTATCTAATTTAATTAGACCATCTTTTATAAATGGTGTA
Organism: Prochlorococcus sp. AG-402-K10; assembly: GCA_003216835.1. Lineage (GTDB taxonomy): Bacteria > Cyanobacteriota > Cyanobacteriia > PCC-6307 > Cyanobiaceae > Prochlorococcus_A. The sequence continues at coordinate 4,703 of QCIF01000026.1, read as the reverse complement.
ATCAAAGATATTAAGTTCTTAGCATAAAGTGAACTTGCATCATAAGGAACTGATGACGGTAATTCACCTGCACCTATAAGCTTCACACCATCTTTGATAATAGTTTCATTTGCTTTTGTTCCTTCGCAATTACCTCCTTGTGCAACTGCCAAATCAATAACTACCGCGCCAGGTCTCATCTTTTCAAGCATTGGAGAATCTATCAAAACAGGAGCCTTTTTACCCAAAACTTGTGCTGTACAAATAGCAACATCAGCTTCAGATAAATATTTAGTTAAAGTAGCCTTCTGTTTTTTAAGGAATTCAGGAGTGACAGCTTTTGCATAACCTCCTGCTTCTCCAGGCTTTTCGTCGATTTCAGGAAGTTCTATAAATCTTGCCCCAAGTGACTCTACTTGTTCTTGAACAGCAGGTCTAATATCAGATACAAAAACTATTGCACCAAGCCTTTTTGCTGTAGCAACTGCCTGCAATCCTGCAACGCCTCCACCAAGAACTACCACTTTGGCCGGTTGCACAGTACCTGCTGCAGTCATAAGCATTGGGAAATATCTATCTAACTCACTTGCAGCTAAGATAACTGCTTTATATCCTGCAATATTAGCTTGAGAAGAGAGAACATCTGAAGATTGAGCTCTACTAATTCTTGGCAGCAATTCTAATGATAAAGTTGAAATCATATTACTATTTATAATCTTCAGCAGATCCTTATTACCATAAGGATTTAAAAGACCAAGAAGAATAGCACCTTTCTTTAAGGTAATTAAGTTATCTTCAGGCGGAACTTGAACACAAAAAATGATATCTGCTTCCCCCCAAATATTTATATCTCTTTCACTGACTATTTCACCCCCTGATTCTTTATAAGAAAAGTCACTAAATCCTGATAATTGGCCAGCTTTACTTTCTATATAAACTTCACATCCAAGACTTTTTAATTTCTTTACGGTTTCGGGAGTAGCTGAAACTCTCCTTTCTCCAGTATGGTTTTCAGTAGGAATAAGTATCTTTGTCAATTTATTTAGTTTTTTAACATCCTAAATATAAATTGAAGTAAGTCAAAAGTCTCTGAATTTTGTTAAAAATATATTTTCTTTTTTTTAAATTTTAGCTATCAAAAATATATAGACATAAAAATCTTATATGAGTATAAAAGCAATCGAATGTCCTGATGGAGTATGTCATAGTCACCATGGTGGCCATGCTGTACCTAGACAAGCTATGAAAAGGAATCTAGAAAAGCATGGTAAAGACTGGTGCGAGAAATTAGCTGAAAGAATTTATGAAATGTCAGTTGATACTTTTTCTCAAACAGTAATGCCTAGTCTCCACTCTGCCGGGTGGCAAAGAAGGCATTTAGATTGGGAATTCAAATTAGCAGAAAACGATTCTGAACCTGACGAGGCTCTTGTTGAGGGAATTATTAATGCTACTGAAAGCTTTTTAAGAAGCAGTGAAGTGCATAGATTATTTATTCAGGAATTAGTCCAAGGTACATTTGAAGAGGCCAATGACAAAAAAATAACTTCTAAAGCAATAAAATCTATTATCGAAGAAGAAATTGTTAGTTCATTAAGAGATAAGAGAGAAACTCTTCTAAAAAAAATATCCGCAAAATTAGTATCAGAAGAAAGAGTTAGCGAGGAAACTGCAATAAATTCTGCAAAACAAGGATTCGAAGAAGTTGAAAGACTTCTTGCCAATCACAGCGAAGCGGTTTAACTCTTATTCTTTATATTTTCTTTATAATTAACGTCAAAAGCCGGTCAAATATAAACTAATAATTAAATTATTGTTTGAAAGTACAAAGTTGTAACTTATTAGACAATACATTCAATACTTCTTGTGCTTATCTATAACCAACTTTAATAGGTTAATGAAAAATTTCTTACGAAGAAGGGTTGATATAGCGACCTGTTGGGCTTCCAACAGAATTTCCGTTATGGATACTTTAGAGAGATATGAAGATAGTTATGCAATCGCAGAGGAATTTAGAGAATGGATATTAAATATTGGAGCAAATAATGAAAACTTAAAAGCTTCTGTTTTAAATTATCCAAAAGAATTAAAAGATTTGTTAGACCAAAAAGTCAACGAATAACAAAAAATCATTCGTACGAGAACAGATCTTTATTGTTTAGGTTAATTTATTAGTATTAATATCAAAATTTAGAAAATAAATGGAAAATAAAAGAAAAGATTCAAGTGTAGAAAATGTTGTAATCATAGGTTCTGGCCCTGCAGGTTATACAGCAGCAATATATGCAGCCAGAGCAAATCTTCAACCTCTATTAGTTACTGGCTTTAATTCAGGTGGTATTCCTGGAGGACAATTAATGACTACAACTTTTGTTGAAAATTATCCTGGATTCCCCGATGGCGTACTAGGCCCTGAATTGATGGACTTAATGAAAGCTCAAGCTGAAAGATGGGGTACAAACTTATACGAAAGTGATGTCGTTTCTATTAATACTGACGTTCGTCCATTTGAATTAACAACTTTAGATGGAACTATAAAAGCTAACTCAATTATTATTGCAACTGGAGCAAGTGCAAATCGATTAGGTGTAAAAAATGAAGATAAATTCTGGAGCAAAGGAATAAGTGCTTGTGCAATTTGTGATGGGGCAACTCCACAATTTCGAGATGAAGAATTAGCTGTTATTGGAGGAGGCGACTCTGCGTGTGAAGAAGCCGCATATCTAACAAAATACGGAAGCAAAGTTCATTTACTAGTTAGATCAGATAAATTAAGAGCTAGTGCCGCAATGGTTGACAGAGTAACAGCTAATGCAAAAATTGAAATTCACTGGAATACAAAAGTAGAGAAAGCTAATGGAAATGATTGGCTAGAAAAAATAGAGACCATTAACGTTAAAGATGGTAAAGGTGAGATTAATGTGAAGGGTCTTTTTTATGCGATAGGGCATACTCCTAATACAAAGTTTCTGGACAACAAAATTGATTTAGATAAAAAAGGATATATTGCCTGCAAATCTGGTAGACCCGAAACATCTATTGAAGGGATTTTTGCTGCTGGTGATGTTGTTGATTCAGAGTGGAGACAAGGAGTTACGGCCGCGGGAACAGGCTGTATGGCCGCATTAGCAACTGAAAGATGGCTATCTGAGAAGAACTTGTCAAAGACTATTGTTAGAGAAACAGCTGAACCAGAAAAAAGACTGAATTCTTCAGATTTCAATGAAGAAGAAGTAAATGAAGAAACCTTCGATTTAAACTCGGAATGGCAGAAAGGTAGTTATGCATTAAGAAAACTTTATCATGAAAGCAAAAAACCTCTTTTAGTTATTTTCAGTTCACCAAGTTGCGGACCATGTCATGTATTAAAACCTCAGTTAAAACGAGTTATAAAAGAACTTGAAGGTGCAGTTCAAGGTATAGAAATAGATATTGATAAAGATCAAGAAATTGCAAAACAAGCCGGAATTATTGGAACACCTACTGTTCAGCTTTTTAAAGAAAAGTTATTAAAAAAACAATGGCAAGGAGTAAAACAAAGAAGTGAATTTAAACAAGCAATAAAAAATATACTCTAAATTTCATAAATTATTTATTTTTCTTAAAATTTGAAGGTTTAGAGCTACCCCCCCCAGCGTTTCTTTCTCTATAAGTAATTCTTCCCCTTGTTAAATCATATGGACTTATTTCCACAAGTACTTTATCTCCTGCCAACAATTTAATCCTAAATTTCGTTAATTTTCCCGCTGCTCTGCATAAACATTGATGACCTTCAGGTTGCTCTAGAGTAACCAAATAAAAACCATTACCTTGCTCTTTTTCTATTACACCTGATGTTTCAATCATTAAATAAATTATTTTTCTAAACTTATTTTATCAGAAAAAGAATAAGCAAAATTTATCTTAAACAACTTTTCTGCCAATTCATATTAGTTTAATAACAATTGTACTTAAATTGAAAATTTAATTTCATTAATTATTTGAAGCTGGCCATAATAAAAATTAGCTTTTGCAATTTTTTCAGGATCTTCGAGTTGGTCAAAAAACATAAATCCCAAACTTTCCCATAAAGAGGAACCGCAGACACTATTTAATTCCGATATTGCCTCTTTTTCATAATTATTAAGTTTTCGTTCAAGATTTTTAGTTCTGGAAGCTGACATGAAAATATTCAAATGGCTAGTACAAGTGTACTGAATATCTCAAATATTGCAATCCTAAAAGGGAAGTCTCTTTTTTTCTTCGATATTTAGATCTGCCTCCATTTCTCTCAGCCTTTTTAATATCTGCTGGTAGTATTCTTGAATATAACTATCCAAAGACGTAACATCCTCTTTTTTAAGCTCCAATATTTCATAGGTCTTGCTCATATCAGCATCCAAAGGGATACCACTACTGGTAACCTCAGCGAAAGCTAATCTTTCAGCTACATTCAAAGAATCCTGAAAAAATGAAACCACTTTTTGAGTAACATTTATAATAAAAGGCGAAACTCTAAAAATCTTTGCTTTTTTATCACTAAATTTTTCACATAAAGAAATAACTTCGTTTGAATCCCAAGCCTTAGGCCCAACCAATGGCAGTTTTAATCTATGGGTCTTGGGGTTATTTACTGATGAAACAATGACTTTAGCCATATCTTGTGTATTCATGTAAGCAATTTTTGTTGGAGTACCACTCATCCATACAGCTTGACTATCTAATACTGGAATAGCAAACTGACC
>QCIF01000025.1 GCA_003216835.1 Prochlorococcus sp. AG-402-K10 | reverse complement strand
TTCCCATCCATCTCTGGGTATTGTGTCGTTCTGTATCTTTCCTACTTCGTGCCAAAACAATAAGTTCCTATGATCAATTGCAAAATTATCCCATTTATCTAAATCTATTTGGATTTCAACTTCGTCACGACCAATTTCTTCTAGAGTTATAAGTGGAGGGTCTAAAGCTGCTGCTGCTTCAATAAAAACCCAACTTTCATTCTCTGGAGGCAACAAACTTTTTAGACGCTGAAGTTCGCTCATAAAAAATAATTTTCTATCAATACTATAGAAACAAATGTTGCTTTTCAAGTAACTTGATTAACATCTGATGATTTATAAGTAGCATTAAATAAATATAATTTTTTTAATTATGCCTCAAAGAGGTGATCTTAAAAGAATCCTTATTTTGGGTTCAGGTCCAATTGTTATAGGACAAGCATGCGAATTTGATTATTCTGGTACTCAAGCTTGTAAAGCTTTAAGAAAAGCTGGTTATGAAATCATTTTGATTAATTCAAATCCGGCATCAATAATGACTGATCCTGATATTGCCAACAAAACCTATATTGAACCATTAACGCCTGAAATAGTATCCCAAATTATTTTAAAGGAACAGCCTGACGCTCTTCTTCCTACTATGGGAGGACAGACAGCGTTGAATCTTGCTGTTAAATTATCTGAGTCAGATTTTTTGAAAAATAATAATGTTGAATTAATAGGAGCTAATTTAAAAGCTATTAATAAAGCTGAAGATAGAAAATTATTTAAAGAGTCGATGACAAATATAAATGTTAATGTATGTCCTTCAGGAATCGCTTCTAACATAACAGAAGCCAATCAAGTCTCAAAGGAAATAAATTCATTTCCTTTGATAATAAGGCCTGCTTTTACCTTGGGAGGAGGAGGTGGTGGTATTGCATATAATCTTGAGGAATTTGTCGAACTTTCTAAAACAGGTTTAGAAGAAAGTCCTAGTAATCAAATATTGATTGAGAAATCACTTATAGGATGGAAAGAGTTTGAATTAGAGGTGATGAGAGATACTGCTGACAACGTTGTAATTGTTTGTAGTATTGAAAATCTTGATCCAATGGGGGTTCATACTGGAGATTCTATTACAGTTGCACCGGCTCAAACTCTTACAGATAAGGAATATCAAAGGCTTAGAGATTATTCTTTGAAAATCATAAGAGAGATAGGGGTCGCAACAGGAGGAAGTAATATTCAATTTGCGATAAATCCTAGAAATGGAGAAGTTATCGTTATTGAAATGAATCCACGTGTAAGTAGATCGTCAGCTTTGGCAAGCAAAGCTACTGGATTTCCTATTGCAAAGATTGCAGCTTTATTATCTGTTGGTTTTACACTCGATGAAATAGTTAATGATATTACAAGAAAAACACCTGCATGTTTTGAACCTTCAATAGATTATGTTGTTACTAAAATTCCTAGATTTGCTTTTGAAAAATTCAAGGGTTCCTCAAAAACCTTAAGTACTTCCATGAAATCTGTAGGAGAATCAATGGCAATTGGTCGCTCTTTTGAAGAATCTTTTCAAAAAGCCTTGAGATCTTTGGAAATAGGTATATCTGGTTGGGAATGTGAATCTCTTGATGAATTTATCAATGAAAATGATTTGAATAATAGTTTGAGAACGCCTACCGCTGAAAGAATTCTTCAAATCAAAAAAGCGATGCACTTAGGTAAGACAAACTCATTTATAAATGAAGTTACCAATATAGATTTGTGGTTTATTGAAAAGTTACGTAATATTTATAATTTTGAACAGCAATATTTAAAAAATAAAGAACTTATTGATTTAGATAGAGATACTATCTTACAGGCGAAGCAAATCGGCTTTTCAGATCAACAAATTGCAAACTTAACAGATTCTGATTTCTTTGAAGTTAGACAACATAGAAAAAATTTGAATATAGTTCCAGTTTATAAAACTGTTGATACTTGTTCCGCTGAATTCTTGTCTTCAACTCCATATCATTATTCAACTTATGAAGATTATTATATAAATTTAAACGAACATATTATTGATGATGAAATTTTTTCTAAAAATGATTATCAATCTAAAAAAATTATGATCCTAGGAGGAGGACCAAACAGGATTGGTCAAGGAATAGAATTTGATTATTGTTGTTGCCATGCTTCTTATCAAGCATCAACAAATGGATATAAAACTATAATGGTTAATAGTAATCCAGAAACCGTTTCAACTGATTATGATACCAGTGATATTTTATATTTCGAGCCAGTAACTTTAGAGGATGTTTTAAATATAATAGAAGCTGAGAATCCTTATGGTTTAATTGTTCAATTTGGAGGACAAACTCCTCTAAAATTATCATTGCCTTTATTTGAGTGGCTAAAAACAAAAGATGGAGTTAATAGTGGATCCAAAATTTTGGGTACTTCACCTATATCAATTGATTTGGCGGAAGATAGAGAGGAATTTACTAAGATACTTGAAGAATTAGATATTAGACAGCCTTTAAATGGTATAGCCCGTACTCAAGAAGAAGCAAAAACTGTAGCAACAAATATTGGCTTCCCTTTAGTTGTAAGACCTTCTTATGTTTTGGGTGGTAGGGCTATGGAGATTGTTAAAAACGAAAATGAATTATCTAAATATATTTCCGAAGCAGTTAAAGTTTCTCCAGATCATCCAATACTTTTAGATCAGTATTTGAATAATGCTATTGAGATAGATGTTGATGCCTTATGTGACTCAAATGGTTCAGTTGTAATTGCAGGCCTTATGGAGCATGTCGAACCTGCTGGTATACATTCTGGTGATTCAGCATGTTGTCTTCCCTCAATTTCTCTTTCAAAATCGACCTTAGAAACTGTAAAGAAATGGACAAAATTAATTGCAAATAAATTAAATGTTGTTGGCTTAATTAATTTGCAATTTGCAGTAACTAATTTAAATAATAAAGAAAATAAAATATTTATCCTTGAGGCAAACCCTAGAGCTTCTAGAACTATCCCGTTTGTTTCTAAAGCAATAGGTAAACCAATTGCAAAATTAGCAACCCAGTTAATGCAAGGTCATTCATTAGAGGATGTAAATTTTACTAAAGAAACCATTCCAAAATTTCAGGCAGTTAAAGAAGCTGTTTTACCTTTTAAGAGATTTCCAGGTTCTGACACTCTACTTGGTCCAGAAATGCGATCTACTGGAGAAGTAATGGGTTTGGCTAAGGATTTTGGTCTCGCTTATGCTAAGTCAGAATTGGCAGCTGGTAATGGAGTCCCATCTAATGGGGTAGCTTTTTTATCTACTAATGATATAGATAAAGTAAATCTTGAAAATATTGCTAGAGAATTATTAATTTTAGGTTTTAAATTGAATGCTACAAAGGGTACTGCCGCATACTTATCTAATTTAGGAATAAATGTTGAAACAGTATTGAAAGTGCATGAAGGTAGACCCAATATTGAGGATCTAATTCGTTCAGGACTTATTCAATTAATAATTAATACTCCGGTAGGGTCTCAAGCTATTCATGATGATGCATATCTTAGACGTGCTGCTTTAGAATATAATATACCAACATTTACCACTATCCCTGGAGCTAATGCAGCTATTAAAGCAATAAAATCTTTACATCTAAACAAGATTGATACTTTCTCTTTGCAGGAAATACATAACTCTTAAACTTCCTCAATGTTTTTAAGTTTTTCTTTTAGTTGATTTGCTAATGAGTTCCTACTTATTGATAATAATTTCAAAGTATCTTCATGCATTTTTAGCTGAGTTTCAGCAATCTGTAATCCTTTTATAGTTTCTTTTATATCACTTGATAAATTATTAATCAAATATTTTTTCCCCTCAAAAGTCAAAACAGGATTATTTTTGTCATTAGTGTTTTCGTTCATAATTTTTATTATTTAATAATTAAAATAAAATCATATATTATTTATTAATTGCTTTTCACATAATTCTTTATAAATCCCTTCTTTATTAAGTAAATCTATATGTCTTCCCATGTCAATAATTTCCCCTTTATCAAATAATACAATTTTATCTGCTTCTTGAGTTGTAGCCAATCTATGAGCAATTACAACTACCGTTCTATTTTGCATAGCTCTTTTAAGACCTTTTTGTACTTCAGTTTCTGATTCTGCATCTAATGCACTAGTTGCCTCATCTAAAAGAAGAACAGATGGGTTTCCTAAGATTGCTCTTGCAATTGCTATCCTTTGGATTTGACCTCCTGAAAAATTTGAGCTTCTTTCACTTATCTTAGTCTCATATTTATTAGGTAGCTGTTTAATGAAGTTATGAGCATTTGCAATTTTTGCTGATTCTATAACTTCCTCTTTCGTAAAGCTTCTTCCCATTCTTATTACGTCAATAATTTTTCCTGAAAATAAAAACGGCTGTTGTTGTACTAATGCAATGTTCTTCCTGAGATCTTTTGTATTTAATGAAGTTAAAATTTTGTTATCAATAAAAATTTCCCCTTTACTAGGAGTTAAGAATTTCAATATTAGAGCCATCATAGTACTTTTCCCAGCCCCCGAAGCTCCGACGAATGCAGTTACTTCTCCTTTTTTAATTTCTAAATTTATATTTTTAAGAACTTGATTATCTTTTTCGTATTCAAAGTTTACTTCCTTGAATTCTATCTTACCTTCAAGATTGTTTATCCTTTTTAAATTTTTTATATCATCTTCTATAGGTTCTAAATTTATGTTTTGCAATCTCTTTATAGATGCTTCTGCTTGTTTATAGTCATTAAAATTTGTACTTACATGGCTTATTGGATCAATAAGCATTAATATTGCTGCAAAAAAACTACTAAATTCTTGACTCGTTAAAAGGCCTAGATTAATTCTTGCTGCTCCCAAACCTAAAATTGCTAATATTCCGAATGCTTCAACAAATCCTACAACTGGATGTTGAAAAGCAAGTAATTTTAATGTTTTATATTTTGCTTTTTTATTAGCTATTAATCTTTTATTAAATCTTCTCTCAATCCAATTTTCGGCGGCAAATGCTCTTATTGTCGACATTCCATTTATGGATTCTCCTATTAAACCTGCTAAGTCACTAGTTGATTCTTGACTTTTTTCAGATGCTATTAAAACTCTTCTTCCAAAACTATTAACTGAAAGAATAATTAATGGTGCTAATACAAAAGTGGATAATGTTAGAGACCAATCTAAATAAAACATATATATTATTACAGCTATTAATTGTAAGGTACATGGAATAGTATCCTGCACTGTTTTATAAATTACTTCGCTTACTCTATCTGCGTCTTCTGTAAGCCTATACGTAATATCTCCTGCTGAAATTTTTTCAACAAAATTCATTCTTATCTTTTGAATTTTACTAAATAAATTTCCTCTCATTACTTCACTTATTTCTAGTGAAGGTTTTGCTATAAAAACATCTTGCCCAAATTGTGAAATTTTCTGAATTAAAAATACTATTAAAGACCAAACTATTATTCTAGAAACTTTTGAAAGATTACCAGAGCCAATTGCTGGGATTAAGTTCCCAGCCAAAAATGCTAACAAAGGCCAACAAGCTACATAAATAAGCATACATATAAAACCCTTTATAAACCTATTTGTATAGGGTCTGACTGGAGGTATTAATCTCAAGATATTATATATTTTATTATTCATATTACTTCATTAATATCAAAACCTTTAGATTTATAAAACTATGAAATTAGATCAATTTTTAAAATGGCAAAATTTAGTATCCTCAGGAGGTGAGGCAAAATTTCTAATTAAATCTGGTTCTGTTAAAGTTAATGGTAAAATTGAGACAAGAAGAGGCAGAAAACTAAATAGAGGAGATAAAGTTATGTTTCTAAAAAATGAATTAATATTTGAATAATTAGCTTATTCAGCACAAGGTATATTAGTATATTTTTCTTGACCATTCAATTTTGAGAAAATCTGTAATCGCTGGTAATTGGAAAATGCACATGACATGTGCAGAAGCAAAGAATTATTTGGAAGAACTTCTCCCCTTAATAAGAGATATTCCTAATGATCGTAAAATTGTTATTGCTCCACCATTTACTGCTATTTCAACTTTTTCTATTTATTCAGATTTCGATTATTTAGCTATTTCTAGTCAAAATATTCATTGGGAGGATCAAGGAGCTTTTACAGCAGAGATATCTCCTAAAATGCTCCTCGAGCATGGCGTGAAATATGCAATTGTTGGACATAGTGAACCCAGAAAATATTTTAGTGAGAGTGATGAGCAAATTAATAAACGTGCAGTATTTGCCCAGGCGAGTGGGCTGACTCCTATTGTTTGTGTCGGTGAGTCCCTTGAACAAAGAGAAAGAGGAGAGGCTGATAGGGTTATTACTAGACAAGTAGAACAGGGCTTGGAGAACACGGATCCTTCTAATCTTATAGTTGCCTATGAACCTATTTGGGCTATTGGAACTGGAAAAACATGTGAAGCTAGAGATGCTAATAAGATATGTGCTTTGATAAGGAAATTAATTGGCTTTAATGATGTAATCATTCAGTATGGA
>QCIF01000024.1 GCA_003216835.1 Prochlorococcus sp. AG-402-K10 | reverse complement strand
TTCATGAATACTTGAATTTCGATTGGGAATATTGGAAAAACTGTTAAAGCTAAAAGTAAAAAACAAAATATTATAGTTGGTAAATACCAGAATAAACTTGACGAACCTAATACTATCGGGGAGGAAATAATCAATCCTAATATTGCATTTCTTGAATCTGTAAGAAATATAAATGAGGCAAATAAAAAACATACTATAAATAAAATTATTTTTTTAGAAAAAGGTCTTTTTGTTTTTTGAAGTTCAGATATACAAAATGGCCAAACCATTACCATCCATAATCCTGCATAATTTTGATTATTGAAAAGTCCTGAAATTGATCCGACTTCTGCAAGAGGTTTTTGAAACCAAACAATTAATCCGTAAAATAATTGGAATGGACCATTAATATTTAAGAGTTGTAGTATTCCTGAAAAGATAACAGGCATTGATCCATATATTATTAGTCTTGAAGCAGTTATCCTTTTTTTAGGTGTATCAAGATATTTTTGAAATCCCCAAAAAGATAAAAAAAATGGAAACCAATTTATTAATCCTAGTAATGAAAGTTTTGGATCTAAGCCTGAATTGGAGTAATTATTAGTTGTTTGAAAATGAATAAAAACACTTATTAACATCAAAAATGCACTTATAAACAAGGGATAGTTCCATTTGTCTTTAAAAAATTGAGCTGGCTTTAGAAAACTAACAAATAATGAAATTATTAGAAGTAAAACAGATATTCCCACGGCTGAAGCAAGAAAAAAGATTCCAGCTAGAAAACAAAAATAACCAAATCTTTCCAGATTAATAGCTTCTAATGACTTGATATTTTGTAATTTAAACATACTTTCTCTTACTGTTATTTATTATATTTATATATTTTTATAAGTCCTATGAGTTGGTTAACTTAATTAATTGCACATATAGCATATAAGAAATTAGAAATCTATTTTAAATAAAAATACTTTTTAGAATCTATGGTTTTTAATTCTTTAAGTGATGAATAGTGTTTTCTAAAAATATTAAAAGGTGATATAAATTCACCGTACCTTGAAAGATATATCCAATCTATCTCTTCATGAGAGACAAGCTTTGGTCTTTCTGTTTTATCTAATTCATGGAATGTCCTTGTAAATTGATGCGGACCAGTAAGGTTCATTATCCCCTGCTTTGGATATTTAAAAACTATATCTTGGAAATATAAAAAGTCTTTTTTTATTTTGGATAAAAGTTTCTCTAGGAATTTCGATTTTTTTGGCAGGAAGAAAAATCCATTATGTATAACATGTTCGAAGGTCTTTAAGTGTTTATTGCCTAAAAGATTTATTATTTCAATTTTTCTAGGTTCATAAATTAATATCCCATTAGATTCTGATTCATCATATTTTGAAACAACTTTATCAATATTAATTTCAGATTTTAAATCCAACCATATACCTCCATATAAATAAATACAGCAAATTCTGAATATATCAATTTTCTGAACAGGTAAGATAGATTTTTTATAAATTTCATATATTAAATCATCCTCAAAATTTTCTTTCATAAATTCATTAACTTGATTATTGGAATAGATATTTAAGTTTATATTTTTAAATTCACTATATAGTTTCCATTTTCTAAACATATTTCTTGATACCCTGAAATTATCAGAACTAGATATAAAATTGATTCTTTTAGTTGATTTTTCCTCAGTAATAATAGAAGCTTTCAAAAGTTTATTCGGATATTCTCTAAATAAAATCCTAATAATAAATTTTCTTATCCCAATAAAGAAATTGTGTAATAGATACATTTTTTTTTAAATTACGCTTCCTAATGGATTCGAACCATTGACCCACTGCTTAGAAGGCAGTTGCTCTATCCAGCTGAGCTAAGGAAGCACTTAGTTATTATATCCGAAGGTTATTGACTATACAATAAACATAATTTTTTTATATCTATTTCCCTAAACATAAATTAGTAAATTGCAGTTTTTAAAAGAAATTTTATAGAATGTAAGATAAATATTGCTTTATTTTGGCTAAAAGACTTTCGGTGAAACAAAAAGAAGATATTCTAAGTAGTTTTGCTGATGGGAAAACTATTGATGTATTATCAAATGAATTTAGTTGCAGTAAATTAACAATTTCTAGGAATTTAAAGAAAATTCTAGGAGAAAAAGAGTATAAAAAATTATTTATTAGAAATGAGTCTAAGAATTATTCTTTAATCAAGAAATTAAAACTTGGCAATAATAAAGTTAAAGATGATTCACCAAAAGATCTTACTCATAAAGATATATTTAATAAAAAAGAACTAAATAATGATGAGACATTAGACGATTCTTTTCAATTTACTCCTTTTACAGAAATTATTCCTTTAGATCAAGAAATTGACAATGTCCCACAGAAAGATTTATCTTCTGTTCCAATATCAGATATGGAGTTCCCAAAGATTGTATATATGGTTGTTGATAAGACAATTGAATTAGAAACAAAACTTCTAAAAGATTACCCTGAATGGCATTTTCTATCTACAAGTGATTTAAATAGAAAAACTATAGAGATTTATTTTGATTTAAAAATTGCCAAAAGATGTTGTAATAAAGATCAAAAAGTTATTAAGGTACCTAATCCTAATGTATTTAAAATTGTTGCTCCAATTTTAATTTCACGAGGAATATCAAGAATAATTAGTGATAAAAATTTAATAGCTCTTTAGAATTTCAATCTTGAGGATTATTAAAATTTAGATTAGTAACACATCCTGCAATTGATCCACATATAAAACTCACACCAACAATAAAACTAATTGGTAAATTTACAGATTCAATTTCAAAAAAATTTACTTTACTTTTCTTTGAACTATTTTGAATACCTACAATTAAGAATATAAATAAGGTGGTATTAAATAAAATTGCGAAAAATATTTTTTTATATAGTAAAAACATCTGTTTAAATTTTATTTGCATTTTTAATTTAAATTATAAACGATGCTTTTGGTAAGGTTTTTCTTTTTTGCTAAATAACTAGATGCTGCTGATAGGCTTAACCCCGCTTTAATTAATTCGTGTAGCTCTTTCTTAACTGATGATTTATCAAAATCTAAGTTTTTATTTTTTTCTTTGCCTTTTATCACTAATGTTATTTCTCCCAAGATTACTTTAGTTTCAAAATGCCTTAGTACATCATTAATATTTGAGCAAATGTGCTCCTCAAACTTTTTAGTCAACTCTCTCGAAACTTGTATCTCTCTATCTCCTCCACAAAATTCTTTTAATTCTTCTAAAAGTTTTATGAGACGATGAGGGGACTCAAATAAAATTGTAGTTTTATTGTTCTTACTTATATCTAGCAGTAGTTCTTCTCTTTCTTTCTTCTTCTTTGGTAGGAAACCTTCAAAAACAAAACTTGAGGATGGCATCCCACTTGAAATAAGGGCGTTTATTGCAGCACATGGACCTGGGATACAGATAACATCTATTCCATTTAACTTTGCTTCTCTTACTAGATCTTCTCCTGGGTCACAAATACTAGGCATTCCTGCATCGCTGACTAGGGCTATCGATTTCCCTGATTTAAGATCATTAACTATTTTTGGAATTCTAGTAAAAGAATTATGTTTATTAAAGCTTATAAGATTATTAGTTATTTTAAACTTATTCATTATTTTGCTTGCTTGTCTAGTATCCTCGCATGCCACTAGAGAAACATTTTTTAGAATTGCTAAAGCTCTAGATGAAATATCATTTAAATTCCCAATTGGAGTTCCAACAATATACAAAACGCTATTCTCAGGTTCTTGCCCTCTATGAGATAATGAGGATTTAGTATTCATTTCGTGGATAAATTACCATTAGGAGTAGATATTCATAATCTTATCGATGATCTGAGAATTTTCAGCTGGGAGGCTGCAGATATTTTGCTTCATTATTCTCAAATTCTGCAGAAATTGGATGATAAAACTAACATAATAAAAAATAAAAATGCTACAGATCCTGTCACAATAGCTGATTTAGAGGTTAATGAATTAATTCTAAAAAGAATGCAGGATAAATACCCTAATATTTGTTGGAAATATTTGAGTGAAGAAAATGCAAAGATAGATCTTAATAATTGCAATATAGATGAGGAGTGGGTATGGGTTCTTGATCCTTTAGATGGGACTAAAGATTTCATACAAGGAACGGGCAATTATGCTATGCATTTTGCACTTAATTATAAAAAAAAACCTTTTCTTGGAGTTGTCCTAATCCCTGAAAAAGATGAATTATGGTTAGCAAATGGCGAAAAAGTTTGGTGCGAAAGAAGGAATAATCCAAACAGAAAAACTAATTTATCTGTAAATAAAAAATTGAGTGAAATGACCTTAGTAACTAGTAAAAATCATAGGAATAAGGCTTTAAGAAACTTAATTGAACAAATCAAATTTGAAAAAACTATAATTATGGGAAGTATAGGGTGTAAAATTGCATCAATAATTAGAGGTGAAAGTGATATTTATATTTGTATGAGCTTACCTGGGGAAAGTTCACCAAAGGATTGGGATTTTGCCGCTCCAGAGACTATTTTAAAGACGGCTGGAGGAGCTATTACAAATTTAGAAAATGAGGATTTAAATTATTTCCAGCAAGACTTCAAGCAAGGAGGAGTAATTATCGCTTCAAATAATAATCAGAGTCATGGAAAACTTTGTTTTCAAATTAAAGAAATTATCCACAAAAATAAATTATATCCTCTTAATTATTAATTAAGAGGAGCTACTGGAGTTGGAGTCGGTTCAGGGTAAGACATCCCACCATTTTGGGCAACACCTCTCAAAGTAAGATTAATTCTTCCTCTACTATCAATTTCCCTTACTCTTACTGTTACCTCATCTCCTTGCCTAACAACATCTTCAACTCTCTCTACTCTAGCTTCAGATAATTGCGATATGTGAACCATCCCCTCTTTCCCAGGAAGTATCTCAACAAAAGCACCAATAGGAATGATTCTCGTTACAACACCTGAGAAGATTTCACCTTCATGCACTTTACGAGTTAAACCTTCTATTATTTTTTGAGCTTCTTCTGCTGCTGCACCATCATGAGAAGCAATTGTTACGATGCCACCATCTTCTATATCTATTTTTGTATTTGTTCTTTCTGTAATACCTTTAATCGTTCTTCCTCCCGGTCCGATCACTGTACCTATAAGCTCTGGATCAATCCTGAAGCTTAAAAGCCTAGGGGCATGGGGTGAAAGAGATTCTTTGGGTTGATCAATTGCCTCTTGCATTTTTTCTAAGATATGCAATCTCGCAGGCCTTGCTTTTTTTATTGCATCAGAAATTACAGAAACTGATAAACCTGTTATTTTCATATCCATTTGTAGTGCTGTTATACCTTTCTCGGTCCCAGCAACTTTAAAATCCATATCTCCAAGAAAGTCCTCAATCCCTTGAATATCTGTAAGAATTCGAACTTCTTTCCCTTCCTTGATTAAACCCATCGCTGTTCCACCTACAGGTGCTTTTAGAGGAACACCAGCATCTAATAAAGAGAGTGTACTTCCACATACTGATCCCATCGAGGTGGAACCATTAGAGCTTAATACCTCACTGACGACTCTTAAAACGTATGGGAACGTCTCCTTGCCGGGAAGAACTGGTATTATTGCTCTCTCCGCTAAGGCTCCATGTCCAATTTCCCTTCTTCCTGGAGTTCTCATTGGTCTTGTTTCCCCAACAGAATATGGGGGAAAGTTATAGTGATGTAGGTATGTCTTTTCTGTACTTGGATTAAGATCATCCATTTCTTGAGCATCGCTTGGCGTTCCAAGTGTTGTTGTTGATAGGACTTGAGTTAATCCTCTTTGAAATAATGCTGATCCATGAACTCTTTTGGGGAGAATCCCAGCAGCAGCAGAAATTTTTCTGACTTCGTCTAGATCTCTTCCATCAACCCTTTTACCTTCATTAATGATTTGAGACCTCATCAACTTTTTAGTTAGTTTTTTGAAATCAGAATGAAGTAATTTATCATTCTCGGAAGTTATGATTTTTATTTGATTATCATCTTTAAGAGAATCAATTTTGCTTTGTAAATCAACTTTTATTTTATCTAACTCTAAGTCTCTCTCTTCTTTAGATTGGTCAAATTTCTTTAAAACTAGATCTATGGGTTTACTACAGTTCTTTTCTAAATATGTTGCTAAAGTTTTTTCTTCTTCTGGATCTGAAGGCTTTACTTGTTTTATTCCTAATTCCTTTAGGAGTCCTTCTTGAGCTTTAATTAGTTCTGTTACGGCCTCGTATCCGAAATCTATTGCTTCAATAGTGTCCTGCTCTGAGAGTTGATTTGCACCGGCTTCAATCATAACTATGCCGTCTGGCGATCCAGCTATAACTATATCCAGATCACCTTTTTCGATCTCTCGGTAACTTGGATTTAAAATAAAATCATCGCCTAAAAGCCCAACTCTAACTGCTGCCATTGGTCCATAAAATGGTATTTCACCCAACAATGTTGCTATAGAAGCTCCAGTGACTGCAAGAACATCCGCAGGTACTCTCTCGTCTAGTGATAAGCAAGAAGCAACAATTTGTATCTCATCTCTCATCCAAACTGGGAAGAGTGGTCTCATTGGCCTATCTATTAACCTTGCAATTAAAGTTGCTCTTTCAGGAGGTCTGCCTTCTCTTCTCATGAAGCCACCTGGGATCCTACCGGCTGCATATAGTTTCTCCTCATAATCACAAATAAGAGGTAGAAAATCTGCTGGCTCTTTTTTTGCAGTTTTTGTCGCGGTAACTAATAAAGATGTGTCCCCACATTCGATCATTACGGATCCATTTGCTTGAGGGGCATAAAGTCCTGTAGTTAGTCGTATCTCTCGTCCATCAAACGTGATCGACTTATTTTGTCCTTCCACTTTTTAAATTATAAATCTATACATGATTTATTCTTACATTTAATTGGGACATATTGAGTAATTTATTTAAATAAGGTGTTAAAAGATATTCCAAAATAATGGGAAAAATAGCTCTAATCTCTTGGTATCACAATGTTTTATTAAAAAAAAATAAAATAAATAAAATAAAAGAAATTCTTTAATTTAATAAAAGTTAGTCAATTACCAACTTGATTTTACAACCCCAGGCAATTCACCATTGTGAGCTCTTTGTCTTAATTGGTTTCTACATAATCCAAAATCTCTATACACTCCCCTTGGTTTACCTGTTGCCCAGCATCTATTCCGTACTCTTGAAGGGGCTGAGTTTCTAGGAAGTCCCTGTATTTTTCTATGAATTTCTAATCTTTCCATCGGATC
>QCIF01000023.1 GCA_003216835.1 Prochlorococcus sp. AG-402-K10 | reverse complement strand
TCTGGAAGTATCTCCTAATTTTCTAATTGGGGGCATCAAAAATAATTGTCCAATTAATAATAAAATTTGAAGATATAAAAGTGTATTTTGGGATCTAATGAAATATAAAATTAATGCAAAAATAGCTAATGATAAGAAAAATAATTTAGCTTTCAGAATTATCCCTGAACTTATTAAATCAAATGCAAGATTTGGCATTTCAGGATCATTTATCAAGCCTAACCAAAAACTTGAAAAGAAAAATGCTATCGATAATCCAAACAGTATTAAAATGTTAAAAGTAAATAAATATGAAAAGTTTTTATTTTGATTTTTAAATTTTAAAAAACTATTGCTTACCAAAATTGCTGCAGCTGGAGTTGCAGGTAACCAATAGCTTGGTAGTTTAGTTGCAGAAATACTGAAGAAAATAAAAACGGCTACAACCCAGCATAAAGAATAAATAAAAAGAGTTTCAGAAGAGTCAGAGACTTCTTTAAAACTTTTGAATAGTTCTTTAAAAGCTTCAAATATGCCGTGAAACAAAAAAGGAGTAAAAGGTAAAGACGCCAATATCATAATGTAAAAGAAAAACCAAATCGGTTCAGAATGACTATTTACAACTGATGTATATCTTTGAAAATTATGATAACCAAAAAAGCTGTCCCAAAAAGGCTTTCCTTCCTTAATTAGCTCTAAAAGATACCATGGAAAACTAATTAAAAATGTTAATAGGAAACCCAATTTAGGATTTATTTTTGAGAACAGATTTCTCCAGTCTTTTTGAGTAAAGAAAAACAATGTGATAGTAAATATTGCCAAAACAATAGCTACAGGTCCCTTTGTTAAAATCGCAAAACCCAGAAAAATCCAAGCAGAAATACATTTTTCATTTTTATCACTTGCCATCCTTCGCCAAAACAAAAGAAGGCTAATGCCCAAATTCCCACACAATAGTGCATCACTTACTGCTGTTCTACTCCAAATAACTACAAGTGGAGACAAAGCAAATGCTAAAGAACCCACTATTGACAAGATAAATTTTCTATCCTCTTTTTGTGAACCAACAAATATTGTATCTCCTATCATTATCATTAAAAATAATGACGCCAATGCTGAGGGAAGTCTTGCTGATAGAGTGCCAAAGCTATCCCATATTTCATTCTTCGGCAGAGAGTAAAAAAAACCCATTAGCCAATAAATTAAAGGAGGCTTATCAAAACGATAAATACCATTTACTTTAGGAGTTAACCAATCACCAGATTCACTCATCGCTCTACCAGCTGTTGCAAAAAGTGGAGGGGTTTCATCTACTAATCCAGTTGAACCTAGACCTAAAATAAAAATACTTATTCCAGAAAGAAAGACTATAAAAAAAGTTAAAAACCTTTTTTTGGACTTAAAGAGCATCATTTTTATAACCTTAATTTAAATTAATTTTCCTTAATAACTTTAGTAAGCCATTTCACAACTCTATTAGCAAATATGTTTGTTGAGGCATTCTTTTCAACCCAGTCCCTACAATCTCTACGATTTATTTTATTAATAATCTGCAAGTATGAGAGCATACTATCTTTATCATTAGGCTCGACAAGAAAACCTGTTTCCCCATGCTGAATAATTTCACTAGGACCGCCTCTTTTATAACCTATTACAGGTACCCCGCAGGCAAGAGCTTCAACTATAACGTTTCCATAAGCCTCATTCCATTTTGGAGTATTTAATAAAGCTCTACATTTACCAAGTTCTTTTTGTAACTTATCAGTTTCTAAAAAACCCTTCCAATCTATTGAGCCGGAAGTGCATGATTGTTCAACTTTTGAAGCATAGGACTCATCTTGTATGATCCCCCAAACATTCAGTGTTTCTCCAAGTTTATTAGCGACATAAGCAGCATCCTCTAAACCTTTTTCTGGGGCTACTCTTCCAACCCAAGCCAGAGGGCCATCCTTGTTACCTTGAAATATATAATTTTTCAATTCAAAACCATTTCCAACAATAATTGGGTTTTTAATAAAAGGATAATCACAAGCTTGTGTGTTTGAATGGAAAGCAAAATTATATGGATATTGGATGTGCACCCTTGATATTAAATTACTAATAACTGAGCTTTCAGAACCCATACTAATAAGATGAGCAATTGGAATGTTTAAGTTAAGGGTCATCCAAATAGGCAACCAATCATAGGAAAAGTTCAATAATATATCAGCTTTCTTTCCTATACATATTGCCTTTTCTAGCATCCCTGATAATAAAGAATTATCTGGAATAATTGCAGGAGAATAATAATTCTGATGTTGCCAACTAACTTGCTCTACACCTTCAACTAAATGTAGTTTTGCTTCTTTATTAATATCAAACAATTTAGAATTTTTCGGAGCTACAACATCTACGCAATGGCCAAGTGAGAGCAATCCTGTTACTAAAGAATTTAAAGTTAACTCAACACCTCCACCTTTGCCACTACCTAAAAAGCCTATTGGGGTACTAATTAAAACAATCCTCATTATTGAATTATTTATCCTTGAATACTATTAAAATAGTACTCTAAGTATTTGTCTTTTCCCATAAAGACTTTCTCTGACTAACAAAGAATACTGAAATAAGAACAAAGACGACTCCAATCCATTGAATAAATGTCAGTCTTTCATCCAACCAAACACCTCCTGTGAGAAGAGCAAATACAGGAGTTAAGAATGCAAGAGTGCTGAAACCAGTAATTTCTTTATTATTAGCAAAATAGAAAAATAATCCATATGCCAAAGCTCCCCCGAAGATACTGGCAAATGTCATAAGTGTCCAATCAAATATTGACCAATCTGGTATTAATTGGAAATTTGTTTGCAAGCTATGTTTAATTATTAGAGGGGCACTCCCTAAAACCATGTGCCATCCAGTTACAGCAACTGGATCACTTTTTGTACAGGTGAATCTAATTAAAATTGTTCCTAATGCCATCGCAAGTGAAGCAGCAAGCATCCATAGTTCCCCTACATTAAAAGCAACATCACTAATACTCTTATCAGACATTAACCACAAATTTTCTAGAATTTCTTTTGGAACTCCTAAAAATACTATCCCCCCCAAACCAAAAAGCAGCCCTAACCATCCTATGGGATTAATTAAATTACCAAATATTGCCCTTGCCAAAATTGCCACCAAAAGAGGTTGAGAATCAATTAACACTGACCCTAAACCAGCACCAGTTTTTGAGATCCCATATGTCAAAAATAATTGAAATAAAGTAGCGTCAACAAAGGTAAAAACTAAAAACCACTTCAAATCACACCTGTAAATTTTCAAATCTCTTTTAAACAAATATGTTGTAATAAGAACAAGAATTCCTGCAGGAAGTAATCTTAATGAAGCGACCAACTCAGGCCCAGCACTGGATACTAGGGGTGTCATTGCCGCCATTGAAGTCCCCCAAAGTGCGAAAGGGAGTATCATTAAAAACCAATTTAGGATTGAATTCATTAGTTCTGCTGATAGTCTTTTTAAAGTAGTTTCATGTTTTTTACCTTAAAAGAATGATTTGGCCTTTTAGACGAAAGTCAAAAAAAAGAATGGCTCGTGTAGTAATTGATGAGCCGATTACAAGTTCGACAAGAGTTTCCATCCTTAAAGCTCTTAAACAAATTGAGGAAAGAGAATTCCCTGCATTAATTGTAAGAATTGATTCTCCAGGAGGGACTGTTGGAGATAGCCAAGAAATATACTCTGCTATTAAAAGACTAAAAGACAAAGGATGTAAAGTAATTGCTAGTTTTGGAAACATATCTGCTTCAGGAGGAGTTTATATTGCGGTAGCCTCTGACAAAATAGTTGCAAATCCAGGAACAATTACTGGATCTATTGGTGTGATTATAAGAGGAAATAATTTATCTCAATTATTAGATAAAATTGGCATCAAATTTGAGACAGTTAAGAGTGGGATTTATAAAGATATTCTCTCTCCAGATAAACCTTTAAGTGAGGAAGGTAGAAATCTACTACAAACCTTAATTGATGAAAGCTATAAACAATTTACTGAGGCAGTCGCAGAAGGAAGAAATTTACCTATCGAAGAGGTAAAGAGATTTGCTGATGGAAGAATTTTCACTGGAACACAAGCCAAAGAATTAGGTTTAGTTGATGAAATTGGAGATGAATTTGTTGCAAGGGAAATTGCAGCAAAGATGGTTAACATTGACTCGAAAATGGAGCCATTAACGTTTGGGAAGAAAAAAAAGAAAATACTTGGAATTATTCCCGGAAGTAAAATTATAGATAAAGTAATACATAATATCTGCTTCGAGATTAATTCTTCTAATAAAATACTATGGTTATATAAGCCTTGAATCAACATGCTTGAACAAAATAAAGGTGATTATAAATACACTTTCATTAGAGGAGCCACAACGGCCAATGGCAATTCTGTTGAAGAAATTGAGAATGCTGTAGTTGAATTAATTGATGCATTAATTTCACGTAATAATCTTTTAAGAAAAAACTTATTATCTATTATTTTTACTGTGACAAAAGATTTAGATGCATGTTTTCCTGCTTCAATAGCTAGAAAATGTAATGGCTTAGATTCTGTTGCTTTTCTAGATTGTCAACAAATGTATGTTCCAAATGATATTGATTTTTGTATAAGATTAATGGCCCAAGTTTTATTACCCGCAAATACGCCTATAAAACATCCTTATTTAAGGGGCGCTTCAAAATTAAGACAAGATAGATGTTAACCTAAATTAAATAAATTATTAATTTCTCCATTTAAATCACTATTAAGTCAATGTTTAGAATAAAAAAGAGTTTTTCTTTGAATTTTAAAAAATTCAAGTTTTTGTTAATCACTCCAATATTCTTCTTAGTTCCAGTATTTACTAACATCTCAGAATCTAAAGCAGGTTTAGAGTTTCAATGGGACCAAGATTCTGGTTATAGAAGATTAAAATGGTTTCAGAAGGAAAACCAAAGGAAATTTAGAAATACCATTTATTTTTTCTTAAGACCCTCTGATAGAAAAGATGAGATCTTAAAGGTTAATTTAGCTATACCTAAATCTTTTAAAACAAAATTAAAAAAAAGTAATATAAGTCTTTGCAAGGTAAAGATAGGTGGTTTTGAAACTAGAACAAAATGTATTGATAATATACCTGCTGATATAGAAATAAAAGAAGATAACACATCATTAGTTTTTTACCCTTACAGACCAATTCCATTTAATAAAGATAGTTATGCCATTGTCTTAAAAGTTTTCAACCCAAGAAAATCTGGACTATATCAATTTCATTCTTACGGGCAATACGTAGGCAAATCCGTCTCAAGTTATTTGGGAAGCGCGACTATAGTGATCGATTAAATGATAAATTAATAATGGATAATTAAAACAATGACTAAAAGAACTTTTGGCGGAACTTCAAGAAAAAGAAAACGTGTATCTGGATTTAGAGTAAGAATGCGTTCACATACTGGTAGAAGAGTTATTAAAAGCAGAAGACAAAAAGGTAGGGAAAGAATTGCGGTCTGAAATAATTAAACATGGCCTTACCAAAATCAATGCGTTTAAAAGGTCATAGGACTTTTGATTATATACATAGAAACTCTGTAAAGTATTACGGGAAATTAATGACTTTTAAGATTGCAAGATCTAACCAAGAAATTCTTATATCCCATAGACTTAGTAACTCCTCAAACAATTTCAAAGTAGCTATAGCAATAAGTAAAAAAGTTTCGAAAAAAGCTGTAGAAAGAAATAAAATTAGAAGAGTATTGCATGAATACTTATTAAAAAATATCCAGGAAGATAGGAACCACAAACCATATTGGTTACTTGTTAACCTAAAAATTGGAGATTTCTACAATGACAAAAGTAAACTTTTGGAGGAATTTCAATTTCTAATGCTTAAATCTGGTCTAATCAAATGATTAACATGAATGAAGAAACTTTTTATGAAGGGGGGCCTGCAAAAAGTGATCTAATAATTAATTTACTAGCAGGATTAACACTTCTAGGTTTGCCTTTTACTTTCGCAGCAATAGTTCGAGCTTTATGGTTAAGATATAAAATTACAAATAAGCGAATAACTATTGATGGTGGATGGTTTGGTAAAAATAAAACCCAGGTTTCATTAACTAATATTGATGAGATAAGATCTATTCCAAGAGGCTTTGGATCATATGGTGATATGGTTCTTATTCTTAAGGACGGTGCAAAGGTTGAAATGAAATCCTTACCTTTATTTAGAGAAAAGCAAAAGTTTATTGAAGAAAATATTGTTAAAAGATTGCAAAAAACAAAGCTCAAAGAGGTAGAGGGTTTTACTACTAAATCATAATTAAATTAATTACAAAAACCTTTTTATCCTGTACAATAAAATGTCTAGTAAAATTATCTCTTTTTTAATATTGTGATCGGGTTCATTTCAGAAAAGCTACTTATCCCGATTCTAGATTTTTTCTATGGTGTAGTACCTAGCTACGGTTTAGCTATCGTTGCACTAACAGTTGTAATCAGAATTGCACTTTTCCCTTTAAGCGCTGGATCTATAAGAAGCGCAAGAAGAATGAAAATAGCTCAGCCAGTAATGCAAAAAAGACAAGCAGAAATAAAATCTAAGTTTTCAGGAGATCCAAAGAGACAGCAAGAAGAATTAGGTAAATTAATGAATGAGTTTGGTAGTCCTTTAGCAGGTTGCTTACCTTTGATTGTTCAAATGCCTGTTTTATTTGCATTATTTGCGACTTTAAGAGGCTCTCCTTTCGCAGATGTCCCATACAATATTAATTTAAAAGTTGTTCCTCAAGACGAAAGGGCTGCTATTGACCCTAAACCTTATAAATCAGCTAGGCACTCAATATTTATAACTGAAAAATCTCATTTCCCAGTTATTGCTTCTTTACCAAATGGAACAAAGCTAGGAGCAGATGAATCAGTCAAGATAAATCTTCAGACAACAAACGGTACAAGTTATTCAGAAGTTTTGTCAAAATTCGATAATGGTTCCAAATTTCAGCCTACCTGGAAAGTTTCAAAAGGTTCTGAAAATCTAAAGATTTCACAAGACGGCTTAGTAACAGCTATCAAACCTGGAGATGCAACAATTGAGGCTAAAATACCTGGTTTAGCGGCAAAGAGTGGATTCCTTTTTATTAAAGCTCTTGGTCAGGTTGGCTTTTATGTAGATGGTTCAATAAATTGGGATATAGCTGGTTTAGTTGGAGCCTTTGGTTTAACTCTATTACTCTCACAGGTATTGTCTGGGCAAGGAATGCCCGCTAATCCCCAACAATCTACAGCTAACAAAATAACACCCATAATGATTACCGGAATGTTCTTATTTTTTCCACTTCCCGCTGGTGTATTGCTTTATATGGTTGTAGCCAACATCTTCCAAGCATTTCAAACCTTTCTCCTTAATAAAGAGGCTTTACCTGAGAATCTTCAAAAGATTCTTGATGATCAATTACAGAACAAAAACGCAGTTATAAATACTACTGCTGCTACTATATCCGAGAAAAGATTACCATTTGAACCTAATAGTAAAAAATAGTTTATTTTTAATGAGAAATGGAATCTTGGAGTAAAAATTTAGAATTACTTATAAAATCAAGAACCTCATTAATTTGGATAAAGACTAAAGAAGAAGAAAGATTAGAAAAGATCCTAAATTTTTCATGTGATAGATTGAATGTTAAAAGGTTTGTACGATGGGATTGTGTTAACGGAATTAAAGGTGTATTAAATGAGGAAGGTAAATTTTCTAACAACCCATTAGGAGTTCTTAATTGGATCAAGGAACAAAATTCAGAATTATCAACAATATTATTAATAAAAGATTTTCATAAATTTTATGATGATCCTTCTATAAGTAGGACAATTAAAGAATTATCTTATGATCTTAAGGAAACCAGTCATAATATAATTATTAGTTCTCATATTTTTCCATCATCAGAAGAATTGGATGATTTAATGACAATAATTGACCTGCCTTTACCTGATCAAAAAGAATTGAAAAATCTAATAGAAAGAATTGCTATTAATACTAATTCAAATTTAGACGAACAAGACTTAAATGAACTTGCCATAGCTTCTAGTGGATTAAGCGAAATAAAAGTAAAGCAAGTTACTGCAAAAGCACTTACTCAAAGAGGAAAAATAAGTAAAGATGATCTTCAGGACATACTTGAGGAGAAGAAACAAGTTATAGCAAGAAGTGAAATATTAGAATTTTTTGAAAGTAAATCAAGTCAAAACGATATTGGGGGATTAAAAGCATTAAAAATTTGGCTTAAACAAAGGTATAGGGCCTTTTCAAATGAAGCAAGAGACTATGGACTACCCATTCCAAAAGGAGTCTTACTTGTAGGACCACAAGGAACAGGAAAATCATTAACAGCAAAATCTATTTCTAAGAGCTGGTCAATGCCTCTTCTAAGGTTAGATGTAGGAAGATTATTTTCTAGTCTTGTGGGTTCAAGCGAGGCAAGAACTAGAGAAGCAATTTCAAGAGCTGAAGCCATGTCGCCTTGCATTCTTTGGATAGATGAAATTGATAAAGCATTTGGTGGTGATGCAAGAAGCGATGGAGGAACTAGTCAAAGAGTGCTAGCAAGCTTGCTGACATGGATGGCTGAAAAGGAATCCGCTGTATTTGTAATTGCTACAGCTAATGCTATTGATAGACTTCCTGCAGAATTACTTAGGAAAGGTAGATTTGATGAAATATTTTTCCTGGATTTACCTAATTCTGAAGAGAGATTGAGCATCCTTGACTTGCATTTAAAAAAAAGAAGACCAAGTTATAATTTTCCACTTTCGACAATAATTGATAGAACAGATGGCTTTTCTGGAGCAGAACTTGAACAGGCAGTTATAGAAGGCATGCACTTTTCATTCTCTGAGAATAGAGAAATAATAGAAAAAGATTTGATGAAGGCTATTTCTGAATTAGTTCCATTATCTAGAACAGCTAAAGAGCAAATTGATTTATTAAAAGAATGGTCTTCTACAGGAAGAGCACGTTCTGCATCTTAATTTAAAAGAAATAAATAAAGATATTAGATAAGTTAGGAAAAATTAATTTTTTATCAAAAACATCTGATAATGATTTTAAATTAACTATCTTATTAAGGTATATAAAAAAAGAGTGTTAGATCAAAAATTAATAAGAGAAAATCCAACATTTGTTGAAAAATTTTTGTCCTTAAGAGGAAAAGGTTTTAATATTTCTCATATAAACAAATTAACTATTCAAAAAAAAGAAATTGATATAGAAATATCAACTCTTCAATCAGAAAGTAAGAAACTAAGCAAACTAATTGGTCAAGAAATACGTAACTCGAACAACCCTAATTCTCAAGAGCTTAATAAATTAAAGGATGAAGGGAACAAATATAGAAACAAAATTGCTGAATTTGAAGATAAGAAAAGAATATTAGATAAGCAAATATATGATGAGATTTCAAGGTTACCTAATTTCCCTAGTGAAGATGCACCTTTGGGGGAAAGTGAAAGAGATAATATACAAATAAAAGTTTGGGGAGATCATTTTAAAAAAGAGAATTTTAAATCTCACTGGGAAATTGGGGAAGATTTAAATATTTTTGATTCTTTAAAATCAACAAAAATCTCAAGAAGTCGTTTTATTACTCTTACAGGTAATGGAGCCAGATTAGAAAGAGCTTTAATTAATTTCATGCTGGATATACATTCAAAAAATGGTTATTTAGAGCTCATGCCACCTGCTTTAGTAAATTCAGAAAGTCTTCAAGGTTCTGGTCAACTTCCTAAATTTTCCAATGAAAGTTTTAAGTGTGCCAATGATGATTTATGGCTTTCCCCAACAGCTGAAGTACCAATTACTGCTTTTCATAAAAATGAGATTATTGATCCAAAGCTTTTACCCATTAAATATGTTGCTTACAGCCCTTGTTTTAGAAGAGAAGCTGGAAGCTATGGAAGGGATACAAAAGGTTTAATAAGACTTCATCAATTTAATAAGGTTGAATTATATTGGTTTAGTGATCCAAATACATCTTTAGAGGCTCACCAACAACTAACTGCAGATGCAGAAAGCATCTTACAAAAGCTCAATTTGCCTTACAGATTAGTAGATATTTGTACCGGGGACTTAGGCTTTTCATCTAGCAGAACTTTTGATTTAGAAGTTTGGCTACCTAGTAGCAAATGTTATAGAGAAATATCTAGTTGCAGCAATTGTTTAGATTTCCAGGCTCGTAGATCATCGATAAGAACAAGAATTAATAAAAAAACTGCATATCTTCATACTTTAAATGGCAGTGGTTTAGCAATAGGAAGAACCATGGCAGCAATTCTTGAAAATGGCCATCAATCAGATGGTAGTGTAAAAATCCCTGAAGCTTTAGTTCCATACTTCGGATCAACTTTTATAAAAAGTACTTAATATAAACTAATGAATGTTTTAACTTCAATTACGGTTTTAGGATTTCTCATTTTTTTTCATGAAATGGGTCATTTTTTAGCAGCAATTTTACAAGGAATATACGTAGATGGGTTTTCTATTGGTTTCGGGCCAGCAATTCTTAAAAAGAAATATAATAATATTACTTATTCTTTTAGAGCCTTTCCATTAGGAGGATTTGTTTCTTTCCCAGACGAAGAAATAAATAATATTGATCCTAGCGATCCAAATCTTTTAAAAAATAGACCCATAATTCAAAGAATAATTGTAATATCTGCAGGAGTATTTGCTAACTTAGTTCTTGCATATACTATCTTGATTATCAACATAACTACTATTGGCATTCCTTATGAACCCGAACCAGGCATTCTAGTATTAGCAACACAACCTGAAAAAGCCGCTTTTAATGCTGGTTTAGAAACTGGGGATAAAATCTTAAAAGTAGAAGGTATTACTTTAGGTGTTGGAGATCAAGCCGTTTCATCTTTAGTAAAAGAAATACAAAATTCATCAGAAGAACCAATTTTAATTGAAATTCAGAGAGAAGATTCTTTTCAAGAAATAACTCTAATCCCTCAAAATGTTGATGGGAAAGGAACTATCGGTGCTCAATTGCAACCAAATATAAAAAAAGAGACAAAAAAAACTAAAAATATAAATGAACTCTTTCAATACACAAATAAGGAATTTTCATCCCTTTTATTAAGAACAATTGAAGGTTATAAGGGATTAATTACAAATTTCTCTTCTACGGCAGAACAATTAAGTGGACCCGTAAAAATTGTTGAGATTGGTGCGCAATTATCTGAGCAGGGCGGGGCTGGAATTTTGTTATTTGCAGCATTAATTTCTATAAATTTAGCAGTTTTAAATTCACTTCCTTTACCTCTTCTGGATGGAGGACAGCTTGTCTTTACTCTTATTGAAGGAATAAGAGGTAAACCTGTTCCAGTAAAACTACAAATAGCCGTAACACAATCAAGTTTTTTTCTTCTCGTTGGATTAAGTGTTCTATTGATAATTAGAGACACAAGCCAATTATTAATTGTTCAAAGATTACTTAATCAATAAATAAAACTTTTAATAAGTATGGT
>QCIF01000022.1 GCA_003216835.1 Prochlorococcus sp. AG-402-K10 | reverse complement strand
AATATCTTATTTGTTCATAATAAAATTATGAAAATACTTTATCCAGGTACATTTGATCCATTAACAAATGGTCATCTAGATTTGATACAAAGGGCCGAAAAATTATTTGGAAATGTAGTTGTAGCTGTTCTAGAAAATACTAATAAAACACCAACATTTGATTTAAACAAAAGAATCTTGCAAATAAGAACATCCTTGTCACATTTATCTAATATAGAAGTTATTTCTTATTCAGGTCTTACAGTTGATTGCGCAAAAGATGTAAAAGCTAATATCATTTTGAGAGGATTAAGAGCAATGAGTGATTTTGAATATGAGCTTCAAATAGCTCATACTAATAAATCTCTAAATACAGAAATTGAAACTATTTTTCTTTCTACTAATACAAATTATAGTTTCCTGAGTAGTTCTCTTGTAAAAGAAGTTGCAAAATTTGGTGGAGAAATAAGTCATATGGTACCTTTATGTGTTGAAAATGATTTAAAGGAATATTTCAGCTAAATTTTATTTACATTTTTCCAAATTATAAATTTCACTTAAAAGGTTAAAAGCCTTGTTTTTATCTATGTATTCAGAATTTTGAATAATACTAATAATTATGGGTTCCTTATCTTTATATAAATAGCCAGATAATGCATAAACATTTGAAAGAGTTCCTGTTTTACCGAAAAAGTTACCAGCTAATTGGGAATCTTTTAATTTATTAGCTAAGGTTCCTCTTACTCCTAAAACGGATAGAGAAGATTGATAAGTCATAAAATCTTTTGAATATCTCATCTTTTCTAAAAATAATGCAATTAACTTCGTTGTAACTTTATTTTCTCTAGATAAACCGCTTGCATCTGCAAAATTTGTATTACTAGTTGGAAGACCTTTAATTCTTAACCAATTTTTTAATTCATCATAGGTCTTTTTATTCCATGTATTTGAAGCATTTTTAAAAAGTGATTCTGCAGTAAAATTATGGCTTTCCGCATTGGCTAAGGTTAATAATGAAACTATAGGATTTGAATATATACTATAAATTTCTTTTGTGTTTCTTAAATAAAATAATTTATTAAAGTCTAAATTATTTATTTTTATATTTGAAGAAGGATATTTATCCTTTAAATATTTTTCAATTAAATTATTTAATGTGAAAATATTATCATAATTCTTACTATTACTTTCTATTGCTAAAGTTGTTATTGGTGCCCCATATTCATAAATTTTATCTGTTTTTGTCCATCCTTTAGGCCAATAATATTTCGAATTAATTTCTACAATATTAATATTAATATTTTTATTATATTTAATATATGAAATTAGTTTATTGATATCAGAATAGCTAAGATCAGGATCGCCTTTACCAATCAAATAATAGTCATTATTCCTTCCTTTTATTAAACGCGTTCTTAAATTATTATTTATTTTATACTTACTTAATACATAAGCAGAGGAAAATAGTTTTTGATTTGATGCTGGTACTTTTAGTTTGTCTTGATTATGAGAACTTATTAAAGAGCCATTTTTTATAATAGTTACACTAAAACTACTATCTAGTTTTTTTTCTAATAATTCATCATAATTATTGCATTTTTTTTCATTCGTGATTATTGCTGGAGATTTAAAATAAATATTATTTAAAAAACTTATCTTTTTATTGATTAGAAAATATCTTATTAAAAATGGAAAAGTCGATATTACTAGAATAATTAAAATTAATTTATAATAAGTTTTTTTCACCTTTAAATTATAAGTTTACAAAAATTGTTTCATTATCAGGTTTGTATTCAAATTCTTTTTTGAAAAAATATTTTTTGTTTTCTTCTTTAAAGAGTAACCAATTATTTGGGAAAATATGCATAAGAGCTCCTTTATTTATAGGTTGAAGGAAATAAATATTATTCCATTTTTTTACAAAGGTTTTTCTCCTTTCTCTAATAACACTTCCTATACCAATATTAAGATCTTCAAATTTTGGATTTAATGAATAATGGATACCTTGATAATTCTCACTCATTTCTTCAAATGAATCAAAATCACAAGGTTGAGGAAGCATAGATATCATTACCGAATCATTATTTTTAATATTATTTGATTCAATGAAAGAGCTAAAAGTAAAAATTTTATCTTTTATGTCTGGATAATCTCTTTGTGCCAAGGATGCAGAACCCTGATCTGCAAAAGTTATGAAAACATTATTTTTTCTCGCTAAAATCTTATAAATAGTTATGCCTATTTTGTTATACTTTAATCCTTCAAATTTAAGTTCTATAGTAAATCTTCTATTTGAATCTAATAAACTTGGAATAATAGCTTCTTCCATATTTTTTAGAGATTCATTTAAATCTTTCGGGAGTTTGTAATTAGTTCTCATTAGAAAATTTCAATGCATTCTTGAATAAGTTTTAAGAATTTATCTATTTCGGACTTATTGTTAGTCGAACATAAACTAACACGAATATTAGAATAAAGTTCTTCATCTTTAAAACCTATATTTTTAAGAATTGTACTAGGTTTTCCAGAAGAGCTTGAACATGCACTTCCACTACTTATTGCAATATTATTATCTGACATAAAATTTACTAGTTTATAAGCCTTTATAGGTTTTAGTATTTTATTTAATAATATAAATGAAATATGATTAGGTAGCCTTTTATTAATACTTCCTGTGATCTTTATGTGTTTATTATCTCTTATTTTTTCAAGAAAGTAATTTCTTTTTAGGACAACATCATTTGATAGAAATTCTGTTTCAACGTTAGATAATTTAATACTTCCACTAATATTTTTTATTGCTTCATACATTCCAGCTATTAATGGGAGAGCTTGTGTACCTTGTCTTATTGAATATTCCTGTGAAAGAGATATGTCATTATTTTTAAGAATTAATCTTGATTTCTTGTTTGTTAAAAGAATACCGATACCTTTAGGACCTCCAAATTTATGAGCAGATAAACTTAAACAGTCACATTTAAGTTCATTCCAATTAAAAATTCCGTTACATAATATTTGTGTCCCATCAACATGAAACAAAATGTTTAACTCTTTGCATTTGGATCCTATATATTGAACTGGTTGTATAGAACCAATTTCGCTTTGTCCCCAAATAACTGAGACGAGTTTTGTTTCTTTTTTTAACGCTTTTTCAATATATGACAGATTTAAAATTCCATCATTATTTACAATCCATTCATATATTTCCCAGTGATTTCTCCTTAAATTGTTAGCTGCTATTATTGTTGCCTGATGCTCAACATTTGAAATAACTATTCTACCTTTCTTGAATTTTTCGAAAATATTGCTAAAAACAATCGCCGTAGATTCTGAAGAACCTGATGTAAAAATTATATCCTCTGGTTCTGCATTAAATATATCAGCTATATTACATCTAATTTTTTCAAGATAGGTAGAGCATTTTATCCCTAAGTGATATTTAGATGAAGGATTATGCCAATAATTCTTATAAGTTGTATTTATTATATTTAAAACATTCTCAGATAATGGAGTTGTAGATGCATTATCAAAATAGATAAAATTATTTTTCATTAATTTACTAATATTGAACCTGTAAAAACCTTTTTAGCATTTCCTGTCATAATTACTTCACAATCTTCATTCGACCAATCAATCTTAAGATTACCTCCAGGCAAGCATATTGTGGTTTCTGAATTACAGAGTCCTAATTTGTAGGCTGCAACATGAATAGCACAAGCTCCTGTTCCACAGGCTAAGGTTGGCCCCGCTCCTCTCTCCCATACTTTTACTTTAATATTATCTTTATTTAAAATTTGACAAAAATGAACATTTGTTTTTTCTGGAAATAATACATTTCTTTCAAATAAAGGCCCAAGGATAGAAAGAGGGATAGACTCTAAGTCTTGCAAGAAGAATATTAAATGTGGATTGCCCATTCCTACTGCATAACCTTTACTAATAAAATTTTTCTCAACAAAATCATGTGAAGGAACTGAATTGATTTTTTTTTCAATTTTTGTTGGAATATTTTCACTATCTAAAATTGGATAACCCATTTTTACTGTGATTTCATCATTTATGTATTTTGCAATTTTCAAACCTGCTTTAGTCTCAATTTTATATTCAATATTTTTATACTTCAGTGAATCTTTTATATGGAGATACTCAACTAAACACCTTATCCCATTACCACACATTTCTGCCTCAGAACCATCAGAATTAAAGATTATCATTCTGGCATAATTATCTTCTTTAGGTTTTTCTACAAAAATTACACCATCTGCACCAATACCAAATTGTCTGTTACAAATTTTTTTAATATCAAACAAATTATTTGAGTTGTAATTTTTATATAAATCATTTTCCCTGCAATCAAATACTATAAAATCATTTCCGTTTCCTTGATATTTTTCAAAAGTTATATTTTTCATTTGGAGATAATATATTTTAAATTTTAATTATAAATTATTCCTATTAACAATCTATTTCTATTTTATATAATGGATATTAAAATAATAATTTAATAAATAAGAATTAAGTGATTTCTCCTGATAAACAATATGACGCTGATACCAATTTATATAATCCATCTGAAATAGAAAAAAAATGGCAGTCAATATGGACGGAAAACAATTTATATAAAACCGATGAATTAAATAAGAAAAGCGATAAATTTTATGCTTTATCAATGTTCCCTTACCCATCAGGTAATCTTCATATGGGACATGTTAGGAATTATGTAATTACAGACTTAATAGCACGTTTTCAAAGGTTTAATGGAAAATCCGTTTTACATCCAATGGGTTGGGATGCATTTGGTTTACCTGCAGAGAATGCGGCGATTGAAAGAGGAATTAGTCCTAGCGTTTGGACTAAAAAAAATATTTCTCATATGAAGTCACAATTAAAGCTTTTGGGACTATCAGTTGATTGGGATAAGGAATTTGCAACCTGTGATGAAAACTATTATGTATGGACACAATATCTATTTTTAGAATTATACAAGGCAGGACTTGTATATCAAAAGGAATCAGAAGTTAATTGGGATCCTATAGATAATACAGTCTTGGCGAATGAACAAGTTGACTCAGAGGGTAAATCTTGGAGATCTGGAGCACTAGTTGAAAAGAAATTATTAAAGCAGTGGTATTTAAGAATTACTAACTATGCAGATGAATTATTAAAGGATTTAGAAAAATTAGACAATTGGCCAGAAAGAGTAAAAATAATGCAAGATAATTGGATTGGAAGGTCAATTGGTACAAATATTAATTTCAAAATTAATACCAGTGAACAAGAAATCATAACTGTTTTCACTACAAGACCAGATACTTTATTTGGAGTTACCTATTTGGCAATTTCTGTTAATCATCCATTAATTAAACATATTTCTGATCAATCAACCTTACAAGATCTAGAAAAACTAAAGCAATATTTGAAAAAAAATAAAAGCAATGAATTAGAAAAAATTGGTATAAAAACAAGTTTAGTAGCTGTAAATCCAGTAAATTCTGAACCTATACCAATTTGGGTGGCAAGTTATGTTCTTGATGAATATGGTACAGGAGCAGTTATGGGAGTACCTGCTCATGATCAAAGGGATTTTGAATTTGCTAAGAAAAATAATATTGATATTAAGCAAGTAATAATAAAAGAAAAAAGTAAATCATATATTCAATTTGATAATGCTTATGTAGAAAATGGATATCTTATTAATTCAAATCAATATGATGGTATAGAAAATACTATTGCTAAATTAAAAATTTCAGAGGAAGGAATAAATAATGGATGGGCTGAAAGTAAGATTCAATATCGATTAAGAGATTGGTTAATATCTAGACAAAGATATTGGGGATGTCCAATACCAATAGTTAACTGCAAAAAATGTGGTTCTGTTCCTTTAAAACAATCAGAATTACCTGTTTCCTTACCAAAAGATATAGAAATCTCTGCTAATAAGATTAATGCTCTAGGTAATAATACTAATTGGATAAATACAACATGTCCAAAATGTGGAACACTCGCAAAAAAAGAAACTGATACTATGGACACTTTCATGTGTTCATCATGGTATTTTTTAAGATATCCATCGTCAAAATGTTCAACTAAGCCATTTGAAAAGAATGAAATTAATAAGTGGTTGCCTGTAGATCAATATGTTGGAGGAGTAGAACATGCAATTTTGCATTTGTTATATGCAAGATTTTTTACTAAAGCTTTGCGAGATAATGAACTCTTTGAAATTGATGAACCATTCAATAAACTATTAACTCAAGGTATGGTTCAGGCCGCTGCCTATAAAAACAATAAAACGGGTAAATATGTTTCTCCTTCTGATATTACGGACCTTTCAAACCCTACAGATCCAATTGACAATTCTAATCTTGAAGTTCTTTTTGAGAAGATGTCCAAATCAAAATATAATGGAATAGACCCTGAATCTGTAATTAAAAAATATGGTGCAGATACAGCAAGAATGTTTATATTATTTAAGGCACCTCCAGAAAAAGATTTGGAATGGGGAGATACAGATGTTGAAGGTCAATTTAGATTTTTAAGCAGGATTTGGAAGCTTTATATAAATTGCGAAAATAATATAAATACTAAAAATAAGTCCTATCCAGATAAAGAAAAAGCTTTAATAAAGTCAATGAATATTGCAATAAAAGAAATTTCAAATGACATAATAAATAACCAATTTAATACAGCGATTTCAGAACTAATGAAGTTTTATAATTCATTATCAAATTCGATTAATGATGTAAACAATAATTTAAAAAAAGATGCTTTAAAAACATTTTGTATTTTGTTGGCTCCATTTGCTCCTCATATTTCTGAAGAAATATGGCAACTTATAGGATTTAAAAATTCAGTTCATTTAGAAGATTGGCCTTCATTTAATGCCGAAGCACTAAAAGAAGATTCATATGAACTAGTAATACAAGTAAATGGAAAAGTTAGAGACAAAATTAATATTAATAATGAAATGAGTGAAGATCAAATTAAGGAGTTAACTCTTAAAAGACCTAACATATTAAAATGGACTCAAGATAAGGAAATAAGAAAAATAATTATTGTTAAAGGAAAAATCATGAATATTGTTGTTTAAGAATTTATTTTTTGAATAACTAATGAATTTGGATTTGACCAATCGCCCTTAACTAAATAATCATTATTACCGAAGCACATTTCACGGATTATAAAAAATATTGATTCACTTGAAGAATTTTGTATTAACGAGGTTAATTTATTTATTGTGAATTCTCCACCTTGATTTAACAATTGAGTTAATTGTTTTTGATAATTGATTATATCTGCCGCAGCTTTTTTCCCGGCTTCGACTCCAGGTTGATCATATGCATTTATATTTACTAATTCAGCGTAGAAAGATACAGCCCTCTCAAATAAAGCAATTAAGGCTCCTAGTGAAAAACAATTTAATTCTTCTAATGTGATAGTGATACTTTGCCTATTTTCAGTAGAAAGTGCGGATCTGGTTCCTTGCAAAAAACCAGAAAGATATTCTTTAGGATTCTCTTTATCATCAAAAATATTAGTCGAAGGAGAATCTAATAATTCAATAAAAATACAAAAGAAGTTATCAATACCATCTCTAAGTTGCTGAACATATGCATGTTGATCTGTTGATCCTTTATTCCCAAAGACTGAAATGCCTTGATTAACTATTTCTCCGCTCCTGTTGAATTTTTTACCTAGAGATTCCATTACTAATTGCTGGAGATATTTACTAAATACCTGTAACCTATCTCTATAAGGCAATACAACCATATCTCTTTTTCCTAAACCATCTCCAGATAAATACCATGCTGCAGATAAAAGAGCTGCTGGATTTTTCTTAAAATCATTTGATCGCGTTACATCATCCATCACTGATGCTCCACGAATAAATTCAAATATATTTTCATTAATAAGTGCAAGTGGAAGTAATCCAACAACACTAGTTATGCTTGTTCTACCCCCTACCCAATCTTGTAAATTAAAAACTTTTAACCAGTTTTCACTAATAGCTTTTTTATATAACTTACTATCCTTCATGGTTATAGCTATAGCATTTAGGTTCCATTCAAATCCATTACTTTCTAGATGAGTTTTTATAATATTCATAGCAATTTTAGGCTCAGGAGTACCTCCAGATTTGCTTACTACTACAAATAATGTAGTTGATAATTTATTTGATAATTCAATTAACTTTTCGTTTATTAAAAAAGGATCGATATTATCGATATAAGAAAAATTCAGTCCTTCAGAGAACTTTTGTAAGGATTCTGTAATAAGTAATGGTCCTAAACCACTCCCACCTATACCTATCCATAATACATTTGTATATTTTTGATTATTCTTATTTTTTATCTTGCCACCCAAGATGTCTTTTCCAAATTCAGATATAGCTTTAATATCATTATTTAACTCTTCTCTTATTTCTGCTGACGGTGCTATTGACGGATTTCTTAACCAATAATGTCCAACTTGTCTGTTTTCATCAATATTTGAAATTGCACCATCTTCCAATTCTTGTATTGTAGAAAAAACATTTTTAAATGTTTTTTCTAAAGAAATGATCTTATCATTATTAAAATTTATTTTGCTTATGTCTAACCAAATATTTAATTTTTTATCGAACCATAGATAATTACAAAATTTATCCCAAGAATTAAAATCACTATTCATTATAAATTTTTTTTCATTTTCAATAATAATTTTTTAATTATAGTACTAAAAATATAATCATTTAAATTAAATTAACTTTATATTTTAAAATAAAAATGTTTGAGAATTTAAATAATTCTTTTTTGGGGTTTTAATTGTTTTTATCTGATTTATTATTTAATTAAAAACAAATTTTGGATAAATCTTTAAATTACATAATTTCACCTGAGATATCAGAATTTAGAAAGTTTTCACCTAAATTAAAAATTGGTGTTCTAGCCTCTGGTAAAGGTACCAATTTTCAGGAACTAATTTATCTTTCAAAAAACAACAGCCTAGACATAGATATTAAAGTTCTTATTACAAATAAAGGGAATGCTGGGTGTATAAAAAGAGCACAAGATGCAAATATTCCTCATAAAGTAATACTTGCAAATGAATTTCCTCAAATGAAATTTTTTGAAGCTGAAATTATTAATACATTAATTAGTTTTGATGTAGAACTAATTGTTATGGCTGGATGGATGAAGATTGTATCCTCCATGTTTGTAAATAGATTTAAAGGTAAAATAATAAATATTCACCCTTCACTACTTCCATCTTACAAAGGAGGTAATGCAATTAATGATGCATTATCAAATGGGGCATTAATTACTGGATGTTCAGTACACTTTGTTGAGACTGAAGTAGATAGTGGGTCTTTAATCATGCAAGCTGCTTTACCAGTTTTTAAAAATGATAATTTAGAATCACTTACAAAGAGAATACACATTCTTGAACATAAAATATTGCCTCTTTCAATTTCTTATGCAGGTTCTATGATAAGAGAAAATTTTAAGGATAATTATTAGTTAATTCTAGTCCTTCATTCATTGGCAAGCCGCTCATAATATTTAAATTCTGAATAGCTTGACCAGTTTGACCTTTTAATAAATTATCAATTACAGATAAAATAATAATTCTCCCATTTCTATTGTCAACTTTTACTGAAATATAATTTTGGTTTGTATTTTTTACCCATTTAGTTGATGGAAATGTATCAACAGGTAGAACTTTAATATTACTAAAGTTTCTATAAAAATTTTCCATAAGAATTCTACAGTCATCGGATGTCAATCCGGGATCTTTTAATCTTCCATAAATTGTTGAATGCATACCTCTTGCCATTGGAACTAAATGCGGAGTAAAGAGGAGTTGTATTTCATTCCCAGAGATCGATGATGCGATTTGTTCTATTTCAGATGTATGCCTATGGTTAATCAATCCATAAGCTGACAGACCTTCGCCGCATTCTGATAAAAGTAATTTTTGGTTTGGCTCTCGTCCTCCGCCTGAAGTCCCACTTTTAGAATCAATTACTATCCCTTCATTTTCAATTATTCCTTGAGACAAGAATGGAATAAGTGGAATAAGAGCTGATGTTGGATAACACCCTGGACATGCTATTAATCGTCCTTTTGCAATTGCATCTTTATTAACTTCAGGAAGCCCATAAATTGATTCTTTGCATAGATCATCATCATTTCTTTTATAAATAGCAGCCTCTCTTGTATAAACCTTTTTCCATTCTTGAAGTGATTTATATCTATAGTCAGCGGATAAATCAATAACTTTAACACCTTTTTCTAATAATCCTCTTGTTAGAGTTGAAGATATTCCATTAGGTAAACAAAGTAAAGCAATATCTGCGTTATTAGAAATATTTTCAACTGAAATTTTTTCTATATAAAGATCGGAATCAAGATAAATAAACGGAAAATTATCATTCCACTTTGACCCAGAAGACTTATTTCCTCCTAGATAAGATATTTTATAGTTCTTGTTATTCTTCAAGAGATTTACTGCTTGAATACCGCCGTAACCTGAAGCACCAACTATTGCAACATTCATTTCTATAAATTGGCAGAATTTGAGATAGGATTATAAAGTGTTGAAATGTTAATAAGTAACACACTTTTTTTCTATATTGATAGCAATAATGAAAGAAACAAGTCCCAATTCTAATAATGGAACAATTTTGGATATAAATGAAAGTTTTAAAATAGAATTTGATCCAATTAGTGATGCATTAGCCGCTATTAGAAATGGTGAATGTATTATTGTTGTTGATGATGAAAGAAGAGAAAACGAAGGTGATTTAATTTGTGCAGCACAGTTTGCAACTCCGCAACAAATTAATTTTATGGCAACAGAAGGGCGAGGTCTTATATGTTTAGCTATGCAAGGAGAAAAACTTGATTCACTTGATTTGCCTTTAATGGTAGATAGAAATACTGATGAGAATCAAACAGCTTTTACTATTTCTATTGATGCTGGTCCAGAAAATAATGTAACAACTGGAATTTCAGCAGAAGATCGTGCCAAAACAATACAAGTAGCAATAAACCCTAATACTAAACCTGAAGATTTAAGGAGACCAGGACATATATTTCCTTTAAGAGCCAAAAAGGGCGGCGTTTTAAAAAGAGCAGGACATACCGAGGCAGCTGTTGATATTGCAGCGATGTCTGGTCTTTATCCAGCTGGCGTTATATGCGAAATCCAAAATCAAGACGGTTCTATGTCAAGGCTTCCACAATTAAAAGAATATGCAAAACAATGGGGTATGAAATTAATATCAATTGCAGATCTAATAAGTTATAGGTTCCAAAATGAAAGATTTGTGTATAGGAAATCTGATGCGATTCTTCCAAGTATTTTTGGAAATTTTAAAGCTTATGGATATATCAATGAACTAGATGGATCAGAACATGTTGCATTAGTAAAACAAAAGTCAACAAAATTAGGCGAACCTGTTTTGGTAAGAATGCATTCTGAGTGCCTAACTGGAGACGCCTTTGGATCTTTACGTTGTGATTGTAGACCTCAGCTAGAAGCCGCTCTGTCAAGGATAGAAAAAGAAGAAGAAGGAGTAGTTGTTTATTTAAGACAAGAGGGCAGAGGTATAGGTCTTATAAATAAATTAAAAGCCTATAGCCTTCAGGATGGCGGTTTAGATACTGTAGAAGCAAATGAAAAATTAGGATTTCCAGCTGATTTAAGAAATTATGGAGTTGGAGCTCAAATATTAACTGATCTTGGTATAAAAAAATTAAAATTATTAACTAATAATCCTAGAAAAATAGCTGGGTTAGGTGGATATGGAATTGAAGTAATAGAGAGAGTCCCCCTAGTAATATGTCCTAACGATAATAACGCAGAATATTTAAGTGTTAAAAGAACAAAACTTGGTCACATGATTGA
>QCIF01000021.1 GCA_003216835.1 Prochlorococcus sp. AG-402-K10 | reverse complement strand
AATTTTGCCATCGTCTAATAAAATTCTTTTCCCGGCAGTAACTTCTTTTGCAAGTTTTTCATAAGTAACATTCGCTATCTCAGAACTACATTCCACTTCGTTTGAAGTTAGTATAAATTTATCGCCTTTTTTCACTTTTACAGGGCCATCTTTAAATCTTCCTAGTCTTATTTTCGGTCCTTGAAGATCCTGCAATATTCCAACATCTATATCTAATTTTGTCGATACTTCTCTAATAGTTTTTATTCTTTCAGCATGATCTTTATGATCTCCGTGTGAGAAGTTTAATCTAAAAGTTGTTACTCCAGCTTTAATAAGATCCGTAATAATTTCTTCAGATTGTGTTGCTGGACCAATTGTCGCGACAATTTTTGTTCTTCTTTTTAAATCAATATTCGACATATATAAATAATATTGCTAGATATAAATAAATTTAACATACCTAAAGTTAGTTATTTAAATTATGGATTTTAAAACTTATCAGAAAAAGGCAAGAGAAACTGCTAAATATCCAAATTTAGGTTCAAATAATATTTACCCTACCCTTGGTTTGGTTGGCGAGGCTGGTGAAGTGGCAGAAAAAGTAAAAAAAGTAATTAGAGATAAAAATAGTATATTTGATGAAGAATCAAAATTAGCTATAAAAAAAGAGTTGGGCGATGTTCTGTGGTATTTAAGTAATCTATGTACTGAATTTAACTTTAGTCTAGATGAAGTTGCATTAAATAACTTAGAAAAATTAAAATTAAGAGCTGCTAAAGGTAAAATATCTGGTTCTGGTGATGATCGTTAGTTTTCAACTATATCCCAAACTTGCATATTGTAGATTAGTGATTAAATTTTGAATAACATTTAGAAGTAAAAAAGCTAATAATGAAGAAATATCTAATCCACCTATTGGAGGAATAATACCTCTAAAAATATTTAAATAAGGATCTGTAATTGATGTTAATGCGGATAATATTCCATTACTCCAATCAATTCCAGGAAACCAAGTCAGCAAAATTCTTATTATTAACAAAAATGAATATATAGATAATGTTTGTGCAAGAACAGCAAAAATTTCAGAAAGCATTATTATTTTCTTAAATTTATACTAGTCTAACATTTACTTATTCTTACTGCCTATTTGCGAGAGATATTCATTACTTACGGCAAAAGTCTGAAAAAACTTCTCTGATAATGACAACCAATATGATCTTCCATCCTTTTGCCTGCGTTTAACAATAAAGTTTTTATTTAATAATTCCTTAATGTGATCGTAGGCTCCAGAACCTCTAAGGAGAATAAGATCTGATTGCAAAATCTTTTTCTTAATTGCTATCGTTGCTAAGGTTCTCAATTCAGAAGTTTTTAATTCAGATGGCAATAAATCTTCTACAAAATCATTAAGAGTTGATTTTAACTCTAGACAATAATTATTATTTATTTCGTTAAGTTCTAGTGCAGATTTAGAGTTAGAGTATTTAATTTTCAATTCATTTATTGCATTTATAATTGAATTAATATCCGAATTAGTAATTTCTGCAAGATCATTCTTAGAAATAGGCCTGCCTTTTAAATACAAAACAGCTTCAATTTTAGTAATTAGGTCTATTGTCGATAATGGTTGATCTGATTTATTGATTTTTACTACCAAATTCTTACCTAATTTACCTCATATTTAATCTGATGCACCTAGAAAAAGTTTATAGGTTTCGTTATTTGTTTCGTTCCAGTGTTTATAACCCAATAATTTAATAAATTTGACCCATTCTTTAATATCATTCTTATTTATTAAAACACCAATAACTA
Organism: Prochlorococcus sp. AG-402-K10; assembly: GCA_003216835.1. Taxonomy (GTDB): domain Bacteria; phylum Cyanobacteriota; class Cyanobacteriia; order PCC-6307; family Cyanobiaceae; genus Prochlorococcus_A. The sequence goes on along the minus strand of QCIF01000021.1, from coordinate 12,676 downwards.
TTCTTCCTACATCAGCCCCGTAATTTCTATAATGGAAAATACTGATAGTCCAATTTGATTTCATATTTTTTAGGAAATTTATTAATGCTCCGGGTCTTTCTGGAAATTCAAATCTGTATAATAGCTCTACTTTCTCTTTCTTAATGAATTCCTGAATGTTATGAGGTAATCTTCCTCCTACCATATGTCTAAGATGGTTTTTTGATAATTCATCATTACTTATATCTACAAATGCATAATTAGAATTTGTAAAATTATTGAGCAAATTTTGTTTATCAATAGATCCGTATACTTCTACTCCAACAAATATTTGTGCATTTTTAGAACTTGACATCCTATAGCTAAATTCAGTTAAGTTTCTATTGTTAAGTAATTTGCAAAATTCTATTAAACTCCCTGCTCTTTCTGGTATTTCCACTGCCATCATTACTTCTTTACACTCTCCCAACTCAGCTCTTTCTGCTACGAACCTAAGCCTTTCAAAATTCATATTTGCTCCACAAGCAATTGTGACAAGTTTTTTATTTGAATAATTACATTCGAAAATATCTTTTTTCATTCCCGCAATGGATAATGCTCCAGCGGGCTCTAATATTGATCTAGTATCTTCAAAAACATCTTTAATAGCTGCACATATCTCATCTGTATTAACAGTAATCATCTTATCAATGAACTTCTTTCCAATTTCAAATGTCTTTTCACCAACTTTCTTGACAGCTACTCCGTCAGCAAACTGGCCTACTGATTTCAATTCAACAATTTTAGATTCTTCAAGAGATCTAAACATTGCATTTGCATCTTCAGGCTCTACTCCAATTATTTTTACTTCAGGCCATATGTTTTTAATATAAATTGAGATTCCAGAAATTAATCCTCCGCCACCAACAGCTACGTAAATAGCATAAGGAGGTTCTTTTAATTGTTGCTCAAGTTCTATAGCTATAGTACCTTGACCAGCTATAACATCTGGATCGTCAAAAGGATGAATAAAACATAATTTTTTCTCCTCACTTATGCGGATGGCTTCCTTGTAGGTTTCATCATAATTATCACCAAATAATATTACTTTTGCTTTTAGATTTTTAACAGCATTAACTTTAACTAAAGGTGTTGTAATAGGCATTAATATTGTTGCTTCACAATTCAATTTAAGAGCACTTAAAGCAACCCCTTGAGCATGATTTCCGGCACTTGATGTAATTACTCCATTAGAAAGCTGCTCTTTAGTCAGCTGTCTCATTTTGTTATATGCTCCTCTAATTTTAAATGAAAAAACATCTTGGAGATCTTCTCTTTTTAAATAAATATTATTTTTGAAAGTATTACTTAAATTATTAGCTTTCTCTAGCGGTGTTTTTTTTGCTACTTCATAGACTTTAGCTTGAAGTATTTTTTCTAAATATTCCTTCATATACATATTTTTAGCACTAAATATTAATCTAATAAAACATTACATGATCTATTTCATAAAAAACACTCATTTTGCACCATGGCGTTTTAAATTATATAAGTAACTATTTTTAAGTAATGCTTTTAAACGAGTTAAGCCATCCTAACCAACTTCATGGCTTAACGGTTTCACAATTAGAAGAAATTGCTTGTCAGATTAGAGAAAGGCATCTGCAAGTAGTTTCTACAAGTGGTGGTCATCTAGGTCCAGGATTAGGTGTAGTTGAATTGACATTAGCCTTATATCAAACGCTTGACCTGGATTTTGATAAAGTCGTATGGGATGTAGGACATCAAGGTTATCCTCATAAATTAATAACTGGTCGCTTCAATGATTTTGATTCACTAAGACAACAAAACGGAGTTGCAGGTTATCTTAAAAGAAGTGAAAGTGTTTTTGACCATTTTGGGGCAGGTCATGCAAGCACATCTATATCAGCTGCTTTGGGAATGGCATTAGCAAGAGACAGAAAGGGAGAGAATCATAAATGTGTTGCGGTTATAGGAGATGGCGCTTTAACTGGAGGAATGGCATTAGAAGCCATAAACCATGCTGGACACCTTCCTAATACACCTTTGGTTGTTGTTTTAAACGACAATGATATGTCAATATCTCCTCCTGTTGGAGCATTATCTACCTACTTAAATAGAGTAAGACTTAGTCCTCCCTTACAATTCCTGTCAGATAGTGTTCAAGAAAGTGTTAAAAATATCCCACTAATTGGTAAAGATATTCCAGAGGAGTTGAAATCCATTAAAGGAAGTGTTAGAAGATTGGCTGTTCCAAAAGTTGGTGCCGTTTTTGAAGAACTTGGATTTACGTATATGGGACCAATTGATGGTCATGATATAAATAACTTAATCAATACATTTAATGCAGCTCATAGACTCAAGAAACCAGTTCTTGTCCATGTCGTTACTACTAAAGGAAAAGGGTATCCATATGCTGAAGCTGATCAAGTAGGTTATCACGCTCAATCATCATTCGACTTGACGACTGGAAAATCTATCCCATCTAGCAAGCCAAAACCTATTAGCTATAGTAAGATCTTTGGTCAAACATTATTAAAAATATGTGAGCAGGATAGCAAAGTAGTAGGAATAACAGCAGCAATGGCTACTGGTACTGGTTTAGATTTATTACAAAAGAATATACCAGATCAATATATAGATGTAGGAATAGCTGAACAGCATGCTGTAACGCTAGCTGCTGGAATGTCTTGTGATGGTCTTAAACCTGTTGTAGCAATTTATAGTACTTTTTTACAACGTGCTTTTGATCAACTAATACATGATGTTGGTATTCAGAAATTACCTGTATCATTTGTTCTTGATAGAGCAGGAATTGTTGGCGCTGATGGTCCAACACATCAGGGTCAGTATGATATTAGCTATATGAGATCAATTCCTAATTTTGTACTAATGGCTCCAAAGGATGAGGGGGAACTACAGAGAATGTTAATTACGTCAATTAATCATAAAGGTCCTACAGCACTTCGTATACCAAGAGGTTCAGGTCTTGGAGTAGCTGTAATGGATGAAGGGTGGGAACCTATAAAAATTGGTGAAGCTGAAATATTAGAAGAAGGAAATGATATCCTAATTCTTGCTTATGGATCTATGGTCGCATCCTCTATAGAAACATCTAAATTATTAAAGGAAAAGAATATTAATGCATGTATTGTAAATGCAAGATTTGTAAAACCATTAGATCATAATCTAATCATTCCTTTAGCCAATAAAATTAGAAAAGTGGTAACTATGGAGGAAGGAACATTAATTGGAGGATTTGGTTCGGCTATTGTTGAGTTATTCAACGATAATGAAGTCAATGTTCCTGTATTAAGAATTGGTATACCAGATGTTTTAGTTGATCATGCCACACCAGATCAGAGTAAAGAAAAATTAGGACTAAACCCTGATCAGATGGCAGATAAAATTATAGAAAAATTTAAACTAGATAAGTAGATTGAAATCTACTTAAATAAATAATTACTATAAAACACCTCTAGCAGCTAATCCTAGAATTGTTCCTATACCCATAATATGTCCAAGGCAATTTGCTCCAACTACAGATGCATGGCTTAAACCACCATAATATTTGGAATTAGGTATTTCAAAACCTTCATTTGGTTTTGCAATATTTGCTCTTGCTATTGCATAGGCAATACCATTACATGTAATCATTATCATGGCGCATTTTGGTGACCAAGAGAATGTTGCTGGATCAGCAGCTGCAAATAATGTAGTAAGCATAAAAAATCGTTATTTTTAATATTCTCCAATACTTTTAGCGAAAAAACACAAAATTGTAAAAGGTCTTAAGAGTTTTTTACTTCTAGTTGTTTTAACAAGTTAATAAACCCTACTAAAATAACAAAATCACTTAAAGTTAGAAAAAACTCTGCTAATCCATGTAAGAAATCAACTTCAACAAGCTCTTTACCATAATTATTTAATGAATATAAAGACAATAAAATTGTTATTAATACAAAAAATACTGTAAGGGAATAGCCTGTCTTTATAACTTTATTAAAAAATTTAATCTTATATAAATAAAATAAGAAGATAGAATATGGAATAATTGATACAGCAAATAATGCTGTGTTATCAAACTTCGCTAAATATTCTATAAAATTTAAGAAAAAATCATTCATAACTATTCGTTAATTTGTAAATAGCAATAGTAGATATAGCTAATGTTGTATTGCCGATTAAAGTCGAAATTCCTTGTAGTGTTACTAAACCGTATAAAATTTCTTGATTGTCGTAAATATGCCAAGTAATTGCACACATGGCACTTATCAAATTAGGTATCATTCCAAGACTTAACCAAAATAAAGGTTTATAATTTTTAAATTTACTTATTTTATTAATTACGAAAATTGCAACTATCCATTCAATTACGGAAGAAATATGAATAAGCCATGTACCAAATGATAGTTCGTGCAAAATCCTTATATTTTTTTCTTTAGAACATTAAGAACTTCTTTAGCGTGATTTATAGGTAAAACGCTTATCCATCTGTAGGTTATTACACTTTCTGGGGAAATCAAAAAGGTATTTCTATCTGATAATGGAGGGATCCATGAACCATATTTTTCACTAATTTTGCCATTAGGATCAGATAATAATGTATATTTTATTGATTTTTCACTACAGAAACTTTTATGAGAATCTTGATTATCTGCGCTTATACCAACAATTTCTGCATTAAGTTTTGAAAAATAACTTTTTAATTCAGAGAAACTCTTAGCTTCGAGAGTACAGCCTGCTGTAAAATCCTTTGGATAAAAATATAAAACCAACCATTTACCTTTAAAATCATTTAGTTCCCATACTTTTTGCGATTTAAAACTATTATTAATACCTTCAAGACGAAAGTTTGGAGCTAAATCACCTATCTCAGGAGCGAAATCAAAAGCTAATGATGGATGGCTATTAATAAAAAAAAGAAATAATATTACTAAATTTCCAAATAAATTTTTCATTAAGTTTAGAATTTACTTAAATCAACTCCATTGGATTTAGCAAATTTATCTAAACCTACTTTTTGTATAGACTTTAATGCCTTGGTACTAATCTTTATATTTATCCATTTTTTCCCTTCATTCCACCAAAGTCTTCTTTTTTGAAGATTAACTTGTTGTAATTTCTTAGTACGAATATGTGAGTGACTCACTGCCATACCATTGTTAGCTTTTGCTCCAGTTAGTTCACACACTCTTGACATATTTTTTTTAAAAAATCTTAAAAAATTCTAACACATGGCTTAATTTTTTGAATCAAGCAATTCTGAAATTAATTCGGCATTATTATTTTGTAAATTAATGATCTGCTGTTGATCTAATCCTCCTACGGATAGTTTAGCCATATCGTAAACATGATTAGCAATTTTAGATGCCAATGGATTTTCAATAGGATCTTTTTTATCAATAATTACTTTATTGCCTGTAATTTTGTTAAGTCCAACAATAAGTGGATGTTCTTTATTAATTAATAGGACATGATATTCAGGTAAACTAGGCATCTTTTGTTCCATGTAAGCTCCCATATCATTAATTCTTCTCATTTGTTCTGGCAGCAAGATCATTGCAGGAGGAGCGTCCTTGCTAGTAAGAGATTGAACTTTAACTGTTACTTTTTCATTGTTAAGTGCTTTAACTATCGTATCTCTAAGATTATCTGTACTAGATTTGCCATCCTTATCTACAATTTCTTTAGATTCCTTATCTTCTAATTCATTGATTTCTGAATCAACTCTTTGAAATTGATAATTTTCGTTTTTACTTTCTAACCATGGAAGAAATTGTGCATCAATTAAGGGATCAGATTTAATAACTTCTTTGTCATCAGAAATACAGATATTTAAGGCACTCGACTGAGCTATCAAATCTGAACAATAAATAATTTTTTTAGTATCTATTGTTTTATTGCGTTCTTTATAATTTGCAAGAGTTGTGAAATACTTATCATTAGATTTAATAAGGGTTTTATCTTCAATATCCTTACTAATGTCTTTTTCAGAACTAATAATTGTTTCAAAAATTATACTGTTTTCGACTAAATCAGCAAATTTCTCATCTTCGATAGCACCAATTTTAATAAACGCAGAGATTGAATCCCATATTTCTGCATAAAACTCTGGCGAATTTTTTATCAAATCCTTTAATTTATTAGCAATTTTTTTAGAGATAAATGATGATATTGACCTTACCTTTCTATCTGTTTGCAAAGCACTTCTACTTACATTTAATGGAATATCTGTTGAATCAATAACTCCTCTAAGGGGCAAGAGGTACCTTGGTACTATCTCCTTAATTGAATCGCTTACAAACACTTGATTGCAAAAGAGCTTTATTTCTCCCTTTTCCCAGTCAGCTCTGCCAGATAACTTAGGAAAATACAAAATGCCTTGTATGTCATATGGATAATCTGTATTTAAATGAATCCATAAAAGAGGATCTCCCTGAAAGGGGTAAAGGTATTTATATAACTCAATATAGTCTTCATCTTTTAATTCACTTGGTTGTTTTCTCCATGGTGGATTTTTCTTATTAATTGTCTCACCTTCTAACAAGACATCAATTGGCATAAAGTCGCAATATTTTTTTATTAATGATTTAATTCTTTCAGGCTCAATAAACTCTTTTTCTTCGTCAAGTAAGTGAAGTATCACATCTGTACCAACAGCCTCCCGTTCTGATTCTTCTAAGGTGAAATTTGGCGATCCATCACAAGACCATTTGAATGCTTTTGATTCCCCAATCGCAGATTTAGTTAATATATCGACTCTTTCTGCAACCATGAAACTTGAATAAAAACCAAGTCCAAAATGACCAATAAATTCATCGTTATCTTTTTTATATTTCGTTAGGAATTCTTCTGCGCTTGAAAATGCTACTTGATTTATATACTTTTTTATTTCTTCATCATTCATTCCAATCCCATTGTCAGATATTGTTAAAGTATTTTTCTCACGGTCAATAGTTATTTTTACTTGTGCTTCTTCATTATTTTCACAATCGCCAGCCATCGATGCCATTCTTCGTTTACTTATTGCGTCAACGCCGTTACTAACAAGCTCTCTTAAAAAAATTTCATGGTCAGAATATACTGCCTTCTTGATAATTGGGAAAATATTTTCGGTATTAATACGAATTTCGCCTTTTTCCATTTATAAAAAAATTAAACATTTAAATCCTATTTCCTAAAAACTAGTTAATCAAGTTTAATTAGGAGTATTGTCCGAACAATATATATCTGTTAACGGTTTATTTGACCCAAATAATCTCAGTGCAATTATTTTCTTCCATTATTTGATTGGCTATTGTCAAGTCATCACATGGATTCAAATGTAATATGGCGATATGTCCACTTTTCTGGAGTTCTTTTTGCTTGTCCATACCTTTTCCCAACATATAGGAATCTCGAAACAATAATAAAATCTTTTTCTTATTTGTAGTTTCTTCCTTAATTACATTTCTTAATTTATCTATTGAGATTGTGAATCCAATACCATTTAAAATTTTTTCCTTAGGACTAAAGTATCTGACTAATTCATCATATCTTCCACCTTTTGCTATAACTGTCTTATCATCACAATCAGCTATAAGTTGAAAAACGATACCTTCGTATAAATTCAAATGGGGCTGAAAAGTCGGATCAAGTTGTAATTTCACTCCATATTTATTAGATATTATGGATAATGTCTCAAATAGAAAATCTACTTCATCTAAAGTTTTACTAGTTCCATATATATTCTTCATTTTGTTTATTACTTCTTTTGGTTCTCCTCTAGTAAATAGTAAATCTTTTAAAATATATTTATCATCTTCATCAATGTCTAATTTAGATAATTTGTCTTGATCAAAATTAACCATACTTTTCTTAATTTCTTCAAAATTATTATTTTTATATTTATTTAATATTAAGTCCATTATTTTTGTAGTACTAACTAATAGAGATAAATTACAGTTTTCCTTCAAATTAATATTATCTATTGCATCAAATAAGATATTGATAACTTCAATTTCTGGATATTTTGTCTCGTATCCAATTAATTCAATTCCACTCTGAAGTTTCTCTTGCAATTTAAAGGAATTTTTATTATGTTTCTTATCAAAAACGATTCCATTATTGAATAATCTTATAGGCCTTTTTTTATTTATTAATCTAGTAGATGTCAATTTAACAATTGATGTTGTCATCTCAGGCCTAAGACATAATGAATTATTACTTACAATTCCAACAACTTCCTTTTCTTCGATTACACCACGACCTTTTATTGTCTCTAAAGTATTTATAAATGATGGTGATACTTCTTCATAACCCCACAATTTATAAATGTTATTTAAATTATTTATGATTGACGAATTATTTTTTACATCTACTAAATTAAATTCCTTTATATCAGTCATATTAAAATTAAATAGTTTTTAAGTATAAAGATTTTCGTTAAATGGAGAAACATTATTTAGTTCTTTTCTTAATTCTTCCTCAAGAGTGGGAGAACATGCAAGAATTCTTCCAGAACTTAAATTAAATTCTCCTGATGGATAATCCGAAATAATTCCACCTGCTTCTTTAACAATAATAGCACCGGCGGCTAAGTCCCATACCTCTAAACCTCGTTCCCAGTATCCATCAACCTTTCCTGCGGCAACAAATGCTAGATCAACAGCAGCAGCACCTCCTCTTCTTACACCTCTCGTTTTATGAGTTAAATAGCAAAATTCAGCATAATTATTGTCTTCTGTCTCAAACCTGTCATAAGAGAAACCCGTGACAAGTAAACTATCAGAAAGGTTAACGGGAGTAGATACTTTAAGTTTATTATCATTGCAGAAGGATCCTTCACCTATGCAGGCTGAATATAATTCATTTAAATATGGTACTGATATTGCACCTAAAATTGGTTTGTTTTTGTATACAAGACCGATAGAAGTACCAAAAAAGGGGTATCCGTGGGAATAATTAGTAGTGCCGTCTAGTGGGTCTATACACCATGTTAAATCTGAGGATTTATTTAATTTCCCTGATTCTTCAGCATTTATAGATATATTAGGTGTTTCTTCTAATAAATATTGCTTTATTTTTTTTTCAACTTCTAAATCTACATTCGTTACAAGATCTCCTTTTCTTCCTTTAGATGAGATTGTTTGAATTTTCTTATAGTTATTTTTAAGGATTTCATTGCCAATTAAAGCTGAGTTTTTAGCTATTTCAAAAATCTCTATTAAATTTACAGTCTTTGTTAATTCTTCAATTTGATTAAGGTCAAACATTTCTTTTAATCTTCTTCAAATTCCCAAGGAGGTGCAATTCTTGTATTACCCTTTCCAAAATATTGGCCAAATTGTAATTCATAAACTTCATCATAGTATGTTGTTTCAACCTCAAGATCTTCAGTAGCTTTAGCTACACAAAGAAGAGCATATCCCTTTTCTTTAAGTGCTTGGGATACTCCCATAGCTTCTGGTTGCTTTAATTTTCCTGATATTATTTTGACAGCACAACTTGTACAACAACCATTCCTACATGAAAATGGTAACTTAAAGCCTTTTTTTTCAAATTGATGAAGAATATATTCCTCATTATTAACTTCTTCCTGGTATTCCTTACCAGTTTCCTTGTTTTTTATTGTGACTTTGAAAGTTTTTTTCAAGTAACGATCCTAAAAAAATTAGTTAAAAAAGTGTAAAATATAATTCTGTGGAGAGGTGGCCGAGTGGTTGAAGGCGCAGCACTGGAAATGCTGTATAAGGGCAACTTTATCGAGGGTTCGAATCCCTCTCTCTCCGTTATATATTAATAGATTGTGGTTATAAGTACCAATAAATAATTTTTTTTTGTCCGAATAGTAAAAATAATTTGTTAATTAGTTATAAATTAACTTATTTACTTAAATATTCTTGAAATTATTGCTTTTTTACTATTATATGTACATATCAAAATTAATACATCGATTAAATTATTAGTAATTGTTTACTAATAATTAACAATATAAAATCATGGGGAAAATAGTTGGAATCGATTTAGGTACTACTAACTCCGTTGTTGGAGTTATAGAAGCTGGACGTCCAATTATAATTGCAAACTCCGAAGGAAATAGAACTACTCCTTCAATAGTAGGTTTTACAAAGGATAAGGAAATCGTTATTGGTGACCAAGCTAGGAGACAGCTTGTCTTAAACCCTAAAAATACTTTTTATAACTTAAAACGATTTATTGGCTGCGACTGGGATGAACTTGATGAGAATAGTATTTCTGTCCCTTACAATGTAAAAGCTAATGATAGAGGAAGTATTAGAGTTCTTAGTCCTTTCACAGAAAGAGAGTATGCACCAGAGGAGTTAGTTAGTTCAATTATACGTAAACTTATTAATGAAGCTGAAACGTTTCTTTCTGATACTGTTGAATCGGCAGTTATAACAGTTCCCGCATATTTTAACGAAGCCCAGAGGCAAGCTACTAAGGATGCAGCTATATTAGCTGGAATTAAAGTAGAAAGAATTTTAAATGAGCCCACAGCAGCAGCTCTATCATATGGATTTGAAAAAAGTTCCTCTAATAATGTTTTAGTTTTTGACTTGGGCGGAGGTACATTTGATGTCTCTTTATTGAAAATATCTAATGGAGTCTTCGACGTAAAAGCAACTTGTGGTGATACCCAACTTGGAGGTAATAATTTTGATTCAAAAATAGTGGATTGGTTAGCAGAAAAATTCATTAAAAAATACAAAATTGACCTTAGAAGAGATAGGCAAGCTCTACAGAGACTTACTGAAGCTGCTGAAAAAGCTAAATGCGAATTATCGGGATTACAAAAAACAAAAATTTCCTTACCATTTATTACTACTAATGATGATGGTCCATTACATATTGAGGAGAGCATAGACCGAAAATTATTTGAATCTTTATCTCAAGATCTGTTAGATAGATTATTAGAACCTGTTCAGATTGCATTAGACGACTCTGGTTGGGATCCAGAAGATATTGATGAAGTGGTTCTAGTAGGAGGAAGCACAAGAATACCAATGGTACAACAATTAGTTAAGACTCTTGTACCTAAAGATCCATGCCAATCAGTCAATCCTGATGAAGTTGTTGCAATTGGAGCTTCAATCCAGTCAGGAATAATTAGTGGAGATTTACGTGATTTACTTCTAAATGATGTTACTCCTTTATCTTTAGGACTTGAAACAATTGGGGGAATAATGAAAGTTCTTATTCCTCGTAATACTCCAATACCTGTAAGACAATCAGACGTTTTTAGCACCTCAGAAGCAAATCAATCTTCTGTTGTAGTCCAAGTTAGACAGGGAGAAAGACCATTAGCAGCAGAAAATAAATCACTAGGCAAATTTAAGTTATCTGGCATACCTCCTGCACCCAGAGGAATTCCCCAAGTCCAAGTGGCATTTGATATTGATGCAAATGGCCTTTTAGAAGTTAGTGCCACAGATAGAACTACAGGAAGAAAGCAAACAGTTACCATTTCAGGAGGTTCAAATTTAAATGAACAAGAAATTAATTCAATAATAGAAGAAGCAAAATCTAAAGCTAATGATGACAGAAGGAAAAGATCAGTTATTGATAGAAAAAACAAGGCACTTACACTTATTGCTCAAGCCGAAAAAAGGTTGAGAGATGCATCATTAGAATTTGGTCCCTATGGCGCAGAAAGGCAACAAAGAGCTGTTGAGGTAGCTATTCAGGATGTCGAAGAATATATAGATGACGAAGATCCACAAGAATTAGAGATCTCCCTAAGCTCTCTTCAAGAAGCATTATTTGGCTTAAATAGAAAGTTTGCAGCAGAAAAAAGAGTTGAAAGTAATCCTTTACAAAGTATTAAAAATACATTTGGCTCACTAAAAGATGAATTATTTTCTGATGATTATTGGGATGAGGATCCTTGGGATAATGAAATGAGTAGTAATTATAGAAATTCAAGATATCGTAACTCTAGGGATGAAGATCCATGGGACAATGAATACTTCCTCTAAAAAAGATTATTTGTCGATCTTAGGTTTATCTTATGATTTTGACGATATTGAACTTAAAAAAGCTTTTCGCAGAGAAGCGAGAAAATGGCATCCAGATTTAAATAAAAATGATTTAAACGCAGAAGAAAGATTTAAGTTAATAAATGAAGCCTATGAATTCTTAAGAGATCCAAAAAAACGAAATTATTCATCAGATGAAAAAATTCAGCGTCAAGATGAAATTAATAATTTCAAAAGAGGATTTCCAGATTTCCAAGACTATCTAAATTCCTTATTTGGATATAAATACGATTCTAATAATGATAATGATTCTAATTATTCTAGGAATGATGAATCAATAAATATAGAAAATGAAGAATTTAATACTTATGATTACCCTGCCACTTCTCCTGAAGAACCTCCTCCAGTAAAAATTCACAAGGATATTGAGACAATTATTGAATTAACACCTGAAGAAGCCTTATCTGGAGCCTCAATATTGATAGAACTTGAAGATGAAACTGTTGTTGAAGTAGATACCCCACCATTTGCAGGAGATGGATGGAGATTAAGACTTGAAAATATAGCGATGGGAGGCATGGACCATTATTTACAATTAAAAGTCCAAACAGAAAGTGGTCTTAGAATTGATGGTTTACGTGTTCTCTACAAATTGGAATTGTTTCCACCAGATGCTCTACTTGGTTGTGCAGTTGAAGTTCCAACATTGGATGGAA
>QCIF01000020.1 GCA_003216835.1 Prochlorococcus sp. AG-402-K10 | reverse complement strand
GGTTCAGAAGATTACTCCGTATTTCTCAACTTATTCCACTGGCTGCTCCCGCATATTTAATAACAGCAGTTTTACAAGATTTAGGGAGTATTTTTGGTTACCAAATAACTGGTTTATGGTGGGGTGTCCTTATACTTTCAATTTCTACTTATCCCTACGTTTTCATTCTAGCTAACGAAAGTTTCAATAAATTTGGAGTTAATCAAATAAATGCGAGTAGAGGTTTAGGTATTGGTCCTTGGGGTAGTTTTTTTAAAATTGCTTTGCCAATGGCACTCCCAGCACTAATAACGGGTATTAGTTTAATGTGTATGGAGGTTATGAATGAGCTAGGGACAGTTGAATTATTAAATATTCCAAGTATTTCTAAGGGTATTACTGAAAATTGGATTATTGAGGGTAATCCAGAAAGTGCTATCGGACTATCTTTAATTGCATTACTAATAGTTTTTACCTTAATCATATTTGAGAAATTCTCCAGAAGAAAAACAAAAAGGTGGAGTGATAATCCTGCATCTCTAGATTCTCAAGGATGGGAGTTAAAAAAATATAGAGCTTTCTTCGCTGTAATAGTTGCTTTATTTCCGCCGATTTTTTCTCTTGGCATTCCATCTTTTTGGTTTCTTTTAAATGTTGATCAGGTACAAAAAGGGCTAACGATAGAATTACTAACACTTACATCTAGAACTATTGGACTTGGATTAATTGCCTCATTAATTACAATCTTATTTTCTTTAATCCTTTCCTTAGCCACCCGAAAAAATAAAAGCTTATTTTTAGCATTTATAACATTCCCCGCCAGTATAGGCTACGCAATCCCAGGAACAGTATTAGCTATATCTTTAATAACTATTTCTACTTCACAGTTTAATTTCATTGCTATTTGCTTACTAATTTGGGGTTATCTAGTACGATTTCTAACAATTTCAAAAGGCTCGATTGACTCAGGTCTTGAAAGAATTTCTCCTAGCCTTGATGAGGCAGCTAATGGATTAGGCGCAAACTGGATTAGTATTATCAAAAGAATACATCTCCCTTTACTAAAAGGGCCAATATTTGTGGGTTCACTTTTAGTATTTGTAGATACAATAAAAGAATTGCCGATTACTTTTATTCTCAGACCATTTGATTTTGATACCTTATCAGTAAGGATATATCAGTATGCAGGAGATGAACGCATGGCTGAGGCTATAGTACCTGCAATATTTATAACCATATTAGGTCTTATTGCATCGAGTACATTGATTCCAAGCTTAGAAAAAAAGAACTAAATTCTCTTCAAAAATTTCTTGAATAAAAAGGGAAAACTAATTAATAAATCTGCCGAAGTAGATATTAATCTAAAATATATTAAACATACAATAATTATATTTTGAGGAATATTATTCCTTCCAACTAAAATAAGAAAGCAAGTTTCAAATACACCAACTCCACTGGGGGCTGTTGGTACTATTAAACCAATAGACCAAGACAAACAAAAAATTACAAATAAAAAAAGGATATCAGTTTTATTGTCTGAATTTACAGTATTAAAGCAGATCAAAAATCCAACAAATTTAGAAAAAACAAATCCAATTTCAAATAAGAATGCTCTTACAGGAAAAAAAGAAGATAACTGAATCCTTTCTTCTAATTGATAATTTGTATTTTTAAGTTTCAAAGCATCAGAAGCTTTTCCCTTTAAGGATTCTAGTCTTCTTAAAACAAGATAAATTAATTTTCTATTTAAAAACAAAATAGGGATAACTAGCAATAAATAAAATGGCGAAAAAATTATTCCTATCGAAGCCATTAGAAGCGAGGCACATAACATAAAGAAAGGTTCTATAAGTGTCGAATAAAAAGCAAGATGAGGATTACTTATATTTTTTATAAAATTAAATCTTTCAAAGAAATGCCAAATCCCTCCAGGAACATATTTAAGAATATTTGTTAGAACATAAAATGAAATCAAATTATTTTTGATTTTAATTTTTCCAAACCATAAAACTATATATTTCCATGCAAAAGCATTAAGGTAGATACTTAAAATACAGAATAGAAATGATAGCAATAAAGTATTTCCATCTTCTTCAAAATTTAAATCAAATGATATTTGACCAAAGTTGTTAAAAAAATAGAGACAAAAATATAACAAACTTGATAGGAAAAACAATCTCTTCAATTTACTGAAGCGAATCTTTTTTAGAAATTCAACATAAAATTGGTTCTGTATTTTTAGTTTCATTTCCAGTTTTCTATCGGTTTAAAATTACTGATTGATTCATTAACAATGTTTCTTATTTCTTCAGTCTTTTTATTATGCTTTAAGCTTAACCTCAAAATCTCATCATTTTCTGCTTTAAAACTAAAGGATCCATCAGGTCTCAAAGTTTGTTTTACCTTAATCTTTCCAAGGCTTGTCGAACACTCTCCAATTCTTCTAAGTAATATCCATCTAGATTGATTTCTCTCTCTTATTCCGATAGTACTGGAATGATTAAACCATAATTCCCTAAAATACTCTTTTTTCTCTAAAGGTAAGATTACCTGAATAGAATAACCAATCCTATCTTTTTTCATATTAATAGCTCGATAAGAAACATCATAAGCTCCCTTATCTCTTAATTTCTGCACAAAGTTGGCAACATCTTCCGGTGTTTGATCATCAATCCATGCTTCTTGAACAGAAATCTCTTCACATTTTGGATTAACTTTTTGATCTCCCGAATTATGATGATACGAATTAACTTCAGAAACTCTTACCAAATTAGGGAAAGGAAATTTTAGAGTGCCAATACCAACTCCATAGGATTCAATAGAAAACTTTTTAGGATATTGATATGAATCTACTAAATTTACAATTAATGCAATCCCCGTTGGGGTAGACAACTCACCCTCAATCGAATCAAAACTTGACGCAACTTGAATATTTTTTTTACTTAATAACTCTATTACCGCAGGAGATGGAATTGACAATTTTCCATGTTCTGTTTGAACAAATCCCTTCCCCAGGTTTGGTTGATTACAATAAACCTTTTTAGGATTTAAGTAATTTATTGCGGCGCAAACCCCAATGATATCAACCAATGAATCAATTGCACCAATCTCATGGAAATGTACATCTTCAGGATTGATGCCATGAACTTTTCCCTCTGCAATTGCTAACGATTCAAAAACTTTATAGATTATTGTTTTCAATTTATTTTCCAAATTGCCAAAAGAAATAAGTTGTTTAATGCTTTTCCAATTTCGTTTTGTAATTTGATCAATTTTTTCTATATCAACCTTAATACCTCGAATTGAACAGCTATTAGATTCTTTAAATTTTAAACAATATAAGTTTTCTAATCCAAGATCACAAAGTGGTTTTTCAATTACATTTTTAGGGACCCCCAAATCATAAAAAGCTCCCAACAACATATCTCCAGAGACACCAGGTGAACATTCAATTAAAATTTCATCCATAAATCTAAGTTTCTAGAGCTAAATAAAATGTACAGTAAAGATCAAACAATCAATTCAAAATTATTACTTTTTAGATAAAAATTCTTCAACTACTTCGTATGTGACCATTCTTAAAGTAGTCCCCTCCCTTACTACTTCCAAACTCAAAAAGTTTCTTAAAATATCAAGAGAAAGTTCCCCTTCGATAACAAGCTTAAAATTATTGTTTTTTAATTTGTTTGATTGATTTGAGGAGCAAATTTTAATGATAAATTCTTTCTTCTCAGTATTTATATATACTAACTCTCCTCTTATCGAAAAATAATTATCAGTTAACTTAAACTCCTTCAAGACTTCTAAATTATTTCTTTTCGAGTTTTGATTTTCAATTTCGTTTAATTCGTAAGGCTCCCAAACACCTGAAATTTGTAAGTGCAAGTTTTGAGTATTTTTATTTTTTGGATAAACAATCCAAAAATAACTCTTTTTTAAGTCAATGTATTTTCTTATCAAAGATAGAGCCTTACCAAGTACTACAGTTTCTATTTTTTGCCCTTTTTTATCAATTAAAGTCCCTCGATTTAATTGCTCTTTATCATGAGGGGTGTAAACACCATTAACTATTCCGATTGCTCTGTACTGCAATTTATTAGTAACTTTCTGGATAGGACTTTTAATCATATTTAAATTAGAAACTTGTAAAAAAATGATCTATTGATTTAAAGTCTTTCTTTTTCGTCAATAATATTAAAAGACTTTAAAGCGTCATCAATAGCATCAGATGGCAAGGTTGCATCATTCAAACTATTAGCCCTTCTAATCATCTCAACAATTTCAAATGGATTAGTTGGCAACGAAGTGCTATTTTCGTCGAATTTTGTTGAGCTATCTATTTTCATTTCTTTTAGATATGACTCTTCTGCATTTAAGAAATCTGGACTAATGCTAAGTAATGGAATAAAAAAACAGAAAAAATATTTTGTATTTATAAAATATTTAAGAAAAGAACTTTTCATTTTGATTAATTTCAAAATAATTTATTATCAAGAATTATCTGTTAATTTTATTCTACATAAATTTGATGAAAATTGTTAATAGCAACTTGGAATGTAAATTCTGTAAGGACAAGACTTTCTCAAATAATCAATTGGATTAATCAAGTTAATCCAGATATTCTGTGTCTTCAAGAAACAAAAGTTATAGACAACGATTTCCCAATTAAGCCTTTTGAGGAATTAGGGTATAAAGTAATAGCTTTTGGGCAAAAATCCTACAATGGTGTTGCAATAATAAGTAAAATTGAAGCTGAGAATGTAATTAAAGGATTTAGCGGCTTTTTAGGAGATCAAAATGATGTAAACAAATTTGAAGATCAGAAAAGGTTAATTACTGCTGATATAAAAGGAGTAAAAATTATAAATGTGTATGTACCAAATGGGTCTTCATTAAATTCTGAAAAGTTTGACTATAAAATTAATTGGTTAAATTGTTTATCTTCATTTTTAGATAAGCAAGAAAAGAAAAGCCAATTAATTTGCCTTCTTGGTGATTTCAATATTGCTCCTTCTAATAAGGATATTCATAACCCTCAACGATATGAGGGAGGAATAATGGCTTCTGAGATTGAACGAAATGCGCTTAACAATGTTCTTAAGGGGAGACTAATAGATTCTTTTCGGATTTATGAAAAGAATACTGGCCATTGGAGTTGGTGGGATTACCGTAATAATGCATATGAATTAAATAAAGGTTGGAGAATAGATCATATTTATATAAGTAAAGCACTTACATCAAAACTTAAGAGTTGTGTAATAGACAGTAATCCAAGAGAAAATTTACAACCCAGTGATCATGCCCCTGTAATGATTAATCTTGATTTAGATAATCCAAATGAAGATTACTTTGATGAAGAAGAGGATTTTTTCGAAATATAATTTATTTATATATTAACCTTTCTGAACCTTGAAAACGCTTATCACAAAAGAGGTCTCTCACATTAATGATGACTTATATCAATTTTTTCTCAAAATTAATTATTTACAATCCGAACTATCGCATTAAAAATATCATAATGTAGAATTTCATCTTTAATTGACAAAATTTTTACTTATTTCTATTTTTAGAACATGATGAAATTTCCCTCAAAGCTCCACTCATTTAAACTGTGACTGAAATATTAAATAGCACCCAATCACAAGAAGTCTTCTCCGCGGCTAAAGAGTTAATGCCTGGTGGAGTCAGCTCACCTGTAAGAGCTTTTAAGTCTGTAGGGGGACAGCCAATAGTGTTTGACAGAGTTAAAGGTCCTTTCGCATGGGATATTGATGGCAATAGATATATTGATTACATAGGTAGTTGGGGGCCAGCTATATGTGGTCACGCGCATCCTGAAGTAACTACAGCTTTGCAAGAAGCAATTGAAAAAGGTACTAGTTTTGGGGCTCCATGTGTACTAGAGAATAAACTCGCTGAGATGGTGATAGATGCTGTCCCTTCGGTAGAAATGGTGAGATTTGTCAATAGCGGCACAGAAGCATGTATGGCAGTTCTAAGGCTAATGAGAGCATTTACTGGGAGAGATAAAGTAATTAAGTTTGACGGCTGTTATCACGGTCATGCGGATATGTTTTTGGTAAAAGCTGGTTCAGGTGTAGCGACTTTAGGCCTCCCAGATTCGCCTGGCGTACCAAGAACAACTACCGCTAACACTCTTACTGCACCTTACAATGACCTTGAGGCTGTAAAAAAATTATTTTCGGAGAATCCTGATGCTATATCGGGAGTTATTCTTGAACCTATAGTCGGAAATGCTGGATTTATTACTCCTGAGCCAGGATTCTTAGAAGGATTAAGAGAATTAACAACTGAGAATGGCTCTTTATTAGTTTTTGATGAAGTTATGACTGGCTTCAGAATTAGCTATGGAGGTGCCCAAGAAAAATTTGGAGTTACTCCTGATTTAACTACTTTAGGTAAAGTTATTGGTGGAGGATTACCTGTAGGAGCCTATGGAGGTAAAAAAGAAATTATGTCTATGGTTGCCCCATCAGGCCCCGTTTACCAGGCAGGTACGTTAAGCGGAAATCCTCTTGCAATGACAGCAGGTATAAAAACTCTTGAATTGCTTAAACAAGAAGGTACTTACGAGAAGCTAGATACAATAACCTCGAAATTAATTGAAGGAATTATTCAATCTGCAGAAAAAAATGGTATTGCCATTACTGGTGGCAGTGTAAGTGCTATGTTCGGATTTTTCCTATGTGATGGTCCAGTAAGAAATTTTGAAGACGCAAAAAGTAATGATGCGGAACTATTTGGGAAATTACACAGAGAAATGCTTAAAAGAGGTGTTTACTTAGCGCCAAGCCCATTTGAAGCAGGTTTTACATCATTAGCTCACAGTGAAGAAGAAATTGATAAAACAATAGAGGTATTTGACCAATCCTTCAACGCTATTAAAAGTTAATAGTAATTATTTTATTTAACTAAATAAATTGTTAAAAAAAAACTCTTTAAATGATTAAAGAGTTCAAAATTAATTATTAACTTGTATTCAAATTAAAATTTTTTAAAGTTATTTTTTTATCTCCTGCCCCCCCCTACAATTACAGGTGGAGTCCCTCCCAATGAGCCTGGCAATCCTGGAACAACTTGTGTACTGCCATCCCATTTGTCCAAAAATAATTTAAACAGCACCTGATCATCCAAACTTTTATTTAAAGTCTCATATCTAAGAGCTTCTTGTTCTGCAATTTCTACTTCTGTTTTAGCTCTCAATAATTGCTGCCCTGCTATTTGCTTTTGTTCAATAGCAGCTCTATATTCCTCGGCGATTTCTAATCCTGTGAGATCTAGACTTTTAACATCAACATAGTCAAATGAGTTTAATTCTTTAGCAACTGTATCACCAACTTTTTCTGAAATAACAGCAAATTCAGTCGCAATAGTCTCTAATTCATATTGGGAGAAAACTGATTTCAGCGCTTTAAGTAAAGATGGCTGCACAATTTTTTGATAAACATCACTATTTCTGCTTGCAATAGTTCTAAAAATCCTGCCTGCTTCACTAGGCTTTACTGAATATTTAACCGTAGCTGTTGCTCTTATAACTTGAAGATCCTTTGTCAGAGTTTCAAATTTCTCAGGTTGTACCTGCGTTTTTATATCAAAAGGATATACCGACTGAATAAACGGTATTTTGAAATTCAAACCAGCCCTTCTTGAAGGTCCACTAACTTTCCCTAAGGTAGTAACTACTGCAACTTGTCCAGATGGAACTACAAAGAGAGATTGAGTCAGCAAAAGAAAGCCAGTAAAAGACAATACTATTAGTAGTGTCGCCGTCCCCCCAGGGCCAGCAGGGGTGACATTCTTGAAAGATGTTGACATTTAATTTTCAATTTAAAACTAATCATATTTAATAAATTAATTAATGTATTAATAAGAGATTTAATTAAAATATTTTTTTAATAATTCTTTTATGAATTATTCAATTTAAATTCCTGCAAAAGCTTTAAATAAAGATTCTCATCTATCTCTCTAATATCATATTCAGAAGGTAAGACTCCATGCTTATGCTCATGTACTGCCATCCAACAAAATTTTTCTATTTCACCGATCGAAAACCGAGGATATTCTTTTACCTTCAAACACAATTCTTTAACAAGAGACTCCGAATAATCTGTCATCTATAGTAATAAGGCTTTCAAAATTTTATCTATAATTATTAGCCCTGAGAGGGATGTTGTAAGTCTCTTCCATTTCATCAAGAAGTTTAATTGCTAATTGCAGATCATTTTTACTTTTACTTACTATTCTAAGAGTTTCTCCATTTATGCTAACGTTAATTTTTTTAATTTGATCTCTTATATTTTTACTGATTTTCTTTGCAATTTCTTGGTTAAGGCCTTGTTTTAGAAGAATATTTTGTTTTACTTTATTGCCACTTACTATCTCTATTGAACCGTAATCGAAAATTTTCAAAGATAATTTTCTTTTAATTGACTTCTGTCTAATTATGTCATTTACAGCATTTAATGTTAGTTCACTATTCGTCCTAATAACAATATTTTCTTTCTCCAATTCCACGTCAGTATCGGTTCCTTTAAGATCGTAACGTTGAGAAATCTCCCTTTTAACTTGATCCAAAGCATTAACTAATTCTTGTCTGTCAAAATCTGAAACTACATCAAATGAAAAATTTTCTGCCATTATAAATTTTTAATGCAATTTTATTATTACCTTAAATAAAAATTAAAGAGAAAAAAAGAATTTAATTTAATCAAAAAATAACAAACTAACCACTTTTCCCATCTCTTCAGCACATCTACAACTATTTAACAAAGTTTCACTATCATGAAAAGCAAAACATATTAACTGATCACATCTAGTAATAATTTCTTGGTTACATAGGCTGCTTGCCAGAGGCAAAGGTAGTTCATCATTTTCGCTTTTTTCAACCAAGTGCATCACTCTTTCTAAGAGATCCATAATTTCAGGTAATTGTCTATCAAGGCTTTGTGGTAATAAGACCGTTAATAATGATGGGTCAATATCTAGAACAGCTCTAATAACAGCTGCATTAACTCCTTGAGATCCTGAAGTTATAATTTTATGACCTTCTTCTGCCAAAGACCTGGCAATTAATTCAATTAAATGGATATCAACGACAGGAACATGTCTACTTCCCAAGAAAGCAATCCTTCTTTTTCCATTATCCTGAAGTTTTGCAAGTTCCTGAGCTAAGGTGTCGACACCTTCAGTTGTGGGGAGGTCTAAAGAAGGACTCAAAATAAAATGGTTTCTATATTTGAAATTAGCATTTATCTGAAAAATTGCAGGGAAAATCTATCTTTTCAAGAATTCTTTGTATATTTACATGTTCTTGAACCAATTGAACAGCATAAGAGGCTTTAATTGATTCATGTATTCTGACATGACCAAAAGCTTGTTCAATAATTTCCACAGCTGCAAGTGTATCTAATTCTACTTTTAAAATTGGCACTTCCAATTCTTCTGCTCTATGTATTAATTGTGGTAAAGGTTCCCCCAAGCCTGTCAAAATAAGGCATTGTGTCGAGGCTTCCAACGCTGCAAGTTGGATATCTGTTCTATCAGCTCCAGTCACTACGGCCATATTTCTTCTTCTCCTGAAGAATTCCATTGCAGAATTTACACCCATCGCGCCAATACTTAATGTCTCCACAAGTAATTCATCTTTTTCTGGGCAACAAATTACTTGGGCATCTAATCTTCTTATAAGCTCACCAACAGTAACACTCCTAAGTAATGGAGATTTAGGCATTACTCCAAACACTTCAATATTCATATCTTTAAGAGAAGGAATTATTGCTTCTTTAATTTTTTTCACTTCTTTTGGCAAAACTGCATTTAGTACCACTCCAGCGAGATGATCACCCAGTTGTTTTTGTGCATCAAGTAATGCGTCTACACTTTTGCAATCCTCCCATATATTTACGATTAGCACTTTCGCATTTAAAGTCTTTGCAAGTTGTGGAAGACTTAGACCATAAATCATTCCTTCATGAAGACTTCCAGCTGCTTCAAGAATATTTAACCCTTCAAAATCATCATCTAATAAACTCTCAATTTGGTCAAATGCTTTACCTGGAAGTAAATCTTTATTAGCAATTCTTTTTTCAGCGGATATATCATCCAACAAACCTACTGAAGAAATTAAATTCTCTTCTTCGATATTTAAAGTAGATCCAATAAACTTAACATCATCATCTATCAAGCCCTCATAAGACATTGAAGGGAGATTGGTAAGTTCAATGCAAGTTGCCAGTGGCTTACCAATACGTACTTTTTTATTATTTTCTAAAAGTCTTTTTGCCATTCCAAGTACTAATGCAGACTTACCACTAAATGATTCACAGGAACCAATTAATAATATATCGCTCATAATTCAATAATTAATCAATAAATTAAAGATAATATTTTTTTAAGAACTAAACAAACATTTATTTATGAGTTTTAATCAAATAAATCTAAAAATATACTTTCAAGAAAATTCTTTCTAAATTTTTATTCTATTATCAAAATTAAACAAAATTATTAAATAACATGAATATCTCAAAAACTATTGGTATCACTGGTGCTTCAGGTGCTTTAGGAAAAGAATTAACAAAATTATTTCGTAAAAAAGGATTTAAAGTAATTGGATTCACACATAGCAAAAACAACTATGAAATAAACCATGAATCTCCGAATAAATGGATTGAATGGGAATGTGGGAAAGAATTGACATTAAAAGAAAATCTTAAAGACATAGATATTTTAATCTTGAACCACGGTATATATAATTTGAGTAGTAAAAATGTAAATTATGAAAACTCAATAGAAATAAATGCATTAAGTACATTTAAATTATTAAATTTATTTGAAGAAATTGCACTATCACAAGATTCTAAGAAATTAAAAGAGATTTGGATAAACACCTCTGAAGCAGAAATTTTACCAGCCTTAAACCCTTCCTACGAAGTGAGTAAATCATTGATTGGTCAATTAGTTTCTTTTAAAAAAAATCTTCTTGATAAAAATACTAAGAATAAATTTAAGATAAAGAAAATAATCTTAGGCCCTTTCAAGTCGGAATTAAATCCAATTGGTATTTTGAGTCCAGCATTCGTCTCAGAAAAGATTTTTACTTTAGCTCAGTCAAATAATTATTTAATAATTATTAGCCCAAATCCTATTTCTTACATTCTTTTCCCTATAAAAGAATTATATAATTATCTCTATTGTCAGTTATTGAAAAAAACAAATATTTATAGCTAGAAATCCCTATCTGTCAATATTTCAATCCCATCTTTCAATACAACTATTGTATGCTCCCATTGAGCAGATAATTTACCGTCTTTTGTAATTACGGTCCATCTATCATTTAGAGTTTTGCAAAATTTACTGCCTTCATTAACGATAGGTTCAACAGCTAATGTCATACCTTCGCGAAGAACCTCATTCGGTAATTCTTTAGTCCTAAAATTGAAAACAGAAGGCTCTTCATGAAGATTTCTTCCTACTCCATGCCCTGTATAATCTTCAACAACACTAAATCCATTCTTTTTTACTGTATCTTCAATCGCACCAGCCACATCGAGTAATGTATTACCTGATTTGATTTTTGAAAGCCCAGCATATAAAGCCTCAAAGGCTACATTACTAAGTTTTTTAGCCTGTGCACTAACCTCCCCTACACAGATAGATATACAACTATCACCATGAAAACCATCAAGATATGCTCCTGTATCAATTTTTACAAGATCACCGTTTTTAATAATTTTATTTTTATTTGGGATTCCATGAACGACCTCATTGTTAATACTTGAGCAAATACTACAGGGAAAACCATGATAGCCCTTAAAACTTGGCACTGCTCCTAAATCTCTTATTCTTTTTTCTGCAAAATCATCTAAATCCTTCGTACTCATTCCTGGTTTTATCAGATCATTTATTTCTCTTAAAACCGTAGCGACTATTCTGCTAGATTTTTTCATCAGATTTATTTCACGAGAAGACTTTATTTCTATTCCTCTTCTTTTTTGAATGAATGGAACTTGATCATTAGATTTAGAATTATTTTTATTTAATAATAGATCTGCGAAATGTTTCATTGGAATAAATAATAGAATTAGTTAAATATCATCAAAATAGCCATTATCAAACTTGGCTATCTTAAATCTATCAATAAAAAAAGAGGAAAACAGAAATGAAATCTTATTCTAATTCTAGGCAATTTCATAAATTATTGGCGCCTTGGGTTTTCCTTCCATTGTTTATATCAGCCGTTACTGGTTTATTTTATAGAGTTTCCAAAGATTTATTAGGTTACACAAGAGATGATGTTCATTGGTTAATGTCAATACATGAGGGTGAGTGGCTTGGAGAGAATGGGGAATTAATATATGTATGCCTTAACTCTCTAGGCCTTTTATGGATGATTTTTACAGGGATCCAAATGTTTTCAAAAAAAATTTCATTTCCTAAAAAGGTTACTAAAGGCGAGTCAAAAGGTTAAGATATTAAACTTGTAGGACAAAAAGGTGCTAAATGGCTAAAGAGAAAAAAGAAAATGAGTTAGAAATCACTAATGAATCTGACAATCCCATTGACGTAACAGTTGATAAGGCAGAGGGAAACTTGGTTTCTGATAAAACAAATAGGTTAAGTGCTTCTAATCTAATAACCGCGTTTGAAAATGAACAATTAAAAAAAGAATTACCAGAAATATATGTTGGAGATACAGTAAAAGTTGGAGTAAAAATTACAGAAGGTAACAAAGAAAGAGTTCAACCTTATGAAGGAGTTGTTATTGCAAAAAGACACGGAGGTATTAATCAGACAATAACGGTTAGGAGAATATTTCAAGGCATAGGGGTAGAAAGAGTATTTATGCTACATAGTCCACAGGTTGCTTCTCTAAAAGTAGAACGTAGAGGTAAAGTAAGAAGAGCTAAGTTATTCTATCTAAGGGATAGAGTAGGAAAAGCTACTCGCGTAAAACAACGCTTTGATCGATAAAGTTGTAAAGTAGTTTCAGCCTATTGGTCATCAGGCGCTTATAATCATTTAAATGCGTCGTTAGTTCAGTTGGTAGAACGCAGGTCTCCAAAACCTGATGTCGGGGGTTCAAGTCCTCCACGACGCGTTTGGCCAACATTCTGTAAATTATTTTTTCATGAGATGGAGTTAGATCTTCAACCAGGGGATGTAGTTAAAGTCCTCGAATCAGCAGCTTTAGGATGGGTTCGTGCAAGGGTTATCAGAGTAAAATCTGGTGGAAGAGTTGTAGTACAAAGCGACCAGGGCAGAGAATTCACAGCTAGGGGTAATCAAGTAAGGTTGATAGAACCAGCTGGTTTTAGACCTTGACATAAACAGTTTTTAAATCTATAAAAAGTTCTAAAACTAATTATTTCTTTGAATCCTCAAATTTATGAATTTTTTTTATTACAACAACATTAAATCAGTATTATAATCTGATAATTTTAAATATATTACTCTAATTAAATTAGAGTAAATTTATGGGACCGTAGTTCAACTGGTTAGAGCACCGCCCTGTCACGGCGGAAGTTGCGGGTTCGAATCCCGTCGGTCCCGTTTTTTTTTTTTAAATTGGAAAAACGTTTAAGGTTAGCCCCTAGTCCAACTGGCTTATTGCACATAGGCACGGCAAGAACGGCATTATTTAACTGGCTTTATGCAAAAAAAACAGATGGCAAATTTCTTATCAGAATAGAAGATACCGACTTTATTCGATCTAAATCTGAATATACAGAGAATATATTAGAGGGTTTAAAATGGCTTGGACTTGAATGGGATGAAGAACTTGTTCAACAAAGTAACCGAATTTCTATTCACAAAAATCACATCAAAAAGCTATTAGAAATCGGAGCCGCTTATAGATGCTTCACTTCAGAAGAAGAGATTAATCAACTAAGAGAAGAGCAAAAAGAAAAAGGATTACCTCCAAAGCATGACAATAGGCATAGAAATCTTTCAAAACAAGCAATTGAAGAATTCATATCCCAAGGAAGGACTTCAGTCATAAGATTTAAAATTGACGAAAAAATAGAAATAAAATGGGCCGATCAAATTAGAGGAGAGATAAAATGGCATGGGAAGGATTTAGGCGGCGATTTAGTTTTATCAAGAAGGGCCACAGGATATGATATTGGCGATCCTTTATATAATCTTGCTGTTGTAGTTGATGATAATTTTATGAATATTACCCATGTAGTTCGAGGTGAAGATCATATTTCAAATACTGCAAAACAGATATTGCTTTATAGAGCGCTAGAATTTAAATTGCCAATATTTTCTCATACTCCACTAATATTAAATAGCGAAGGGAAAAAACTATCGAAACGTGATTGCGTTACTTCAATTGACGACTTTAGGGAAATGGGTTACTTACCTGAAGCATTAGCTAATTACATGTCATTCTTAGGGTGGTCACCTAAAACTTCTGAGAATGAAATACTTTCCCTAAATGAGATTTCTAAGATGTTTGATTTATCTGATATCAATAAAGCAGGAGCTAAATTTAATTGGGAAAAGCTTAACTGGATAAATGCTCAATACATCAAGAAAATGGAGTCAAGTAAATTAAGTGAAATTATCAAAAAATACTGGGATAATTTAGGTTGGAAATCTCCATCTTCAGATTGGGATTTAAAATTAACAATCTTGTTAAAAGACTCAATGATTATCTTAAAAGATGCCATTGACCAGTCAAAACCATTTTTTTCTTTACCACAAATTCAAAAAGAGGGGCAGGAATTTCTTAAAAATAAGGAAAGCAAAGAATCTTTAAGACACGTATTATATTACTTACGTCAAGAAAATATTGAGAAACTTGACCAATACAAAGCGAAAGAAATAATAAACACAATTTCCAAAAACCACTCTATTAAAAAAGGAATTGTAATGAAAGCATTAAGAGTAGCTTTTTTTGGTTGTCTTAGTGGGCCCGATTTAATTCAAAGTTGGGAACTTTTATCAGAGAATAAAAGCGACTTATTAAGAATTGAAAGATGCTTAGTCTCTCCCTAAATTTTCTTTTCTGTTAAGTAAACCCAAAAAATTCGCTAGTGGCCTAGCTGTAAGTCCTTGAATTCCTACCGTGATTAATATAGTAAGGAATACAAGTCCTTGCAGACGGCCAGCACCTAGTACTCCTGCTTGCTCTAATCTTATAGAGAAAAGAGAGGCCACGGCAGCTGTAACAATTCCCCTTGGTGCCAACCACGCTAAAAATATTTTTTCATTTAATTCTAAATCCCTACCTATTGTTGCTATTGAAATAGACATTGGTCTAACTATTACCATCATCATAAATACGCAAACAAGTCCACCCCATCCGAGAGGGCTCAATTCTCCCCAAGATACATCAGATGCCAGCAATGGGAAAAGAACTGTTATAGCTAATTGAGCCAACTCACCTATCAAATTATCTAATTTTTCTTTATCAATAATTTCTCTTTTACCTACAATAAATCCAGAAGCAACAGAAGCAGGAAGGCCTGACTCAGGTAAGAAATATTCACAAATTCCATATACAAGAAAAATAAACCCTAACGTGACTTGGAGCTCTAGTCCAAATGAAGCTTCATTTTTAATTTTCTTTAAAATTTCAGATAATAACCATCCTGAACTTAAACCTATTAGAATCCCACCTCCTAATCTTTGCATTAATGCAATAAAAACTTCTTGAATGCCATGCAAATCACCCAGTATAAATTCTAATAATGATAAAGCAAGTACTGCACCAATTGGTTCAAGTACCAAGCCCTCAGCTTTTAGCACTTCGGATAGTGGAGAGGATAATTGAATTTGCTCCACTAATGGAGAAACAACTGTTGGTCCTGTAGCAAGAACTATTGCACTATAAACTCCTGCAACTTGC
Source organism: Prochlorococcus sp. AG-402-K10 (assembly GCA_003216835.1). Lineage (GTDB taxonomy): Bacteria > Cyanobacteriota > Cyanobacteriia > PCC-6307 > Cyanobiaceae > Prochlorococcus_A. Next base: position 73 of record QCIF01000020.1, on the reverse strand, counting down.
CATGAAAGCCCTGCTAGCCAATGGGCAATAAAAATGCCGGCGGATAATGAAATCAATAGTCGGATTAATGAAA
>QCIF01000019.1 GCA_003216835.1 Prochlorococcus sp. AG-402-K10 | reverse complement strand
ATTCATTGAAAAATCCATCAGCATATATAGATACAAACATTAAAGGATTTACTAATATCCTTGAATTATCAAGAAGATTCAAAGTTGAACATCTTATATTTGCATCAAGTAGTTCTGTATATGGTGGGAACAAGAAATTGCCTTTTAGTGAAAATGATAATGTAGATCATCCAGTTAGCTTGTATGCAGCCACAAAGAAAGCAAATGAATTAATGGCTCATTGCTACAGTAATCTTTTCAATATCCCAGTTACAGGTTTGCGATTTTTTACAGTTTACGGCCCTTGGGGGAGACCAGATATGGCATTATTTCTTTTTACAAAAGCAATATTAAATAATAAAGAAATAAATATTTTTAACAATGGTCATATGACCAGAGACTTTACTTATATTGATGATATTATAGAGAGCCTAATAAGGCTGATCAAGAAAGTTCCAACTATAGATAAAAATTTTAATTATTTACAACCAAATCCCTCTACAAGCTGGGCACCATATAAAATATTTAATATAGGCAACTCAAATCCAACTCATTTAATGGATTATGTAGAAGCTATTGAAAACGCCACAGGTCTAAAAGCAAAAAAGAATTTTTTACCAATGCAACCTGGAGATGTAGAAAATACTTCTGCTGATACAAGCAATCTAGAAGATTGGATTAATTTCAAGCCCAATACTTCTATAACAAAAGGGGTTGAAGAATTTGTCAGATGGTATAAGGAATACTATGGTTATGAATAAAATAATGAACTTTCCTTCATTTAATAAATGTAAAATTGCAATACTAGGGCTTGGTTATGTAGGATTACCATTAGCTATTGAATTTGCAAGAAGGGAATATTGCGTAAGCAGTAATATTAAACTCAATAGAAAGGTTATTGGGTTTGATATTAATAAAACCAGAATAAATGAATTAAACAATAATTTTGATAAAACTAAAGAATTTCATAAAGAGGACTTAGAGAACCTTAAAGAAATAATTTTTACAAATGATAGAGAATTAATTTGCGATGCAGATGTATTCATAATTACTGTCCCCACTCCAATTGATAGTGCCAAAATTCCATATTTAGGACATTTGAGGAGTGCTAGTAAAATAGTTGGTGAGGCGATAAAAAAAAGGCAACAAAATTATCCTGAAACATCTCAGCCAGTAATAGTGTATGAAAGTACAGTTTATCCAGGTGCTACAGAAGAAGTTTGTATTAATGAAATTGAGAAGGCTTCAGGATTTGATTCGAAAAAAGATTTTTATTATGGATATAGTCCAGAAAGAATAAACCCAGGTGACAATAAATTAAAACTAACTGACATAGTTAAAATCACTAGTGGTAACACTAGTGAATCCTCTGAATGGATAGATAATTTTTATAAGTCAATAATAAAAGCAGGAACATTTAAAAGTAAATCTATAAGGATTGCTGAAGCAGCAAAAGTTATTGAAAATACTCAAAGAGACCTAAATATTGCGTTAATAAATGAATTATCTCTTATCTTTTCAAAAATGAATATTGACACCCTTGATGTAATTGAAGCTGCCAGTACAAAATGGAACTTTTTAAAATTTTACCCCGGGATAGTGGGAGGACATTGTATTGGAGTAGATCCATATTATTTAACCTATAAATCACAAATGATTGGCTACTATCCTGAAGTACTACTATCTGGGAGAAGAATTAATGATTCAATGGGTGAAAAAATTGTTGAGAATTTAATAGCTTATATGTTAAAAAATTCCATAAGTGTATTAGGGTCTGATTTATTGATATTAGGTTTAACCTTTAAAGAGAACTGTACCGACATCAGGAATACTGGCGCCGCTTCAATTGCTCATAAAGCAATTAATTATGGATTTAATGTTGATATTTTTGACCCAAATGTTGATCCAAAAGAAGCTAAACAGTTTTACGATTTAGTAATTTTGAAAGGTTTAAAGAAAAGTCAAAAATATTCAGCTATTATTGTTGCCGTTCAACATGACGAATTTAAAAATATTACCCATCAAGAATGGCTTAACTTAGTTAATGATCAATATGTAATATATGATTTAAAAGGAATTGTTCCAAGAAATCTAAAAGTTATAAGACCCTAAAAGAAAATAATTATCCATTTCACAAAAAACAAATTTTAATATTTATGAGAGTTTTATACATTTGTTACGACGGAATACTTAATGATCTAGGACAAACACAAGTATTACCATACATTTTTGGACTTAACAAAAATGGATATAAATTTATTATTTTCAGTTTTGAAAGATCTGATAGAAAAAAAGAAGAATTTTCAGCTCAAGAAAAAATCCTAAAAGATAAAGATATAAAATGGTATCACCTACCCTTTTACCCAGGAAAATCGCACCGATTGCTAAGGCTTATTTTTGGGATATTAAAGCTTCATTTTATTTTTAAAAAGAATCAAATAAAATTAGTACATTTAAGATCAATTAATTCAGGAACTATTTTACTTTTATCAAGAATTAAATGCAAATACATATACGATATAAGATCTTTTGCAGGTCAGTTAGAAGATTATGGATTGATTAGAAAAAGCTCAAGATTGGGAAGACTTTTTTCATTTTTTGAAAAAATATTAATTAATAATGCCAGTGGGATTGTAGTTCTTGATAAATCAGGTTCGAGTTATATAAAAAATAATTTCAGTTTAAATACACCTTATAAAATAATCCCTACTGCAACTGAAATTAAAAAATATAAAATTATTGATTTTAAAAAACATTCAAATAAAAAGACTATAAAGTTTGTATTACTTGGAGGGGCTGATTTCCCATATCTGCCGAAGAAGGCCTTGGAATTTGCAAAGTTTTTATTATCAAACAACATAAATTGTAGTCTAGATATAATAAATCAAAGACATCATAAAGTTATAGCTGAAGTAATTAAGGAAACTGATTTTCCTAGAGATAAAGTTAAAGTATTCCCTTTGAAACCAAATCAAGTTTTTCAGACACTTCCAAAGTATGATTGCGGTTTAGTTTTTATTGAGACTGGCAAATGGATTAAAATGTCTTCTCCTACAAAGATTGGAGAATACTTAGCTGCGGGGTTACATATAGTTGGACTTGAAGGAATAGAAGTACTTGATAGACTTTCTAAAGAAACAAATTGCGTAGATATATTGCCAAGAAACTTAAAAAAACAAAAATACAATATAAATTCAATCACAAAGATAGTTGAAAAAATCAAAAATATTAAAAGAATTGATAACTCTATAGAAATAGCTAAAAAATACTACTCGCTTGAAAAAGCTTTAAAGAAATATTTAGAACTTTATGAAATCATTCTGATTTAAAAATTTATTTAAATTTTGATATGTATAAATTAAAAATTTAAGAATAAACTTTAGTTGAAAATCATATTATTATTTACTTGATCTATTATTTATAATTAGCTAAAATTGTCAAAAAGATAGAGCAAAAATAAATGTTAAATGTTGCTGTAATAAACGGAGGGAGAGGAGCATCAGGACTTATTTCTGCATTTTTAGAAAGACCTTATATAAATCTTACTTCAATAGTAAATGCATATGACGATGGAAAATCAACGGGAGAAATAAGAAAGTTTTTTGCAATGGTTGGGCCTTCAGATTTAAGAAAAGTTCAACAATTAATGCTTCCTGTTGATGATATTAATTACCAAACATATCAAAATCTTTTTAATCATAGGTTTCCTAAAGATATAGATAGAGAATCTGTTTTTCAAGAAATATACAACTTTATAGAAAATAAAGATTCAACTTTAGTTGGGATTAAAATTGAATCTTTTTATGTAGAGAGCCATATAAAAAAGTTTCTAAATAATTTTGTAAATTGTTTAAATTCAATTGAAAAATTGAAGAATATTAAATTTAATTTTTCTGATTGTTCAATTATGAATTGTATTTATGCTGGTGCATATTTACATTTCAACAGGAATATAGCAGATTCAACATTATTTTTTGGAAAACTATTTAACCTTCGAGGGAATGTAATAGCAACAAGCATTGAAAATAAATATCTTGTTGCATTAAGAGAAAATGGAGAAATGTTATATTCAGAAGCAGAAATAGTTGAATTAAGATCAAATGTAAGAATTGAAAGGATATATTTATTAGATGCGCCGCTTCCAAAAAATTCGTTTGAAAAATTTTCTCAAAAAGAAAAAAAATATTATCTTAATCAACACAACTGTCATGTTCCAATAAGCCAATCAGTAGTATTGACATTAAAACAAGCTGACATAATAATTTATTCAGCAGGCACACAGCATTCTTCGCTATATCCAAGTTATATAAGTAAAGGTTTATCAGAAACTATAGCTAACAACAAAAAAGCGCTTAAGATTTTTATTACTAATATTGGTGCTGACTATGAGACTCCAAAATATATGGCATCAGACTATATACTAGGAGCATTTAAATACCTTAATTTATCTGACTCAAGAGAATATAGAATGGAAGAATTGTTTGACTATAACCTTATAAATAAAGGCGAGAATAAAGGATTTAAATCTTATGTAAAATACGATAAAGAAAAATTCAATGATATTAATGTGAAACAAATAATTAAAAATTTTGAATCAAAAAATTCACCAGGGAAACATGACGGTGATTTATTAGTTGATCAAATTTTAAGTTTAAACGAAGAAATTAATATTAAGAAATAGATTTAAATTATGAATATAGAAAAATTAATTAATAATGCAAAGTTCTTAATTTTTGATTTTGATGGTACTATTGCCGATACTTCAACTATTCATGAGAAAGCTTTTAAAAAAGTTTTTGAATCTTTTGGTATTAACATCAATTACAAAGAAATTTCTGGTAAAAGTACAAAAGAAGCCATAAGCCATTTGATAAAAATGAATAATTTAGAAATAAAAGCCGAAGATATAAAAAAATTAATTAAAAATAAACAATCTGTTGTTAGAGAAGAAATTATTTCATCTCCAAATTTTAAAACTCTTCCATATGTAAGAGAATTTATTGAGAATGTATATGGAAATTATCAACTCGCAATAGCATCATCTGGTTCAAGAGAAACAATTAACTTGGCAATAAAAAAGTTGAAGTTAAAAAAATATTTTAATTTAATTCTTTGTTCCGAAGATGTAGAACACTCTAAGCCCTCCCCTGATATATTTCTAAAAGTAATTCAGTTAGCTAATTACAAAAGAGAAGATAGTTTAATTTTTGAAGACTCTCAAAATGGGTTACAAGCATCTATGGCAGCAAAAATACCTTTTATAGATATAAATATTTACCCATTTAAAAAAACAATAACCTATTTACATTAATAATGGATAATCTTAAAACAATTGCGATAGTTGTAACTCATAATAGAATTAATCTTTTAAAAAGGTGTCTAAGAGGATTAAAACTTCAGACAGTAAACTTAGATAAGATTTTAGTTATTGATAATGGTTCTAATGATGGTACTAAAGAGTATTTAGATTCTCTTGGAATTGAATATATTAGACAATCTAATCTAGGATCTGCCGGTGGGTGGCATACGGGTTTAAAATATGCACTTGAAAAAAGATATGATGCTGCTTGGCTTATGGATGATGATGGGTATCCTGAAAAAGATGCATATAGGTTTCTTAAATCAGCGTTTAAAAAAAATTATGCTTGTCTTTCTTCAGTAGTAATAAATGAATTAGATAAGTCAAAATTTGTTTTTCCATTTCCAATTCTAAACAAAAACAATATGCCTAAAGTAGGATTAAAAAACACAAATATAAACTTGTTTAATGAATTGAAGAAATTATCAATAGATGATTTATATCCCTGGGTTCACTTATTTAACGGAGCTTTAATATCCATAAATTCAGTAAGATCTATAGGAAATGTTAATAGAGATTATTTTTTATATGGAGATGAAACAGACTTTTTCTTTCGTTTAAGAAAACATGGGAAAGTTCTATCCCATACAAAAGCATTACATTTTCATCCTGAAGCTTCAAAAAGACCTTTTAATAAAATTAAGATATTTTATTTTCTTAGAAACAGTATTATTAATTATAAAAAATATTATGATTTAAAAATACTGAGATGTTCTTTAGGTATTATTTATTTATTGTTTTTGGTCTATAAAAGAAATAATTTAAGAACACTAATATCATTATTAATCGGTAAAGATAAAAAATATTTTTATAGTAGTTTATGTAAGGGGTTCACCTCAGAATTAGGCATAAATCATGAAATATAATAAAGAAGTTAAAGTTTTAATTGTTGCTGCAGGAAAAGGATCAAGGGCTAATCTTCCTTACCCTAAGACTCTGTTTAAAATAAATGGAGAAGAAATACTTCTTAAAATTTTAAATACTACAAAAGAATTAGACGAGTATCCAACTATTATTGTAAGTCCTAAAGGTAAAAAAGATATTAAAAATTTTTTGATTAGTCACTCTAAAAAAGCATCCTTAACAATTCAAGAAGAGGCAAAAGGAATGGGTGATGCAGTAATGAAATTTGAGAATTCACCTGCATTTGAAACTACCAATAATATTTTATTAATTTGGGGAGATATTCCATATATTAAGAAAAAAACTATTCAAAAAATGGTTGAAAATCATTTTGAATCAAAAAATATATTTACCTTTGTTACTGCAGAAACTGAAGCAGCTTATACTAGAGTTATTAGAGATCATAATAATAAAATATTAGATGTTATTGAAACGAGGGAAGAAAGCTTACCAGTCACAAAAGGGGAAAGAGATATCGGATTATTTATTTTTAAGAAAGATGAGATTTTTAATTTATTAAAAATGGAGTTACAAAAAAAATATAGTTTAAGTACAAAGGAACATGGGTTTTTATATTTAATCCGTCATTTAGTAGAAAAAGGATTAAAGGTGGAAGCTTTAAAAATCGCAGATAAGGAAGAACTTATTTCTCTTAACAAAATTACTGATTTGAATTAAATTTTATTTTCAAGAAAACCCATATTAGAAAAATTCTCTTAATAAGTTTAGTTGCTTTGGTAAAGGGTTAGTCCCAGGATTAACTTCCATAAGATATCTAAGGGAATCATCTATATCCAGTCCTTTGCTTTTCATCAACCAGGCAATACAAATTAAAGGAGATCTTTCAATACCGGCATAACAATGAACCAAAACAGATCCTTTACTTATTAAGTCTTCCATAATATCTAAAGCTTTTTTTATATCGTCATTTGTTAAGTTGATTTTGTAAGTATGATCAGGCAAAATTAATCTTTTATGACAAAAATGTTGAGTTATAGTATTTGGCAGTTTGACTTCTTTTTCACTACAAAGAGTAAATATTGATTTTATACCTTCCTTATAAACATATTCTAAATTTTCTTGTTTTGATGGAGCAGAAGAAATAGCTAACTCATTAAACAATACCCAATTAAATTTAAACATTATTAATTATCAATCCAATTTAATAATTTCTTAAATATTTTTTGAAATATTCTATTATCTGAATCTTTCTCCTCTTGATCTAATTTTTCATCATCATTACTATAGTATGTTGAGTAAACATTTTTATATTCATTTATATTAGCTGAACTTTTTGTAGGTTTAAATACTTGATTTGTTACAAACCCTAAAACACTGCTTCCCAAACTATCTAATCTATTTAAGGATTCTTTAAAAATTCTTTTATCTACATTTTCTAAAGAAACTATATAAATCAGTCCATCGCATAGATTTCCTACAAGAGCAGAATCTGCTAATCCGCTAACTGGAGGTGTATCGAAAATAATTAAATCAAATTCTTCACTATTACTCAATAAATTTACAAACTTTTTCATTCTTTGTGAACTTAATATCCTTGTTGGGTCTGGGGGAATTGTACCACTAGTAATTAACTTCCAAGTATCATGATTAGGAACTGATTGTACATATTTTTTCCAATTAGTAATACCATCTTTTTGAGTAAGAATATTCGAAAGTCCCTTAATGTTATTTAAATTCAGCCTTTTATGTAATTGCGGCTTACGTAAATCACAATCTATTAAAAGTATTTTTTGGCCAACTTCAGATAATGTTTTACATAACATAGATGCGATTAAAGACTTTCCTTCAGAAGGTTCAGTACTTGTTAATACAATTGAACGCAAAGAGGATTCTGATCCCATGAATTTTATTGATGTAAAAAGATTTCTAAATGACTCTTGATAGAAAAACCTTTGATATTTTTTATCATCCGAACTATCTTTTAAATCTTCATTATCCAAGCTTACCAACCAATCACTTACATCTTTCTTAGTTCTCAAATTATCAAATATATTGGTATAAGGTATTTGCCCTAATATAGGCAAGTCTGAAAAATCTGATATTTCTTTTGGAGAATGAAAAACATTATCCAGGTAATCTCTTATTAATGAAAGTATAATTCCCAAAAAAGTTCCTGAGAAAAGAGCTATAAGTAGATTCCTCGTAAAAGAAGGCTTAATAGGTTTTGAACTAAAATAAGGAGATTCAAGAATTCTCCATGGCAAACTATTTTGAGAGATTTCCAGATTAAATTTATCTATAGTGGCAATTAAACTTTGTTCCCCTAATCTTGCAAATTTTAATTTTTCAGCAAGGAGTATAAATGATTCAGTGAGATTAGCTTGCTTTATAACTTTTTTAGATAAAATTTCAATATCCTTTTTTAAGTTTTCTATTCTTAAATTATTTAAATTAATTGCAATGTTTATACTATTTAATTGAGCTTTTTTTATCTCAGGTTGTAAACTAATAAGTTTTTTTTCTAAATTTGCTATCGTTTGTGATGATGGCAAATAAATAGTTTTGGCCCTTGCCAATTCAGATTCTAATTGTATTACCTTTTCTAAAAAAGAAGTATCAGTTTGATTTACTCTAATACCTCCACCAGTTGCACCTTCAGTTGAAATTGCTCCTATAATCTCTTTAAATGAACCTATTTCTAATGTCCCATCTATTATTTTTCTTTTTACATCTGCATAAGTAACCTTTAGGTCCTTTAACTTTCTCATGTCTTTTCTATATTTATTAAGTTTCATTCTGAGGACATTTCCTTCTTTTTCTGGATCTACTAAATTATTTTTTATTCGAAAATCGGCTAATTGATCCTGCAATAAATTAGCTCTTTTTTCGAGTATTGGGGCTTGTTTTTCTAAAAATTGAACTCCATCAACTAACTTTTGTCTTTTTTCAAGTAATGCCTGCTCTAAGAAATAATCTTTAAGATTATTTAATACAGAAAGTCCTTCTTTTCTATTCTTTGATAGGTATTCAACTAGTATTGTCCCTTTCGTACTACTTCTTAGTTTCTTACCATAAATTAATTTTAAATCTAAGTTTTTAGAAACTTTTGAACTATCTAGATTATACTTTTCTGAAAAAGGTCTTAGGAAATTTGGACTTTGTAATAATTCAATAAGCGTTGGGATATCTTGTTCTGAACTACCTGTCGTTATTGAATCAAAAAAAGAAATTGCCGAATTAGTACTTATTGGTCCTTTAGAACTGCTTGTTAAAGGATCATTAACGAGAAATCTAAATGAGCCTCTATACATAGGGTTATTAATCCTTTCAAAAGTAGTAAAAAGAAAAGAAGCAGAGAGTGTAATTCCAGTAGTTAAATATATTATTTTTTTTCTTCTAACTAAGGCTTTAAATATTGCAGAAAAATCTATTTCTCCTTCTTTATTATAAATTACTTCCATTTTTTATCTAGAAAAATTGTATAAAAAAATTTAAACCAGTTCATATATTTTATCAAATAGTCAAGATATAAAAATATTTGTAATTATTAAATTTACAACTCTAGGGAAAATGAATTAATATTCAGCATATTAAGAATTAAAAATATTAATTTATAGATTCATGTTTTATTTGGCAAAGTTTCTAATAATTGCATATTTAATTTTCTCCCCCATATTTCCTTTTAAATTTTTAAAAATAAATGCAGAAGATAATATAAAAACTGATACTTTCATTAAGTCTAAACAAAGAGATATAGAAAATGATATAAATGAAGACGAATATGTGATTGGCCCTGGAGACCAATTTCAATTAAAATTTCGTAAAATTGCTGACTTATTTACAGATTTTGAAATAAATAAAGACGGTAATGGATATCTTCCAATTATAGGTAAAGTCAAACTAGCAGGTTTAACTCTTAATGAAGGCATTCAGTTATTAACAGATATTTATTCAAATGAATTAATTAGTCCAGACTTACAATTAATACTTATAAAACAAAGGCCTATTAATATTACAATAATTGGGGAAGTTGCAACACCTGGGGTTTATACAATTGGGGAGACAGGTATCGATACCGGCAAAAAATATTTTAATGAAAATTTAAGAGTAGTAGATGCAATAAAAGAGGCCGGAGGCTTAACAAAAGATTCTAATTTAAAAAATATTATATTAATTAGAAAATTACCTTTATCAAAGGGTGGTTCTAAGAAAGCTATATTGAACCTTCATGACTTAGTTTTCAATGGTAATTCGAACCAAAATCCAATTATATTTGATGGAGATTTTTTAAAAGTAACTAAAGCTGACAAAATAACCAAATTGCCTAAAACAAATATAACAAATACAATAATTGAGGTTTACGTAGTTGGAGAAGTTGTTCAACCTGGCAAATTACAAGTTGAAAGAGGTACACAATTAACCCAAGCTGTTTTTTATGCTGGAGGGCCCAATGATCTAAGAGCTAATAGAAAAAAAGTTCAACTAGTTAGATCAAATGAAAATGGCAGCATGACATTTAATCGATATGATATAAACCTTAAAAAAAGAAACCCAAGTGTAAACCCTGTATTAGAAGATGGTGATATCATTAAAGTAGCTCCAAACGCCTTTACAAAATCCTTTGATGTAATAAGTACTGCTACTACACCTGCTTTAAATATCTTTGCGATCTATAAAATTTTTGAATAATTCAGATTAAATTATATTTTTACTTATGAGTTCATATATTTAGGAACATCAACCTTAAAGTAATTAAGAATTAATGGCGTAATTTTTGTTGTATCAATAATTTTATTAGTCTTAATAAGATCATTAAATAACCTTTCAAAGTTATTATCTCCGTAAGTCAGTAAAGTTCCTTCTGGGCAATGATATCCAGTGCCTGGATCTCTATTTATCTTTTGCAATCCAGCATCTTTTAAATTCTTTACTTCATTAAATATTTTAATTTTGCTATTAACTGATATTGATTTTGTCATTTTTAATGAAATATTTAAATTAAGTTCTACTGGCTGATACCTCTCAATTATAATTTCTTCATTATTAAAGTCAGTTATTTTTTTTATTTTAGATCTCAAATTATTAAGTGCTTTTTTATTAGCACAGCTTATGCATACATCAGGCTGCATAGCTGGCAGCTCTGAATAATCTTTTGAATTAAGCCCTAATGCCAAGCACAATTTAGAAACACTATTTAAAATAATATCTTCATCTTGTGAAATTGAATCTCTAGCTTTTTGACCCATACTACTGGTAATAATAATATTATAATTATATTTTTCAGAAAATTTTATAAGAACCTTTAATTGTCTGTCAACAATATCCATAGCTTTAATAATTGAAGATTTATGGAAATCATCTACATAGTTTTGATCATTCTTATATAAATATGCCCAATATCTATGCATCATTCCTGCAACATGATTTGTGAAATAAGTAGTAAAATTTGGTTTCTCTTTTTTAAGATATTTTATGAATAAATCAAAGTTCAGAGTAGGTTGAAGGAGAGGTCTTCTGGCTTTATTTTTAATTGAATAAATTTCTTTAATAACCTGATTAAATGTCTTTATAAAAGAATGAAAAGAAATTGAATTAGAAAGAATTAATTTTAAAAAATAATAATAATGTTTACCTTTTATAGAATTAGAAATTGCTTTATTGTCTTTACATAAAGATAAATTAAATTTCTGAAAATTTTCCAATTCTTCGGGATAGGAATTATAACTTGGTGCAAAAGTATCTGGTAAATAATACTTTACATAATTTGATTTAATTGGAGGGAATGATTGCAGAGAACCAAACACTCCCACTGATATTTTATTTTTTTGTAGTATGTCCCAAATAGGAGGATATTTAAGATTTATATTGTTTTCTAATTCCTGGTTTATAAATTGAATATTATGCAAATTATTATTTACACCTCTATGTAAAGTTGGCCAAGTAGTCCAAGGATGCAATTCGCCAGTATCATTTGTATAAGTTTCAATTAACTTGGATCTATTAATTATTTTTGAGATTGTACTTTTTGGTCTTAATTTAATAAAAGTCTCAATGATTTTTTTTGGGACCTCATTTAGTTCATATAATATTATTCCTCTTGTACTTGAAGCCACTTAAAAAAATATAATTTTTAATTAATGATATTATAGTATTAAATATACATTAAGTAATTTTATCTTTAAATTTATTTTGATAGTAATCAAAGAATAATTTCATTAAACCAATAAAAGCTACAGGCAAAAACATCCATTTATGTCTTGAAGCAATGCCAAGATTAGATGTTGTTAAAGATAAACTTAAACCTATAATTATCGAACTAGATGAACAAAAAACTAAAAATTGGTTAGAAAAAATATAGAATAATCTTTTTATTTTAATCGAAAGGACTAATAGGTAAGAAAATATAATTAATAAGATTGCACTATCAATGGATAGGCATAACCCCACTATTGAATATGCATCATAAAATAATGGCCTAAAATTGTAAGAAAATATCTTCCAAATTGGATTTGAAGTTGGATCTATAGCATAGGTTCCAATAGAAGTTACATTTGTATAATAATCCTGTCTTGAAGCGATACTAGCTAAATTTTGAAAATTCCCACCAAACAAATAATTATTAATTAATGGTAATGCTAAGTAACTACCAATTAAAGCTATAAAAAATAATAAGATTTTTTTAGTATTATTTAAATCTCCTTTTGATGAAGCTGTACTAAAAAATATAGAAATAATAATTACTATTGTTATATAACTTCTTAACAAAGTAGCAAAAACTAATGCTGGGACTAGGAGATATAACCTGTTTTTAAATCTTTCTAAAGAAAAAGTGATTAGCAAAATACTTAGAAACATAATTGCATCTTTCCCAATACAAGTCCAAAAATTAAGGGCTGGGAGCCATACAAATAAACTACAAATATTCTTTAAAAATTTTGGAAATGCTTTTGAATATTTTTTATAAAAATATTCAATAATCATTAGCCCATTTGTTCCGATTATATTTACAACCAAGAAAGTTGTGAAAAAAGAAAAACGTAAAATATATGAAAAAAAACTATAAAATTTAGTAATGGTAAAAGTCGCTAAATAAGGAGTGGTAAAGCCTATATCTAATGAATTAATATAAGTTCCTATTATATCTCCTCGTCCATTTACTACCCATAAATAATGGGCCACCGTAAATAATGAATGCCAAAGATATAAATTAAAACATTTAATTTCTGAAACAACTAAATATCTGGAAACTATTCTTATTTCCCAAATCCCAAATATAAAAACAAAAAGACTGCTAAAATATATCCATACTAAAGAAAATCCATAATGTTGTATTTGTGGATCCATAGTTAATTAAAAAATATTTTTAAAATTACTAAATAACCAATATCTCCACATTAAAACTCGCCATAAAATTGTAGAATTATCTTTTTTTTCTTGAATATGCTCTATCCAAATCTTTTGTAAATAATTTTTATTAATATAACCATCATCAGAATTAATTAAATCCTCTGCCCATAGTTTTAAAGGACCTCTTAGCCATTCATTAATGGGGACTCCGAAACCTGCCTTCGGTCTATCAACAAGTGACTTTGGAATATAATTGTATAATAATTTTCTAAGAATATATTTTCCATAATTACTTTTTACTTTTAGATTATTTGAAATTCTGCAAGCTACTTCACTTATCCTATGATCTAAAAATGGAGATCTTGTTTCTAAACTATAAAACATAGAAGCCCTATCAACCTTTACTAAAATATCATCTGGGAGATATCCTAATGAATCCCAAATAAGCATTTTGTCAACAATATTTGCCTCATTTATATTTTCTAAATCAGGAAACAAATCCACTTGTTTATTATCAGAAAATTCATTAATTGATTCTAAAAAATCATCACAATACAAATTCTTATTAAAATCATCAATTATTAGTGATTTAAAAAGTTCTTCTTGCGATCTAACAACTTTCAACCTATTAGCAAATTTAAATATTTTATCTTCAAAATTATAATTTTCATATGAAACGAATTTATTAAGAATATTATAATTAGTTTTCAAAATAATCTCACCAATTTTTTTTCTTAATGCAAATGGTAATAATTTCATTTTCTTCCATAAATTTGGAACCATATAATGCCTTACATATCCTCCAAACATTTCATCTCCACCATCACCACTTAATGCAACAGTTATGCCAGCATATTTAATATTTCTAGAAATTAAAGCTGTAGGGATTTGTGATGCATCTGCAAATGGTTCACTGTAAATATTGGGAAGCTCATAAATTATATTTAAAGCCTCTTGAGGTTCAAGAATAAATTCATTATGATTTGTACCTAAATAATTAGCTACTTTTTTTGCATATTTTGACTCATCAAATTTATCATTTTGAAATCCAATAGTGAAAGTATTTATTTGTTTTGATGTAGAGTTTTGTAAAGTAGAAGCTATTAAAGAAGAATCAATCCCTCCTGATAAAAAGCATCCCAAAGGCACATCAGACACTGACTGTTCTAAAACTGAAGTCTTTATTACTTTATCTAATTCATAAATAGTTTCATTTTCATTATTTAATTTAGAACTTTTATTTTTTGAATATAATTCCTGCAAACTAAACCAGCTTAATATTTTCTCTTTATTATTAAATAAATCATTATCGAGATTAAAGATTGCCATACTACCTGCTTTGAGCTTTGATATATTTTTCAAAATCGAAAGGGGGCTAGGGACGTAAGATATTCTTAAAAGATAGTCTAATGATATAGGGTTAATCTCTTTTTTAAAAAAAGGAGTTTTTATTATTGCACTTATTTCAGAAGCAAAGACCAAAGATCTTTCTATGCCACTACCAATAAAGCCATAATAAAGTGGTTTTTCTCCAAACCTATCTCTAACTAAAAATAATTTATTTTCCTGATTATCTAATAAAGCAATAGCAAACATGCCTACAGCTAATTTTAATGTTTCTTTAAGCCCAAAAGTTTGAATGCTTTCCAGTAGAATTTCTGTATCGGAAGTTCCATCCCAAGACACACTCTTAATATTATCTATTTTCCTTTTAATCCACTTATGGTTATATATTTCACCATTAAATGCTATTACATATCTTCCATTTTTACTTTTCATTGGTTGGCTGCCTTTTTCGCTCAGATCTATAATCGATAATCTTCTATGGGCAATAGATATATTATTTAAATTTTTCCTGTCAAAGTAATTCCCATAAGAATCTGGTCCTCGCCTTACAATTTCCTCTGACATTAAATTTAATATATCTTTGTTATCAAAATTTGAGGAAGATGAGGATATTATTCCTGCTATACCACACATATTTATAATCTATCTTTTTTTATATCCTACACAACACCAGTATGGTTGGGAATCAGAAAAACAAATATCTACAAGCCCAGATCTTATACACATATCTTTAATTTCTTTTTTTGTAAACCTTTTTTCTAAAGGCGTACCAAATCTATCAAGGGCATCTGTCCTCATTGTATAAAAACTAGAATTTCTATAATAAGATAAAGGTATTTTTTTTACTGGAAAAGATTTTCTTTCAAGAAATTTTGATAACCTTGCCATTGGTAAATATATAGTTAATGCTATAAAATCAGAAGAGAAATATTTTAATCTTCTTGGCAATTTACTTATAATCTTTCTAAAAATATTTGAAAAAAACCATAAATATTTATACCATAAAGGCTTATCCTCAAAAAAATAATATATATATATAAGAAAAGGAGCTCCAGGTTTTAGTAGATTTACGCATGATTCAATTGCTTTTTCTGTATTAGGAATATGATGAAGAACCCCAAGACTGTAACCAAAGTCCTGACTTTCTCTTTCCAAGTTCGGATTATTAACATCTCCTCTAATTAAGGAGATATTTTTAAAATTCTCTAAGTTTCTTTTTGCAATGTTTATGGCTTCAGAAGGTTCAATACAATTTAATAATCCTACTTTTGGGGCAATATGTTTTGCCCATCTACCTGTACCACATCCCATATCAAATCCAACTGAATTTCTATTAATTTGATGCCATGGGAATACATTAAAGTACTCATTAAAATACCTTAATGAATCTTCAAAATTTAAATTAGATTGATC
>QCIF01000018.1 GCA_003216835.1 Prochlorococcus sp. AG-402-K10 | reverse complement strand
TTAATTTCATAGCCAACTAACTTTAAAAAGAATCAACTCTTATATAGTTTTCCCCACATTTAATGATTACAACAAATCTATCAAACTTGATCTATAAAGTTTTTAACAACTTAAAGATTAAAAGGAGTTTAATCAACTCCAATGCCAAAAAATGAATTTGCAATGAATAACAAACTAAATATAGTTAAGAAAAACAATCCTATCCAACATAGAGTTTTCAAAAATGATCCGTATCTATTTTGAACTGGGACTAAATTACTATTAATAGTATCCATTGCCATCCAAGCAAATAATGGTGCGGCTAAAAAACTTCCAGACATAGCCGTAAAGACGAAGTCCTTAACTCCTATTCCACCCGATCTTGCAACCAGCAGAGCTAAAAAAGATGCAAAGATATGAAGAATCATCCAATTTTGAAATCTATTTCGCTCTGAACTTGAATCAATATGTCCCAAATCAGTACCTTTCATTAAGCCTTGAATCGCAGAGATACTTCTTGGATATGCATCTAGACAGGTAATTGTCGTGCTAAACATTGCGGCAAATGATGCTGGAATAATTATCCATTTAGACCATTCCCCAATAGATTTTGTATAAAGGAATATTAACTTCTGAGCAAAGGACACTCCTGTCCCAGAGAGCATTCCATCCCCAGTTCCATACATTGTTATTGCTCCAAGAGTGACAAAGAGAATAGCTGTAATTACTGTAATTATGTAGCCAAGATTAAAATCAAATTCAGCTTCTCTAACATTTGGCATATATTGGGAATCTTTTGCTCTAGAGAACATCCATAAAGATGGCCATACACATAATTCTACGGGGCAAGGCATCCATCCCATCAAGGGAATTAGAAACATTAAATTTGATAATTTCCAAGGACTTATCTCAGGAGCCAACCAACTTGTGAAGAGAGATTCATTCATTGAACCTTTCAAAAAAAGAGATCCAACTGCAAATAAGGTTAAAACCGTTAGTAAAGCAACTAAAAATTTAGAGATTCTATCGAGAGCTTTGTATTTGCCAATAATTAAAATCATTCCAGATACTCCCAAGATTCCTATAGATAGATCCATCGCTGGGAAAGAAGAAAACAAAGGAATATTGGTTAGAAGTACACCTGAGACAAAACTTACAGCAGCTATTGTAAAAGTCCCTGTAATTAAACTAACGATTAAAAATAAAGGTAGATAATAAGAATTCCGTTCTTTGAAACCCTCTAATAATGATTTTCCAGTAGATGCTGTAAATCTAGTTCCCACTAATAAGAACGGATATTTAAATAGATTAGTTAGAAGGATTAGACCAACTAATGAAAATCCAAATCTTGCTCCTGCTGTGGTTGATGACATTAAATGGGAGCCTCCAATAGCTGCTCCAGCAAGAAGTATTCCTGGACCTAAACTTTTTTGAATTCCTTTTGATAATTTCATTTTTTTTTAATTTTTAGAGAAGTATTTAAATAAAGTATTTGGCCTTGCTCAAATTATTTCTAATGTTCGGTTTGAAAAAAAATCATTTATGGAGTAAAAAATAAAGAATATGTTAATAAATCTTGTTTGATGCTTCATAATAATTAATCTCTTCAAAATGAACTTAATTTAAATTCAACCTCCTTTCTCCATAAAATCCATAAGAACCTATCAAGAACATCAACTTTATTTTTATCTCTTTTTTTATAATTTTTTTTATTGTAGGTCTGCATAATTTATTTCTTAAATATTTTAAATTTAAACTTATTATAAAAAAACACAATAAGCAAAACTTCTTAAATTTATTTTTTGAATAATTATTCTTTTATTTTGATAAATATTTTTCTGCTCTTCGTAATGCTTTTACGGCTCCTTCATAATCTCCTTTTTTAAATTTCTCATCACTTTTCTGTTCCAATATATTTATAATCTCATTTTTCTTTAATTCGCTAATTTTCATTTTATGATCAAATATTAAATCGAATTTTGAAGAATATAAATTCGTCAATTCTTCTTTGAATTTATCAATTATTTCTTCATTACTAGATTGATATTTTAATATTAAATTTGCTTTCCTTTTTTCATCTATTGCGGCTTTGAAATCTCCTTGCTTAAATTTCTTTTCGCTTGATCTAATTAATTTAATAACATTTTCTAATGCCAATTTACAAGCATCTTCCATTTTTAATACTTACTTGTATTTAAGTTAATTTTATCAAGTAAGAATTTTCTTTATTTTAAAAAAAATAATAATTTAATATAAAAATATTAAATTTCAGGATAAATTATCTTTTTTAAGATATAAATTTAGAAAATTAAATAGTATTTAAAATCCTTTTTTATGAATAGATTGTTTAACCAATTACAAGTCCTTTTTTAAGAAGCAAATCGAATACCTCTGCACTTTTTGTTTTTCCTACTTTCAATGGTTTATGTAAATCTAAGATTTGAGCTAGACACATTATCCAATACGTACCTTTTCTTAAATTAAGAGCCTTACAAATATGTGAAGGGGCTGATTTGAAACAAGCAAAATCTGTAGATATATTAATATTCATAATTTGAGTTTCAAGTTCGAGAGTCAAGAGTGCAATTTCCTCTTTAGAAAGCGGAGTGCCAAAAGAATAAGATTCTATTAACAATTGATAATTCATTAAAAATTAAGATTCCAAAACCTAGTAAGATTAATTCTTTATAATTTTAGTTCTTTTCTAAACAAAATAATCAGTAGATTTTTTGAAAATAAATTTATATATTTCGGATAATTTAATTATTAAAAAGTAAGTTTTTATTAATGATAAGTATTAACTAATTTTATTTATGAGTTATAACACAACTATAAAAATCGTTTTTTATTTTGGACTCAAAAATTACAGAAAGAGAACAATGGACTAGCAGGCTTGGTTTCATTCTTGCTGCTGCTGGTAGTGCGGTAGGTCTGGGCAATCTATGGGGATTCGCCTACAGGTCATCTCAAGGAGGAGGTGCTGCTTTTGTGCTTCTTTACGTGTTAATTGTACTAATTGTTTGTCTTCCAGTTTTTGTTGCTGAAATGGCATTAGGAAGGAATGCCATGTCCAGTACATTGCTTGCACCAGTTAAGTTGGCTGGTAAGAATTGGTATCCACTAGGTATTTTGTTCTTTATAGCTCCTTTAGGCATAGCATCATATTATTCAGTGATAATGGGTTGGACAGCAGATACTTTATTTCACTCATTATTTATTGGATTACCGAAGAATTTAACTGAAGCAGAAACATTCTTTGGCTCAATTAGTACTGGAAAAAGCGTTTTATTAGGACATCTATTAAGTCTAGTACTTACAGGATTAATAGTTTCATCTGGAATAAAAAAAGGTATAGAAAAAGTGACCAGATTCTTCATGCCTATACTTTTTATAATAATAGTAGTGCTTGCTATTTGGGCTGCTACACTTTCCGGAGCATGGGAAGGATATAAAACATTTTTGTTCAAGTTTGATTTTGCTGAATTAACAAACCCCCAAACAATTAGAAACGCATTTACACAAGCCTTCTTTTCATTAAGTTTAGGTATTGGAATTATGGTTACTTACGCTTCTTACCTAAATAGAAAGAGTAATCTTCCTAAACTAAGTATTGGTGTTGCATCATTAGATACCTTGGTAGGACTTCTGGCAGGATTTATCACTTTCCCAATTGTTTTAACATTTGGTCTAAGTGATGCCATTTCTGAATCTACAGTTGGTGCATTATTTATATCAATTCCAACAGCCTTAGGGTCATATGGAGCAGTTGGAAGGATCGTAGCTGTTGCCTTTTTTGCCTTAGCTTATATTGCTGCTATAACTTCCTCAGTATCTTTATTGGAAGTACCAGTTTCTTCTCTAATGGATAAATTTGGTTTTAAAAGAAAAAATTCCGTTTGGTTAATAACAGTTTTTCTTTTTTTAGTAGGAATACCTTCTGCATTGAATTTAAATATACTTGGAACTGTTGATTCAATCTTTGGTGGGGTATTACTTATCTTTGGAGGATTCCTTGTATCCTTCTTTATGGGTTGGGTAGTTCCTGGGAAGTTTAACGATGAACTTAATGCTTCCAAAGTTGGAATTAAAACAACTAGATATTTGAAATTTATGACACGATGGGTTGCACCTCCAATTATTGCTTTTGGACTACTTATCAGTGTATTTGACTTGTTAAAAAGCTGGGTAAGCTAAAAAGAAGAATAAAACTAAATCAATATTAAAAATTTATACTTAAATCATAATTCAGGTAATTTGGGTATATTTATAAAACAATTCAAAAAATAAATGCCTAGAATATATCAGAGAAAATAAAACAAAATTTAAAAAGTTAATCTATAAACTTAGTAATAACAATGTTACTTCGTTATTAGATAATTATTATGTAAAAAGCTTTTTCAGAATTATTATGAGCAAAAATCTTATAAAAACTTTTACTGGAAAGTTTTACTTTTAGTAAATATTAATTTCTCATTTCTATCTAATCTTATAAGTCTTAGAAAAACCATCTTTGACAAATAGCATATAAAATACATTTTAAGTGTTTAATTAAATGAAATTACAACGCAATAATGCATAGATTACAAAATTGATGTCATTTAAATCTGAATCATTAAAAGTCAAGCTTACAGAAAATTTTTCTGAATTTTCTCAATTAGCAGATTATTCTTTTTTGAATTTTCTAAAAGCTGATCCTAAAGCGACAAAAGATGGGCATGATCATAGGCCACGTTCAGTATATTCAGGACATTATGTACCCGTAACTCCAACTCCAATTCCAGAACCAGAATATATTTCACATAGCCACAAACTATTTAAAGAGCTTGGATTAAGCTCAGATCTTATAAAGGACCAAAATTTCTGTCGTTTTTTCTCGGGTGATATTTCTGTAGCAGATGACCAAATGAGTTATTTTGGTTGGGCAACAGGTTATGCATTATCTATTTACGGTACTGAATATACACAACAATGTCCTTTTGGAACAGGAAATGGTTATGGCGATGGTAGAGCAATTTCTGTATTCGAAGGTTTATTTAATGGGCAAAGAATGGAGATGCAATTAAAAGGAGGGGGGCCCACTCCTTATTGTCGTGGTGCAGATGGAAGAGCTGTTCTACGTTCAAGTGTTCGAGAATTTCTTGCGCAGGAATTTATGGCTTCTTTAGGAATTCCTACTTCAAGATCTTTAATACTTTATGTCTCACAATCAGAAATAGTTAGAAGGCCATGGTATTCCAAAGGATCTAAGTATTTTGAGCCTGACATCATGATGGATAATCATGCGGCAATTACTACTCGTGTCGCTCCATCTTTTTTACGTGTTGGTCAACTTGAACTATTTGCACGAAGAGTTCGGAGCAATTCACATAATGAGGCCCTTAATGAACTCAAGATGATTGTTCAACATCTCATAGATAGAAACTATAAAGATGAAATTAAGTCTGATATTTCATTCGAAAATAAGGTAATAAAATTGGCTACTTTATATAGAGAAAGACTTATATCTCTTATCTCTAACTGGATGAGAGTTGGCTACTGCCAAGGAAATTTTAATAGTGATAATTGCGCTGCTGGAGGATTCACTCTGGACTATGGACCGTTTGGATTCTGTGAATTATTTGATCCAAGATTTCAGCCCTGGACTGGAGGAGGCGAACACTTCTCATTCTTCAATCAACCATCTGCTGCCCAAGTCAATTTCAAGACATTTTGTTCTTCAATTAGACCATTGTTCTCAGGAAGGCAAGAATATATAGAAAATTTAGAGCAAATTGAGAATGATTTTTCAGAATTAATGAACAAAGAATTAAAGCAAATGTGGGCAAAAAAGCTTGGATTAGACTTTTACGATAAAACTCTTATTAATGAAATCTTTAACCTTATGGTCATTTCAAAAGCTGACTATACAATTTTATTCCGTAAACTATCTAGTATCCCGGAAAACTTAGATTCTATAAAAGATAGTTTCTATTTACCAATTAATCAAGAGCTCAAACAGAGATGGGAAGTCTGGCTTAAAAACTGGCAAGACAATTTGAAGAAAGAGGCAAATATTAAAGAAAAATCTGAATCAATGAAATCTCTCAATCCTATATATACATGGCGAGAATGGATGGTAGTTCCTGCATACGAAGATGCTGAAAAAGGTAATTATAATAAAATAAAAGAATTGCAGGAGGTCTTTAGCAACCCCTACAAAGCGCAGTCCACAAAAATGGATCAAAAATATAATCGACTAAAGCCAAACAAGTTTTTTAATTTCGGAGGTGTATCACACTACAGCTGCTCCTCATAAAAACTGAATATTTAGAAAACATTTTAT
This sequence comes from Prochlorococcus sp. AG-402-K10, assembly GCA_003216835.1. Classification (GTDB taxonomy): domain Bacteria; phylum Cyanobacteriota; class Cyanobacteriia; order PCC-6307; family Cyanobiaceae; genus Prochlorococcus_A. The sequence goes on along the minus strand of QCIF01000018.1, from coordinate 12,406 downwards.
GGTTTCAAATAAGAATCTTAGTTATTTTTTTTATTTTCTATATAACTTTTCTAATTGATTAATTTGCTCTCTCAATTTATTAACTCTCCTATTTAAATTATTATTTCTTTTTATGATTGGGATAACCCAGTATGCTTGAAGACCTAAAAAAACCAATATTAGAATTATTAAGTCAATGGTCCCAGGAAGCATTTGATAAAGATAAATTTTAGTCGATAATAATAATAATAACTATTCTTATATAATAGTTATCAAATCTTTTATCTATGCTGCCTCCAATTCAATATTAAGTTCCATACCCTTTGAAATAATGGCATCTTTAAAATCAAATAATTTCGCAATCATTCTTTGTCTTTCTTGATCAGTAATAGCTACATCCTCAACAACTTCTTGTATTGCAAGAGTAACTTTTTGAAGTTTGATTTCTAAATCTTCCCTGTGATTCATCAACTTAATCAAATTAACTTATTTATTAAAGACGAAAATAAAAATTAGTAAATAAGTACTTTACCTAAAGAGGATTGACAAGAGAACAAAACGAATTAAATTATAGTACAAAAGTATTATCAGGAAATGGATTTTAAGCGAGGAGGCGCTTGGCCTAGCTATTCTTTTGGCTGCGGGACAAGCACACCAAACGGATGCCTACTTAACCCTGAGGGTAGCAGATTGATTTTTTTTGAAGAGATTAAACATTCACCAAGAAATAATCTTAAAATATATGCTCACGTTTTCTATACAAATCACCTTGGAGAGCCAGCCGGATTTAAATCCTCTGAAAAGTTCAATGTTAATTCAGCATGGGAAAAGTGGAACGAACTCCGATCAAAGGGATGGACAGAAGCCTCTCATAATTACGGATAAAAACATTCTGCATAGTCAGAAGAGCTGAGCAGCCATTACCTCCTAAAGAACATATTTGATACATATATGTATAAATCATCTTGAAAACAACTTATTTAGAGCAAAATACTTTACACTGCTTAATATTTATGTTACATTTATTAATAATTACTAAAAAATCGATGTCTAATTCACAAGTAACTACTGAATCAGGAGGTAGGCAGAACATGTTCCCGACTGAGACTCGTCCTTACATAGATGAGTCAGTTTCATACGACAGCTACCCTCAAAATGCGGAGAAGGTAAACGGTCGTTGGGCAATGATCGGATTAGTTGCATTAATTGGCGCTTATGCTTCAACAGGTCAAATTATTCCAGGTATTTTTTAAAACTATTTAAAAAATAGAATTTTTATTAGAAATCAATTAATTTTGATAGTTTGATTCACAACAAAAACTATCTTTATCCACAAACAAATCCAAAATTTAAAAATTAACTTAAAAAGATGACTAAAACAAACTCAAAAACAAAAACTATTGAAAAAGAAAAAGTTGTTGCAGAAACAATTAATGGCAGATTTGCAATGATGGGTCTTATTGCTGCAATGGGAGCATATTTAACCACTGGGCAAATCATTCCTGGTTTCGTATAAATTTATTTAAAAATAATATTTTCAAAAAAAAATTCAAAACATCCCTATTGGCAAAATGCTGAAAGAACAAACGGATGAATGTCTATGAAATGCTTCTTTGCACTAATAGTTAATTATGGCTTTTTTGGCTGGATAATTCCTGGATTTTTTTAATCTAACTCTAGTTTAATTTATCTATGAAGTTATAATTCAAAGAGTACTAACTCTATCTGAATTAATAAAAATTTAGAAGGATTAAGTTATTAAAACAAGTCGATTGATAGCTCAGAAGTAAGATATCTAGAGAATAGATAACCTATATAATATTTATAAAAAAATTTAATCCTCATTAAGATGTTTACCTTTAAGGATACTGGCAAGAAATTTTTAAAAGGGGATTTGTTTTAAATAAACTCAAAAAGACTAGATTAATTGATAGCTAAAACAATCTCTTAAGTAACTAATTATAAATAAAATTTCAAGCAAGCTTTTACATTATAAATTGATCTTATTTATAGGAAATTAATTAATAAGGCAGTCAAATCGTTACCTTTTAAAAGCACCTCTCTTTATCCATAAAAACCAAGTAATCCAGATAGGAGGCAGAAATTTTATCAAGAATAGGATCTTATATATATAAAATGGAGCATTTTCTATTCGAAATAAATTTATTAAAAATGAAAATATAGTTATCCAGAGTAAAATTAGTAATAGATTGGCTCCCAATAATGCAAATTTATTTTGTTTAAATATTTTTGGCATAAGATAAATATTTTTATATACCTAATTCTAAATCAGCCTATAAAAAAGATTTATTTTCTCAAAAAAACTTCAAATTTAAAATCCATATCCAGAAAAAAAACATGCTGAATTTTATTCCTTCTCCTAATAGAACTCCAAACAAAATAGGTGGTGAGAAGATTAAAACAAAAATAGACAATATACTAAAAAAAGCAAAAGACCCTCTAAGGAAGAAATCTCTTTTTCTTTTCCTTCTAAGTTCTTTTAAGGTTTTCCATTCCCATGAGACCAAACCGTAGAACTTTTCTGATAATAAAAATAAATACTTCATTACTCTTATTATTTTCTATTTCCTTATCCTATTTATAAATTTAATTTTAGATATTAGCAATAAACTTTAATCCCGTTTTCTGAAAGATAGTAAATTTTATCTTCTGAACTTTTAAAAAAAGTTAATCCCTTATATTGTGATCTTTTAAATTTATCTAGTCTTAGTTTATGTAAATCCCAATTATTTGTATTGATGTCAGGGTTAAATTGTTCTTCTTTTAAATTAGGATTAAAAGTTCCAAAACTGATTTTTGTTTTTGGTGATCTTTGGTATCGCTTTATATAAAAATATAAAAGTATAAAACAAACAATAATTAAAAATAGACTTACTAATATGGTTAACATTTTCAATTTTTATAATTTTAAAAAACTTTATTTGAAAAAATCAAGTAAAATTCAGAATACATTTTTTTGGGTAAGTAAAATATCCTATTTCTAGCTTCTTGTATTTTTGAATACATTTCAAGTGGGCATTTAAATATGAATATAAACTTAGTCGGAATTTCTAAATGATTCAAAACTCAATTAATCCAAATTATGAAAAGAAAGTAGCTGCAAAATTTAGAGACGCTCAAAAATATTTAAAAGCAAATGGGTTTAGTAAATCAACTAAACATTTACTCGAGGATATTGAAAATACAGTTGAGAAATAATGCCAATCCCTCATCATTCGCCACAAAGCAAATATAGGTATGGTGATGGTTGTAGTAACATTGCCTTAAAATGGGAAACTATACATTAAATAAAAACTCCATAACATCCCCCTCATTTACGACATATTCTTTACCTTCGCTTCTCAGTAATCCTTTGGTTTTTGCTTTAGAAATCGAACCTGAATCTATTAAATCTTTATATGAAATAGTCTGAGCTCTAATAAATCCTTTTTCAAAATCAGTATGAATTACACCTGCTGCCTGAGGTGCCGTCATTCCATCTTTTATAGTCCAGGCCTTTGTCTCTTTTTCTCCAGTAGTAAAATAAGTTTTTAATCCAAGTAATTTATAAGTAGATCTAATTAAAGAACTTAATCCGCCCTCCTCTACTCCTAAGCCAACTAGATAGTCTTTTTTATCTTCTGGTTCTAACTCTATTAATTCAGATTCGACTTGCGCTGATATTTTTATACATTCTGTATTTTCATTGCTTGCAAAACTCTGAACTTTTGATGAGAAATCATTACCTTCTGCTAAATCATTTTCATTCAAATTTGTTGCGTAAATAATTGGTTTTGCAGTAAGGAAGCCTAATTGCTTAATTAGTAAATTTTCTTCATCGCTAAGAGATATTGACCTAACTGAAAGTCCTTTCTGTAGCTCTTCTTCTATGTGTTCTAGTAAGGTATCTTCTTTTGCTGCCTCTTTACTAGTTTTAACCTGTTTTTTAATTCTTTCTCTTCTTTTTTGGAGTTGTGCTAAATCAGCTAAATTTAATTCTAGATTAATTATGTCAATGTCATCCAAGGGATCTACCTTCCCCGAAACATGAATCACTTCAGTATCTTCAAAGCACCTCACAACATGAACTATTGCATCAACCTCCCTAATATTTGATAAAAATTTATTCCCCAAACCTTCTCCTTTACTAGCTCCTTTTACAAGACCTGCGATATCTACAAATTCAATTTTAGTTGGGATAATATTTTGGCTAGAACTTAAATCACCCAGCTCTTGCAACCTTTGATCTGGAACTGAAACTATTCCTTTATTAGGTTCTATAGTACAAAAGGGAAAATTGGCAGCTTGGGCTTTTGCGTTTTCGACAAGTGCATTAAATAAAGTTGATTTCCCAACATTGGGCAATCCAATAATACCGGCTTTTAGCATTTGAAAAAATTTATGAGTAAATCATCAAATAAACGTCTTCTAGTAATATAGTGTTTACTTAACCAATCTTGGATAAGTTATTTATAATCGTTTTGATTATTTATTTAGTTTCTAAATATCCTTTATTGCTGTTTAAAAAAAATGCTTGATTTGATTAAAAAAAATATAAATTTAAAAGGTGGAATTATATTGCTTGCTTTTGCTTTATTTTTTATTTTTGTAACTAATTCTTTCAAGAAAAATAAATCAAATGATATTTCTGATTTTGTAGTTCTTGTTGAGAAAGGGATACTTTCTGATTCAATTAATACTAGTGGTGAAGTCAAGGCAATTAGAACAAGCAATATTGGTCCGAGAAAACAAGGTATAATCCAAGAAATAAATGTATTAGAGGGAGATCTTGTCGAAAAAGATCAGGTTTTAGCTTCTCTTAATGATGAAGACTTTATATATAAAATTGAAGAACTTGAATTAAATGTAGAGAAACAAAGATCTGAATTTTTAAGAAGGGAATTCTTATATAAAGAGGGAGCTGTCAGTAGAGAGGATTATGAAAGCTACAAAAATAACTACAACATAAGTAATGCAAAACTTAATGATGCGAAAGCAGAAAAAAGTTTCTACTTAATTAGAGCTCCCTATAAAGGAAAGATAACTGCGAGATATGCAGAAATAGGATCTTATGTCTCACCGAGTACAAATTTAAATTCAGGCTCTCAAACAAAAAACTTTATTTTTGAACTATCAGAAGGTCTTGAAATTATTGCCAAAGTTCCTGAAAGTGAAATTGGTAGAATAAAAATAGGTCAAGAAGCCAATGTAAGAATTGAAGCCTATCCTTCAAAAAAATATAGTGCCATAGTAACAAAAATAGCAACTAGAGCAGTAAAAGATAATAACGTAACCTCATTTGAGGTTACGTTAAATTTTAAGGACATTTCCGAAGAAATAAAAATAGGAATGACTGCTGATCTCCAATTTAAAGTGGAAGGTAATGAAGAAAAAGTTTTAGTTCCAACAGTATCTATTGTCACTGAGAAAGGTAAAAAAGGCATTTTGAAAGTAGATAAAAATAATTATCCGAAATTTGAAAAAATTGAAATTGGTATAAGTAGCGGAAATAAAACTTCAGTAATTGATGGATTAGAACCTGGAGAGCAAATCTTTATTGATATTCCACCTTGGGCAAAGAAAAGAAAATGAGTTTAGAATCTGTAAACTCTAAAAAACCAATTTTACTGTTAGTTGATGGCCATTCACTTGCTTTTAGAAGCTTCTATGCATTTAGCAAAGGAATTGATGGAGGACTAACAACAAAAGAAGGTTTCCCAACAAGCGTAACCTATGGATTCTTAAAAAGCCTTCTAGACAATTGTAAAAATATTAGTCCAGAAGGTGTTTGTATTACTTTTGATACAGAAAAGCCTACATTTAGACATGAATTGGATCCAAATTATAAAGCTAATAGAGATGTAGCCCCAGATGTTTTTTTTCAAGATATTGAACAATTAGAAATCATCCTAAAAGAAAGTCTTAACTTACCAATTTTCAAATCTCCTGGTTACGAAGCAGATGATCTCTTAGGCACAATTGCTAATGATGCCTCTTCAAAAGGGTGGTGCGTAAATATTCTTTCAGGAGATCGGGATTTATTTCAATTAGTTGATGATCAAAAAGATATTTATGTTCTTTATATGGGTGGTGGTCCATATGCTAAAAGTGGAAATCCAACCTTAATTAACGAAAATGGGGTAAAAGAAAAATTAGGTGTTTCCCCCGAAAGAGTTGTTGATCTAAAAGCTTTAACTGGAGATAGTTCTGATAATATTCCAGGAATAAAGGGAGTAGGTCCAAAAACAGCAATTAATCTACTAAAAGAAAACGATACACTTGACGGCATATATAAAACTTTGGATAAGATTCAACAAACTAATGATAAAAAATATAAAGGTTTTATAAAAGGCTCCGTTATAGAAAAGCTCAAAAATGATAAGTATAATGCTTATCTTTCTAGAGATCTAGCAAAAATAAATACTGAAGTCCCTCTGATATTAAATAATGGTTACGAATTAAATAAAATAAATAAAGAATCACTTTCAGAGTCACTGCAAAAACTTGAACTATCAACACTACTTCGGCAAATTGATATTTTCAATTCAACTTTTAGCAAAGGGGGTTTTGACAAAAATAATGTAGGGAAAGAGGAAGAGAAAGAAACAAAAGTCTCTAGAAAAAATGAATTAGAAAATAGTCAAAATAAAATCCCTAAAATCAAAGTAACTGTTGTAAATGATTTTGAATTACTTGATAATTTACTTCAAAGATTAGACAAAACAAATGAGATAGTTTCTTTAGATACAGAGACCAATAGTTTAAATCCAATCGATGCTGAACTTGTTGGAATAGGATTATGTCTTGGAGAAGAAACTGATGATTTATTTTATATACCTCTTGGTCATCAAACAAATAAAGAAACAGCCAATCAATTATCAATTGAAGATGTTTTATCAAAACTAAGGACTTGGATAGAAAATCAAAAGAAAGAAAAGGCACTCCAAAATTCTAAATTTGACAGACAAATATTTTTTAATCATGGACTTGATCTAAAAGGTGTAACCTTTGACACCTTGTTAGCAGATTACCTTCTAAATAATCAGGCGAAGCATGGGTTAAGTGAAATTAGTTTTAGATTGTTTGGATTTAGGCCACCCTCTTTTAAGGAAACAGTTAAAAAAAATAAAGACTTTTCATTTGTTGATATTGATGAAGCAAGCATTTATTGTGGTTATGACGTATTTCTTACTTATAAAATTGTCAAAATTTTTAAAGAAAGATTTTCAAAGGAAAAAGATGAATTAATCAAATTATTCCAAGAAATCGAGCTGCCTTTAGAGCCGGTATTGTCCCAAATGGAAATGAATGGAATAACCATCGACATCCCGTATCTAAATAAACTCTCAAGAGAACTAAAAAGTAACTTAGAAGATATTGAAAGTAAAGTTTATGAATTGGCAGAAGAAAATTTTAATCTATCTTCACCAAAACAACTGGGTGAGATCTTGTTTGAAAAATTAAATTTAGATAAAAAGAAATCACGAAAAACAAAAACAGGATGGAGCACAGATGCAGTTGTTCTTGAAAGGTTAGTCGACGAACATGAGATAATCCAACATTTAATAAAACATAGAACTCTTAGCAAATTACTTAGTACTTATATTGATGCACTTCCAAATCTTATTAACGAAAAGACAGGACGAGTCCATACAAACTTTAATCAAGCTGCTACAGCAACTGGGAGACTAAGCAGCAGCAATCCAAATCTTCAAAATATCCCAGTTAGGACTGAATTTAGTAGGAGAATCAGAAAAGCATTCTTGCCTGAAAAAGATTGGAAGCTATTATCAGCTGATTATTCTCAAATTGAATTAAGAATACTCGCTCACTTAGCGCATGAAGAAATACTAATAAATGCATTTCACAAAAATGATGACATTCATTCTTTAACAGCAAGATTAATTTTTGAGAAAGAAGAAATATCATCTGACGAAAGGAGGGTTGGCAAAACAATAAATTTCGGAGTTATCTACGGTATGGGGATAAAAAAGTTTGCTCGATCTACAGGAGTAAGTACACCAGAGGCAAAAGAATTCCTAATAAAATACAAAGAAAGATATTCAAAAATTTTCAAATTTCTCGAACTTCAAGAAAGGCTTGCCTTATCAAAAGGTTATGTAAAAACAATTTTTGGTAGAAAGAGAGAATTTAAATTTGATAAAAATGGACTTGGAAGATTACTAGGAAAAGATCCTTATGAAATTGACTTGCAATCCGCAAGAAGGGCTGGCATGGAAGCACAGTCATTAAGAGCCGCAGCTAATGCTCCAATACAGGGTTCAAGTGCAGACATTATTAAAATTGCAATGGTTCAACTAAATAAAAAATTCATAGAAATGAATGTTCCTGCAAAAATGCTTTTACAAGTACACGATGAATTGTTGTTTGAAGTTGAACCAGATTCTTTAGAATTTACGACGAAATTAGTAAAGAAGACTATGGAAGATTGTGTAAAATTAAATGTGCCTCTTTTAGTTGATATTGGAATTGGAGACAACTGGATGGAGACAAAATAAACCTTATGAAAAACTTTTTTTAAGATGATCAAACTTTTTAATACTTTAAGCAAAAGAGTTGAGGTTTTTAAGCCTATTGATGATGTAGTAAAAATTTATTGTTGTGGAGTAACTGTTTATGATTTATGTCATCTTGGTCATGCAAGAAGTTATATAGCTTGGGATATCTTGAGAAGATTTTTAATTTATAGTGATTTCAAAGTGAAGTATGTTCAGAACTTTACAGATATTGATGACAAGATCTTAAAAAGGGCTGAGGAAGAGAATAGTTCAATGAAAGCAGTTTCAGAGAAGAATATCATTGAATTCCACAAAGATATGGATGCTTTAGGAATCATGCGTCCAGATAGTATGCCAAGAGCAACGAATCATATATGCAATATCTGCTCTTTTATATCAATACTTGAGGAGAAAGGTTACGCATACTCTAGGGATGGAGATGTTTATTATTCTGTTTTTCAAAATAAAAATTATGGGAAGCTAAGTAATCAAAATATACAAGAACAAAATATCAATCAGCAAGGAAGAATGGCTATTGACGAAAACACTAAAAAACTTAATCCACAAGATTTTGCACTATGGAAAAAAGCCAAAGATGATGAACCATATTTTGATTCGCCATGGGGTAAAGGTAGACCAGGATGGCATATTGAATGTTCCGCGATGGTTAAAGATGAATTAGGAGATACTATTGATATCCATTTAGGTGGTTCTGATTTGATTTTTCCACATCATGAAAATGAAATTGCCCAATCAGAAGCAGCGAATGGCAAAAAACTAGCAAATTATTGGTTACACAATGGGATGGTCAATGTAAATGGTCAGAAAATGAGTAAATCCCTAAAAAATTTTAAAACTATTAGAGAACTAATAAAGTCAGGCATAAGCCCAATGACTTTGCGATATTTCGTTATGACTGTTAATTATAGAAAACCACTTGATTTCACTGAAGAAGCGTTAAGAGGTGCTTCAGAAGCTTGGAAAAATATTAATATAGCCCTTTCTTTTATGGAGATTACAAAAGGGGCTTTTATGTCAATTGATAAAAATGAATCTATCGAAGAAAAATATAAAGAGACAATAAGTTTTGAATTATCTCAAAAAAAGCTTAAATTTTCTGACGCTCTGGGTAATGACCTTAATACAGCAGAAGCTATTGCAATTATTTATGATTTAGCGAAACCATTAAAAAACTTTTTAAACCAATTTCAAAGGGTTGAAAGTTTTGAAACAGACCTAAATGAAAAATTTTTTCTACTTGAGAATTTTAAGACTCTTGAAGAATTGACTGAGGTACTTGGACTAAAAAAAGAGGATTTATTAATAGAAAGCAAAATAAAAGAAGAGGAAATATTATCCCTTATTAATGAAAGATTGGTAGCAAAAAAGGAAAAAAATTATGGGAAGGCCGATGAAATCAGAAATTCCTTAAAAGAAAAAGGTATTGAACTTATTGATCAATCTAATGAAATAACAAAATGGATACGGGTCTAAATTTTAAGAAAAAAACCAATTTGAAATTTTTGTTTTTTAAATACACCTTTAAATGGGAAGATATTAGAAATATCAGAGAAAATTGAAATACATTACTGTCCTAGGTTCTACTGGTTCAATAGGGACTCAAACTCTCGAAATAGCTAGTGAGCTGCCTGAAAAATTTAAAGCCGTAGCTCTTTCTGCAGGAAGAAATATTAATTTGTTAACTGAACAAGTTAAAACACATAAACCAGAAGTAGTTGCAATTGAGGATGAAAATCTCATACAAGATTTGAAAGATAATATTAATAACTTAGATTTAGATAATCCTCCTCTGGTTTTGTGTGGCAAAGAGGGGATTAACGCAGTTGCAGCATGGGATAAGGCAGATACTGTAGTAACAGGAATAGTAGGCTGTGCAGGCTTAATTCCAACAATGTCGGCAATTAATGCGGGCAAAAATATTGCACTTGCTAATAAAGAAACCTTAATTGCCGCAGGACCAATTGTTATTCCTGCATTAAAAAAAAATAAAAGTAGGCTTTTACCTGCTGATTCAGAACATTCTGCTATCTTTCAATGTTTACAGGGATTACCTAATTATAAAAATGCAGATTTTTCAACAGGAGAGATGCCTAAGGGTTTAAAAGCGATACACTTAACCGCTTCTGGTGGTGCTTTCAGAGATTGGGCAGTTGAGGATTTAAAGCATGTCACAGTAGCAGATGCCACTTCACACCCTAATTGGGATATGGGAAAAAAAATAACTGTAGATTCTGCAACTCTTATGAATAAAGGATTAGAAGTTATAGAGGCTCATTACTTATTTGGGACATCTTACGAAAATATTGAAATAGTTATCCATCCTCAAAGTATTATTCATTCAATGATTGAGCTGGAAGATTCTTCAGTATTAGCTCAATTAGGTTGGCCAGATATGAAGCTACCTATTTTATATGCGATGAGTTGGCCTGAAAGGTTTCAAACAAATTGGAAAAGATTAAACCTAAGTGAAATTGGACAATTAACTTTTAAAGAGCCCGACGAGTTTAAATATCCATGTATGGGATTAGCATATGCTGCAGGAAAATCTTCTGGGACTATGCCTGCGGTCTTAAATGCTGCTAATGAAATGGCTGTTGAACAATTCCTTAAAGAAAAAATTTCTTTTCAAGAAATTCCAACATTTATAAGTAAAGCTTGTGAATCACATATGAATAATTTGAATTTGAGTCCTGAATTGGAAGATATTCTTGAAGTGGATAATTGGGCCAGACTATTTGTTAAGCAAGAAATTAAAAAAGGGAAGAAATCCGTAAGTATTGGATAAAAGTGAATATTAAAAAGCACCTTCTACTATGCGCAACACCAACAAAACAGAAATGCTTTAAAGGCAATGAAGGTCAAAAAACATGGGAATGTCTTAAAAAAACTTTAAAAAAATTTGAGAATGATCCCTCTACAAAAAATGTTCATATATTGAGATCAAAAGCTGACTGTTTAAGAATATGTAAAAACGGCCCAATTCTTCTGGTTTGGCCTGATGGTATTTGGTACGATAAAGTTTCTCCAGAAAAAGTTTCAGAAATTTTTACCTCACATATTATTAACGGTAAACCAATCGAAAAATGGATTTTTAAAAAAACACCATTTTTAAATAGTCCTAGATACTCATAAACCAATTCTTTACGGCTTCGTCTGACCAGCATCCATTAATCGAGTGAAAACCGTTATGACCGCCTTTTTTAGTTATAAAAATAGTAAATTTATCAATAGATTTTTTTCTTAAATTAAAAGTGGCCTTATATGGAACCCAAGGATCATCCTTGGAATGAATAAAAAGTGTTGGAGGTAATTTTTTTATTGATTTCTGGATTCTAAATACAGGAGAAGCTTTAACATAATAATCTTCTAAAGAATTAAATCCCCAACATGGAGCTGTAAATTTCTGATCAAATTCCCTTATACTTTTTAAACTTCTAATTTTTTTTCTTAATTTCTCGTTATTAAGAATCTTACCTTCATCATTATATCCATCCCACAACTGATTTTTTAAGCGGTGAAGTAACCATTTTTGGTAGACAGAATTTCTAGGTTTTTCAATACAAAGACTGCATGATGATAAATCTAAAGGGCTGCTTACGCAGGCCAGTCCATCTAACAGTATTCCTCCAGTATTTTCATCGTAATCTAAGCAGGCATTTAAAAGAATTGTTCCACCCAAGGATAATCCAACTCCATATATTGGAAGATTATCTATTTTTATAAGATCTCTGAATTCTAAATCAATTAATTTTTTAAAATATTTAATTGCTGAAATAACATCACTCGAGCATCGAGCAGAATAATTCCCTTTAGCTAAATATCTTGCTGGGCCAGCTCCTCTAAGATTCAATTTAAGAACTCCAAAACCATTTTTTGCTAACTTCCTA
>QCIF01000017.1 GCA_003216835.1 Prochlorococcus sp. AG-402-K10 | reverse complement strand
TTTTTATTCAAGACCTATAATTGAAGAGAATGGAAAAAAAAGATGGGAATTAATCATCTCATCTACCAAAACTTTTAACACAGAAGAAATATTTCTTTGGAATAAAATATGCCCCGCCCATGAAGTTAATTCAATTTGGCTGACAAAAGCTTTAACTGAAGCACTTAATGATGCTAAAAAGAAAGGTTGGGCCAAACCTTCCAAAATTCGTTTTTGGAGGTCTTCAATGAAATCTATCATTAAGAAATCTCTTGAAAATATTGGCATTGAAACTTTAGTGAGTAGAAGAACTTATGAATTGTTAGATAGGATCGAATTTCTTGAGAAAGAAATTTACCCTAAAGAAAAAGGTTATGTCAGCGGTGTATTAGCTCCAACATTTGCATCTTCAATAGAAAATATTGCTAAGCCTTTACCAGAAGCAGTTAGAGGAGATGCATTAACAATCTCTGAAATAACTATAGGGGAATTAAAGTCATCCCAAAGCTGGCCTATTGAATTTGGAGATATTTTTCCAATTCAGAATTCATTAGATGAAAAAGAATCAATTCCTGGACTAAGACTTTTCAGCAAAGATAGATCTTTGGCACTTGCTGCTTGGTTTAGTAGTTTAGAACCAGTAAAATTAATAATTAAAAAAAACCAACTTATACTTGAGGCTGCAGAAGATGATAAATGGCTAGTAACAGACTTACCAGATAAAGATGCAAACAAATTAACCGAAAAGTTCGCAAATAACAAAATAAATTGTTTTGGTTATCAATTTATCTCTATACAATCGACGCCCTTCATTCAAGAATTTTCAGGTTTTTGGATATTGAGAGATATGACATTAATTTCATAAATTAAGGAGAGAAATTATTAAATATAACGAAATAAATTTCTCAAAAACAGAAATTTCTTTAAAAAACAAAAAATTTATATATTACTCATCCCCTATTCTCTGTAAAAATAAATTTAAACATGGTTTTTTTACAAAATCAAACTCTGAAGAATCTCCACCAATTTTATTTAAAAAAAATTTTCAGAATTGTGTTTTAAATCAGATCCACAGCAATAAAATTGTTTTCGGATCAGATATTCAAAAAGGAAATAAAATTGAAGCTGATGGTATAGTTTCCAATCAATCAAATCAAAGCTTGTGGATTTACACAGCTGATTGCATGCCTATTTTATTTGCAGATAAAAGTAAAAGATTTGTTGCTGCTGTTCACTGTGGAAGAAAGGGTTTAGAAAAAAAAATAATAAAAAATCTAATTAAAATCTTTGATAAAATAGGGAGTTCAAGAGGTGATCTACTTGTTGCGATAGGGCCATCAATATCCAAGATAAATTATCTCGTTGATAAAAAAACCCTAAAGGAGTTTTATAAAAAAGTAGGAAATAAAGGATTAACCAACTCTCTGAAAAATGCTAACAATATATTTAATATGAAAAATTTAAATATCGCTAAAGATCAAAACTTAATTCAGCTAGATCTAAGAAAATATGCTTATATGCAAATCATAAATGAAAATATTCCTCATACAAACATTGAGCTCTCTAATCTATGCACATATGAATCAAATAATGAATTTAATTCTTGGAGAAGGAGCAAAACACCGTTAAGACAATGGAATTTTATATGTCCATAAATTGTATTTTAATTTAAACACTCTTGTTTTGTTAAATTTTTAGCAATTAATAACTCTGACATTTCCTTAGTTCCATTAATGTTAAATACCTTTGCTATGAGAAGATTTTCTCTGAATCCAAAAGGTTTTATTTTCACCTTACTCCCTCTTGGAAATTCTTTCTTAAGAAGAGCAATTGCTTTTAGCTCATCATTATCATTGACATCTACGCAAGACAATCTAATTGTAAGATTTCTATTTTGATCTCCTACCAAAATAGTTTTAGAGCTGTTTATCTGAAGGATTTCGGCAGAATATGCTTGAAGGGGATATAGAAAAAACAGAAGGAAAATGATTAAGAATTTTGAAATATTATTCAAGTTATTTTTTTTTAAAATAATTAAATTTTATATTTTTTTATAGTTAATTACTACTACCTTAGAAAAATTAGTTTTCACTATTAACATATCCAACCATTTGGGCATTACTTTTTCCTGGAGGCACCATTGGGTAGCAATTTTCTCCTCTCCTCACAAGAATATTGATCAAAGCAGGGCCATCAAAATTTAATGCAGATTTAAATTCATCTAATAATTGTTTTCTCTCAGAAATTAAGTATCCTTTTAAACTAAATGATTCTGCTAGTTTCACGAAATCAGGTTCGCCACAACTCATATCAGAGGCAGAGTACCTTTCATCATAGAAGCTTTCTTGCCATTGCCTTACCATTCCCTGCCAACGATTATTGATTATAACCAATTTTATATTTAAACCATAATGCGATAAAGTCCCTAATTCTTGTATGTTCATCAAGACGCTAGCATCTCCTGCTATGCAAATTACATCCGAATTAGGCAAGGCTGCTTTAACACCAATTGCTGCAGGCAATCCAAAACCCATAGTACCTAAACCAGCGCTACTGATCCATTGCCTTGGAGCATTTCTAAGATACTGAGCAGCCCACATTTGATGTTGACCTACATCTGTAGTTATATAAGCTTCTGGGCAAAAATCCCTAACTTTTAAGAGAACTTCCTGAGGGTAAATTTCTCCTTCAGCTGGAGGAATAAATAAAGGATGCTTATTTTTCCAATAATTAATTTTTTCTAACCAATTCCTTGTATTTAAAGCGGTTTTATTATTTGAAAAGTTTTCGTTTATTTTACAAACAGCTTTTGACACATCAGAAACGATTGCTACATCTACCCGTCTATTTTTATTTACTTCTGCGGGATCAATATCTATATGAATAACCTTTGCAGTGGGAGCAAAAGTGTCTAATTTACCAGTAACCCTATCATCGAATCTCGCTCCAATAGCAATTAAAAGATCACATTCTGTAACTGCAAAGTTTGCGTATGCAGTTCCATGCATTCCTAACATGCCAACAGATAAATTATCTTTTTCATCAAAAGCACCTTTTCCCATCAAAGTAGTCGTCACTGGAATCTGATAATTATTAGCTAAGGTTGCAATTCCTTCATGGGCACCTGAAGAGATAGCGCCACCCCCAACATAAAGTAATGGTCTTTTAGACTCTTCTATTAATTCAATTATTTTTTTAATATCTTTATCATTTATTTCTCCATTCCTTTTAAAACCTTTAGGAATCCTGTCTCCAGGTAAAATTCTTTCATAATTAAAAAATTCTTGGCCTACATCTTTCGGTATATCTATTAAAACAGGTCCTGGTCTTCCAGAAGATGCAATAAAAAAAGCCTCTGAAACTACCTTTGCGATGTCTGAAGGATCTCTAATTACCCATGAATGTTTAACTATTGGAAGAGTTATACCAAAAATATCAGTCTCTTGAAAAGCATCTGTACCAATAGCAGATCTTGGAACTTGACCTGTAACTACTACCATAGGGACCGAATCCATTTGTGCAGTAGCAATTCCTGTCACTAAATTAGTTGCACCAGGGCCTGAAGTTCCAAAACATACTCCTACTTCTCCAGTAGATCTAGCATATCCATCCGCTGCATGAGAACCACCTTGTTCATGCCTAACCATATAATGTTTTAACCATCCATCTTGTTCCGCTTTATGTACAGCGTCATAAATTGGCAGTATGGCTCCACCAGGATATCCAAAAATGACCTTAACACCATGTATTCTTAACGAGTCCATTAGTGCATCTGCACCAGTAATCCATAAGGGATATTTATTTTCTGAATCACCTTTTGACAAAGGTCTCGAAGTAAGAGTCACTAAAGAAATTCAATTCTATATATTAAATACTAAACTCAATTAAATAGTTTTGCCCAATTTAGAAATGTAATGTCAGAATTTTATTTATATTGAATTGAAGTGATTTTAAAACTAAGCTTTTATAATATTCCTAATCTATGTAAGGGACCAACACCTGAGATAAGTTCAATAAGAAGTACGAGAAATACAAGCATTGCAACCCTACCATTCCATACTTCTGAACTATTATTCCACCCCCATTGCCATTTTTCCTGGGGATAAAGTTTAACTTTTTCAGGCAACTGCGAAGCCTCTTCTATATCTACAACAGGTCCTTCAAGACAGGAAATAACTAAATCACTAAGCCCATCAATAAAAGTTGGGTGAGTATTTAAAGCTTTCACCCTTCTGAAATTTTTAATACCTTCTTTTTCCGCAAGTTCTTTATATTCAATATCAATTTCTTGCAATGTTTCAATATGTTCCCCCACGAAACTTATAGGAACGACAATTAAATCCTGAACCTTTGACCTACCGAGATCTTTCAAAACATCTTCTGTATAAGGTTTCAACCATTCGACTGGGCCAACTCTGCTTTGATAGGAAAGTGTATAAGGATTACTATGGCCTAAATATTTCTCCAGTTCATTGATTATTAATAATGAACAATCTTCAATTTGATTTTTATAAGGATCTCCAGCTTCCTCGACGTAGCTCTTAGGAACTCCATGAGCAGTAAAACATATATGAGCTTTTGGAGGGGATTCACAAAGAGAGATTTGTTCCGAAATTAAGTCAACCATAGACTTTAAATATCCTGATTGACTAAACCAACTTCTTACACATCTCAATGGAATTTCCTTAAAGTCATGATCACAGTCACGTAATTTCTTTAATTCTCTAAAACTAGAACCACTTGTACTTATTGAGAAATGTGGATACAAAGGTAACACAACAATTTGATCTATCCCATCTGCCTTAATATCAGCGATTGCTGATTCTGTAAAAGGATGCCAATATCTCATAGCAATGTAGGTAGTAGCATTTAAACCCTTTTCTCTTAACTTACTTTGTAATTCTCTAGCTTGTTGTTCAGTTATCCTTCTAATAGGAGATCCACCTCCTATAGCGAGATAAGCCTGCTGAGAACTAGTACTCCTAAGTGTACTAATTAACCATGCCAAGGGTTTTTGAAAAGCAGGGAAAGGAGTCCTAATTATTTCAGGATCGGAAAATAGATTATATAAGAATGGGCCAACATCAGTAATGCGCTCAGGCCCCCCTAAATTCATTAATAGGACGCCTATCTTTTCCATTTAAATATGATGGAGATTGAAAAAAAACATTAAAAACGTCATTATAGGGCAATTATATAAGTAAATGAACGTAATTAAGGAAATTAATAATGTCAATGATAAATTTGCTACGCAAGGGAGCAAACTGAGAATTGAAAAAAGGGGTGAAAAGCTTAATATTAGAGGTTCTCTTCCTTCAAAAGAAGATCAAAACAATTTCAAAATTCAAAGAATATCTCTAGGTCTTAAGGCTGATATTTCTGGATTAGAAGCGGCTGAAAAAAAATTACAATTGATAAACTTGCAACTGGAGTTAAATCAATTTAACTGGATCAACTGGTCTAATAACACTCACAAAAAAGGAATTCAAAATGATTGTGAATTTTCAACAAAAATAAATCAATTTGAGAAATTCTTTTTTCAGGAAAATAAGAATGAATACTTAGCAAGCACCAGAAAAACTACTTGGAGAAGTTCCTATAAGCCCTATCTAAAAAGAATACTAAACATCTATGAATCTTCAAGTAATCCAGATCTAAGAAATATTTTTCTAAAGACACTTGCAACTTATAAAGAAGGTAGTAGAAGTAGAAAACAATGTGCAACTTCATTAAGTGTATTCGCGAAGTTTTTAGAGATTAAACTTCCTGAAGATTGGAAGTTAAATGCTAAAGGATATGGTTTAAAAAAAGCCAGCTTTAGGGATCTACCAACTGATGAGATGATTGAAAACCTATGGTCAAAAATTCCCAACAAATCATGGAAATTTGTTTTCGGTCTTATGGCTACATATGGATTAAGAAATCATGAAGTCTTTTTTTCTGATTTGAGCTCTTTAACAAATTCTGGAGACAAAATCATTAGAGTTTTACCCACAACTAAAACGGGGGAACATCAAGTCTGGCCATTTCATCCGGAATGGATAGAAAAGTTTGAATTATTTGAACTAGGAAATAATCCAGAACTGCTACCTAATATTAATAAGGACCTAAAAATTACCACTCTACAAAATATTGGCAAAAAAATTACAAATCAGTTTAAACGTTACTCTCTACAAATAAAGCCTTACGATCTCCGTCATGCCTGGGCAGTGAGGACAATCTTTTATGATTTACCAGATACTGTTGCCGCCAGGATGATGGGACACTCTGTTAGTTTACATACTCAAACTTATCATCACTGGATTACCAAAAGAGATCAACAACAAGCAGTTAATAATGCACTTTCAAAATTTAAAAATCGATAAGTATTTCAAGAATTATAATTTTTATAAAGAGCTAATACTCAATGCCAAAAGAACAATTTTCCTCAGAAAATATCTCTAAACTTGATCATCAAGCCAAACAGCTTGGGATAGGAGGTATGTCATCTCCTGAAAAGGATGAAAGCTTGTATAAACAAAGAATGCAGCAAAGAAAAGATATTCAATCGAAAAGGATAAAAATAAGAAAAGACAAAAAAGGACTATTAATTGTTTTTACTGGTAATGGCAAAGGGAAAACAACTGCATCTTTAGGAATGGCATTAAGAACGATCGGACATGGTCACAAAGTAGCTATTATTCAATTTATTAAAGGAGGTTGGAATACCGGAGAAGAAAAAGCTCTTAAAAATTTCTCTTCAAATATATCCTGGCATTCATTGGGCGAAGGCTTTACGTGGGAAACACAAAATAGAATTAGAGATGAAAAATTAGTTAAAGAAGCATGGCAACTTGCTAAAGACTATATACAGGATGAATCTTATAAACTTATAATTCTTGATGAAATTAATATCGCCACAAAACTTGGATATCTTACTTCTGAAGAAATAATTACATTTATACAAAGCTTAAATAAAAGAAAAAATCATATAGTTTTAACTGGTAGAGGTGCCTCCGAGTCAATTATTAATTATGCTGATCTGGTAACAGAAATGAAACTAATTCGGCATCCTTTTAAAGAGCAAGGAATAAAAGCACAAAAGTGCGTTGAGTTTTAGTCAAACCAAATATGTTTTTATTTAATCCATTAAGGTAGGGAAATGTTTAAAGAAGAAAGCAATATCTGAATAAATAATAAATTCTGTATCTTTACTTGCTAAGGTCATAAAAGTATGATTATTGAATGACTTACAAAAGAGTTCTATTAAAGCTTAGTGGCGAAGCTCTAATGGGTGAAAAACCTTATGGCATAGACCCAGCGATAGTCCAATCAATTGCAGAAGACGTTGCACAGGTAGTAGCAAAAAATGTTCAACTTGCAATAGTTGTTGGTGGGGGCAACATCTTTAGAGGACTTAAAGGCTCTGCTGATGGTATGGACAGAGCTACTGCAGATTATGTTGGGATGTTGGCAACGGTAATGAACGCTATTTCACTTCAAGATGGACTAGAAAGAGTTGGGGTAGCAACCAGAGTCCAAACTGCGATAGAAATGCAAGAAATTGCCGAACCGTATATTAGAAGGAGAGCAATGAGACACCTAGAAAAAGGGAGAGTAGTAGTCTTTGGGGGTGGATGTGGAAATCCATTTTTTACCACTGACACAACTGCTGCTTTAAGAGCAGCCGAGATAAACGCTGAAGTTGTTATGAAGGCTACTAAAGTTGATGGAGTCTATGATTGTGATCCGAATAAATTTCAAGAAGCAAAAAAATATTCTTCTCTTAGTTACCAACAGGTACTTAGTGATGAGATAGCAGTAATGGATAGTACTGCTATTGCTCTTTGCAAAGATAACAATATTCCCATCATGGTTTTTGATATCTTCAAAAAAGGGAATATCTCCAAAGCAGTTGCAGGAAAACCTATAGGTTCTTTAATAAGTTAAAGCTAATTCAAATTATTTTTCTAAATCATGAAGGAACAAGAAATTGAAACAAGTATGAATAAAAGTATTGAAGCTACTCAAAGAAACTTTAATACTATAAGAACCGGGAGGGCTAATGCATCATTGCTAGACAGAGTAAGTGTTGAGTATTATGGCGCAGAAACTCCAATAAAATCACTTGCCACAATTGCGACTGTTGATTCACAAACAATTTCAATACAACCATTCGATCTTTCATGCTTACCAGCAATAGAAAAAGCGATATCAATGAGTGATTTGGGTATTACTCCTAATAATGATGGAAAAATAATAAGAATAAATGTCCCCCCGCTAACTGAGGAAAGGAGAAAGGAATTTTGTAAGTTAGCCTCCAAATATGCTGAAGAAGGGAAAGTGGCTTTAAGAAATATAAGAAGAGATGCTGTTGATAAAGAAAAAAAAGACGAAAAAGATGGTCTAATTTCTATTGACGAATCAAGGGATAACCAATCAGCAATACAAAAAATTACTGACAAATTTATTTCTCTCATTGAACAAAAATTATCTGAGAAGGAGAAAGAAATTCTAAAAGTTTGAAAGAGTTCGACATAATAATTATTGGAGGAGGAGTATCGGGATCCTCTACTGCCCTAAACCTATCAAAAAAAGGGTATTCGGTTTTAGTAATTGAAAAAGAAAAAGTTCAGAATATTAAACCATGTGCAGGAGGGATGGCATCCTCAATGAAGCAATTTCTCCCTTTGGATATTGAAACAGTTATAGAATCTAAGATTAGAAATGTTGAATTCACATGGAAGGCATCTGATAAAGTTATTGCTGATCTTTCTGGGGAATCACCTTTTTGGATAATTAATAGAGACAAATTAGATTTATTATTACTCGATAAAGCTCTGAAATATGGTACTGAAATACTTAGGCCAGCAACTGTAGAAAAAATAATTAAAGAAAGCAATAAATGGATAATACATTGCAGTAATAAATATAAATACAAATCTGAATTCCTTGTAATAGCTGATGGTTCGCAATCAAAATGGGCTGGGCATTTTAACTTA
Organism: Prochlorococcus sp. AG-402-K10; assembly: GCA_003216835.1. GTDB lineage: Bacteria > Cyanobacteriota > Cyanobacteriia > PCC-6307 > Cyanobiaceae > Prochlorococcus_A. The sequence continues at coordinate 10,364 of QCIF01000017.1, read as the reverse complement.
GGTCCTAGACGGCCAAGATTTGCTAACACTATTGCATTAAGATTAAAAGGTATGGGTAATATTCCTAAAGATTCAGTTAGATTCGAGTTTGGATTTGTAAAATATGGATTTGCTTGGGCATTTCCTTTAAAAGAAAATGTCAATATTGGCTTAGGTACTTTTATAAATAATAGTCTTTTAGAAGATGAAGAGAAAAATAATAAAATTATAAAAAGCTTCGGATTTGAAGACTTATCTTTTAAAAAGATTACTAAAAAACTAAGAATATGGAATGGCTTCCACAAACTCAATGGAGATAAAGTACTTGCAGTAGGTGATGCAGCCTCTCTTTGCGATCCATTTTTAGCCGAAGGAATTAGACCTGCTTTAATTAGTAGTTTTTATGCGGCAGAAAGCATCGATCAATGCCTATCACGACAAACAGATAATTTGAATTATTATTCCAAAAATATAAATAATGAATGGAGCAAATCGATGGCTTGGGGAAGGAGAATTGCACAAGTTTTTTATAGATTCCCAAAAACTGGATATCAATTAGGAGTAAAACGAAAAACAGCTCCTAAACGAATTGCACAAATATTATCAGGTGAAATGAGTTATGAGGACATCGCAAAGAGAGTAATTAAAAGACTTTTAACGAAAAGCGAAAATTAACTTTTCATATCAAATCTTAATTTGAATTCAGGTTGCGGAAATTAATTCTTGATTCTTAATTTCTGAGAATCTTTTTAGTAACAACTCTTCTAATTCTTCTATCGCTTTACTGAATCCAGTTATTCCCTCACTTAGCTTTTCACTTGCCATTTGATCTTCTAACATATTCAATCTAAAATCTTTTTCCTCAAATTTAAAGTCAATTGAATTATGTACTTTAGTATTTTCATCTAATTTTTTGATTAATTCTCCTTGTTCTTTATTAAGTGCATCTAAAAACTTTGGTGCGATAGTTAAAAGATCACAACCTGCTAATTCTTTTATTTCTTCAACATTTCTAAAGCTGGCTCCCATAACTTCGGTTTTAAATCCCTTTTCTTTAAAATAATTATAAATTTTGGTAACCGAAATAACACCAGGATCTTCGGGTCCTTCAAAATTAGCTTTGCCAGTTTTTGCTTTATGCCAATCCAAGATACGGCCCACAAAAGGCGAAATTAAAGTTATCTTGGCATTTGCACAAGTTACAGCTTGGCAGAAGTTAAAAAGTAAAGTCAAGTTGCATTTAATTCCCTCTTTTTCTAGAATTTCAGCCGCCTTAATTCCTTCCCAAGTAGAAGCTATTTTAATTAAGATTCTTTCCTTATCTATTCCAAAACTCTTGTATAGATTTATTAATTTTCTCGCTTTTTTTACCGTAGCCTCAGTATCAAAGCTAAGCCTTGCGTCAACCTCTGTAGATACTCTTCCTGAAATAATTTTTAGTATTTCCTTACCAAAAAAAACCGAAACCTGATCTATGGCTTCTTGAATTAATTCGCTTTCAGAAAATCCATCTGACAATGATTCTTTTGAACTTTTCAATGCTGCGTCGATTAGTTTTAGATAATCAGGATTCTTGGCGGCAGCCAATATAAGTGATGGGTTAGTAGTAGCATCCCTGGGTTGAAATTTTTTAATCGAATCTAAATCTCCAGTATCAGCTACCACAATAGTCATGGATGACAACTGTTCCAAAATTGATTGCATATTTAAATAATCCTATTCATATATACAACCTAGCTTTAATTTCTTATGAAATCATCAAAAAAAAACTAAATACTTATAAATTTGATAAATTTTAGAGTTTTTTAACAATCCTTTTATTCTCTTTAGTTATTGGTGGAATTTTTTCAATCACGATTAAGCTTTCGATAATTTCTTTAGCCACAGGTAATGCGACTGTTGAACCAAAGGCACCATAAGAATTCAATGGCTCATCTATAACTACAAGAACAACATACTTTGGATCGTTAACTGGTAAAGCTGCTACAAAACTACAAACTTTTTTAAGCGTATAGATACCATTTTTGGCCTTTTGAGATGTTCCAGTTTTGCCTGCAATTCTATACCCATCTATTTTTGCTTTATACCCACTACCACTCTCAACAACACTCTCCATCCAATTAAGAACAGTTTCAGATACATCACTAGAAAACAATCTTTTTTGAGAACCTTTTTTTAAGGATTCTTTGAAATTGAATGTTACATGAGGAATTACTTCATAACCACCGTTTGCTAAAGCAGCATGAAGTTGGGCTAATTTAAGTGGAGAGATAGAAAATCCTTTACCAAAAGATGCGACTGCTGGCTCAATAGATTGATTAACAAATACATCTTTTCTTTTTAGATGTCCCGCTGTAGATTCAAATAAATCAGTAGTTAAATTTGTATTAATTCCTAATTTATTCAACCAATCCCAATAAATTGAAGGCTGCATTTTTTGCATTATCTTCACCATCGCAACATTACTTGAAACTTGTAAAACTTCTGGATAATCAATATATCCATTCCCTTTTTTATTCCAATTCGAAAGTGTCCATCCTCCAACATTAATCTTTCCAGTATCCTCTACAAAGCCATTTTCTTGAATTATTTTTTCTTCTAATGCCAAAGCTAAATTTATAGGTTTAAAAGTCGAGCCAGGCTCAAATAAATCTTGAGAATACCAGCCCTTGAATACTTCTGGATTATATTTCCAGAATTTATTTGGATCATAGGAAGGGACCGATGCTAAGGATAGAATTTCTCCATTTGTTACATCCATAACTATTGCAAAGCCTTTTTGTGCTTTCCACTTCATTACCTGCTTTGATAAAGCTTCAAATGAAGCTTTCTGTAATTTTGAATCTATCGTTAAATCTAAACTCTTATAATCAGAGATGAAATCTCTTGGCCCAGAATTATCTGGCAGGGGTGTTCCATCTCCACCTCTTTTTATAAAAATGCTTTTATTTAATACTTTAATTTGATGATCCAAATGTAATTCTAAGCCTGCTGAGCCTTTGTTCTCATCATTCACAAAACCAACAACATTAGAATAAACCTTCCCTTGTGGGTAATATCTTTGAGAATATTTAAATAAATCAAGGCCACTTATTTTTAGCTTTCTAATTTTATCTGCTTTGTCTTCAGTAATTTGATTTGCTAGTTCGATACCAAAGCTATTATCATTAAATTTTTCCAAAAGAAGTTCATCTTTGATACCTAAAATAGGTGATAATTTCTTAACTACTTCTTCAACTCCTCTAACTGTATTGCTTGAATCGCCTGGGAAATTAAAATATTTGGGATGAGCCCACAATTTATATAGAAATTTATCATAGGCAATCAATCGATTATTCCTGTCAACTATTGATCTTCTTGTTGTCAAAGACAAAGTTCTAGAAGATTGTATTGACCTAGCTTTATTTTTTAAATCAGAAGCACTAAAAACTTGCAAGTTAACCAGCCTTCCAAACAAAGAAAATATTATGACCAAAAAGAAAATATATGTTAATTTAAATCTTTTTTCTTCAAGAGGTAATAGATGAACAATTTTTTTACGTTTTTTCATTAATATCCAATTTGATATCTACTATCTTTTATGCCGCCAATTATGTTTTTTATTTCTTTTTTAAAATAATTTTCTTTCTTTTCTTCAATTTGATCTATATAAATTAAATCTTTAGGGGTAGTTTTTTTAAAATTATTAAGAGAATCAAGTTTACTAATATAAAATTCTTCAGTTTTGGAAATATAATCAATCAGATTATTATTATTAGCTTTAGTTTTAGATAAAATTTTATAAATCGCAGACCATTTCCTTTGGCTATTAAAAGATAGGCTAAATAAGATGAATATTGATACTAATAAAGAGATGTTAATGATATCAAATATATTATGAATTAATTTTAATGACGATATTTGTTTTGAACTTAATTTACTTTTGTATAAACTTTTTTTTTTAAAGAATATTCATTCTCAAAAGTTTTCATCTGTTAATTATATTTTAAATTATAAAAAGTATTATTAATTAAATAAACACCTTTTAGATTGATATGCAAGTAAAAAACTTAAATTCTTTATGTTCTTAATAAGAACAAATTCAAAAAAGTCAAGCCATTCCATAAAGAATGCATAATCACAGAAGAAAGCAAGCTTCCCGAAGCAATTCTCGTAATCCCTAGTCCTATTCCTAAAACTAATAATGGAGGCATTTCGCTAATACTTAAATGTGCCAAAGCAAAGATAAATGCAGAAATGGAAATGCCTAAAATTATTCCAAAATCTCTTGATAAAATTGGAAGTAAAATTCCACGGAATATAATCTCTTCAAACAAAGGTGCTAAAAGTGTGGTTGTTAAGAATAAAAGTATGAATGAAAAGTAATTATTATTATTAAGAACAATTTCTAGCAATGGATTACTACCATTTTGATTATCAATTAAAATATTCATGATTAATGAGACTAATAAAACAAAAGGTATTATCATTAACCAGCCCTTAAAACCCTGAATTATGGCATCTTTAATTGGCAATCCATTGAATTGAAAATAATCCTTTTTAAAAAAGAATTCGCCATTCAAAGATTTGATTTGATAGTAAACAATTAATAATGGAGGTATAGCCATAAATAGATATCCAAAAAATATTTTTAATGCTTGTGATAACTCAATTGAGAGATCTTTAGAAAAAAACTCAACTAAACCTATTGAAAATAAAGGAGATACAACTTCTCCTAAAACAACAAATCCTCCTGCGATTAATAAAACCATATCTATTAAGTCCAAATCTAAGGGCTTAAACTCTTTCCAAACATTTTTTTTAAGAGAGATAGTGGTCCATAATGTTTTTAAAACGAGAATTGAGCCAAGCAATATAGTAAATAATGGTATTAACCTAATAGTTAATATTTTTACAAACATTCTTTGAGAAAGTGATTTTGTTATCAATGCACTTGCATCAAAGTCAAATTTTTTGCTTAATAAGTGATATAAAAATCTATCGTCTTTAAAAAAATCAAATTGTTCATAATTAGGTTTATATGATTTATTATTAGATTTCCTCTCTAAATCATCAAATAATAATTTATAGTTTTTGTTTTTAAATTCATAAGAAGAATTTTTCTTGATTTCAAAATCGGGCAGGTCTGAAGAAATTATCCAAATTAATTTATTTCTTTCTGTTAGTTCATCAAAAGACACACTAGAAAGAGAATTATTTATTTCTTGAACTGGATCATTTGAACTAACATACTTTTTAAAATTCGAAGGCAATGATTGGAGAGCTAATTCTGCAATTTCTTTTTCCTTTTGACTAATATCAAAAGAGACAGAAGGTCTGTTTAAACTATCTTTTAAACCTTGTTGCCATACAAAGAAAGTAAAAAGTAAAGAAATAAAAGCTAAAAAAAGTTTTTCCCTAGAAATATTTTTAATCATAATTATTGAGTAAAACTTATAAAACTAAAAAAAACTATCATTGAAATTACTAATTATCATATATCTATTTTTATCACGCCATGAGATGATTAAAATACCATCTTTTTCAAATATATATAATGGGCATAAGATTAGTTTTAGTTAGGCATGGACTAAGCAGCTTTAATGCAAAAGGATTAATTCAAGGAAGAACTGATGATTCAGTTTTAACCGATATTGGTTACGAAGAAGCTGTTAAAGCAGGTAATGCATTATCAAAAATAAAGTTCGACAGAATCTATTCATCTCCTCTTGTAAGAGCATCAGAGACAGCGAATACAATAAAAAAAAGCTTTAATAAAGAACATAATGTTTTTTATGATAAAAATTTATTGGAAGTAGATCTTAGTTCATGGTCTGGTCTTTCAATTAATGAAGTAAAAAATAAATATCCTGAAATTTATTCTGTCTGGAAAAATGATCCTGAGAACTTAACTTTAAAAAGAAGTGATAATACAAAATATCAACCAATTCAAGAGTTGTTTGAGCAAGCAAATATCTTTTTAAAAGATATTATGAACAATTATTTAGACAACGATAATGTAAACATTTTAGTCGTAGGTCATAATGCCATTCTGAGGTGTTTAATCCTCTCATTAATTGGTAAGCCTAAGAAAGGTTTTAGAAAAATAAGATTAGAAAATGCCTCTTTCTCAATTCTCAATATTTCTAAGAACAATAAAAATTCTTACAAAACTCAAATTGAATGCTTGAATCAAACTTCTCATCTAAATCAAAAAATTCCTAAAAAAATAGGCGATTCTAGAATATTTCTAATAAGACATGGTGAAACAAACTGGAATAAAGAAGGGAGATTTCAAGGGCAAATTGATATTCCTTTAAATAATAATGGTAAAGATCAAGCTAGTAAGACTAGCGAATATTTAAAAGAAATTAATTTCAATAAGGCTTTTTCAAGTTCAATGAATAGACCTTATGAAACAGCAGAAATTATTCTTCGGAACAATAAAGAATTAAAAATAACTAAGATAGACGCACTTGCAGAAATAAGCCATGGATTATGGGAAGGTAAATTAGAGGCAGAAATTAATAAAGAGTGGCCAAATTTACTAAAGAATTGGCATAATAAACCTGCAGAGGTGATAATGCCCGAAGGCGAGTCTATTAGAGAAGTTTCTGAAAGATCGGTGAAAGCTTTTAAAAAGATTTGTTTATCGCAAAAAGAAAATGATTTAACCCTTCTAGTCGCTCACGATGCAGTAAACAAAACTCTAATCTGTAATATTTTAAGCATTGATTGTTCAAACATCTGGAAGATCAAGCAAGGTAATGGGGGTATAACTGTTATTGACATATTTGATGATCCTCATAAAGACCATGTCATAAGTGCTCTAAACATTACCACACATCTTGGAGGAATATTAGATTCAACTGCGTCTGGCGCACTTTAACAATTTAAAATTAACAAATCTTTCTTTAAAAAAACTCAAATTTTTCTAAAGGCCAAAATCTTAAGTAAGCCTTTCCAATAATCTCATTTTTGTGTAGAAATCTACTTCCAGGCCAATATCTTCCATCCCAACTATTTGCTCTATTATCGCCTAAAACTAAAAAATGATCCTCTGGCACTTTTAGGTTTGTAAATTCTCCACAACTATTTAAAAAGGATTCATAGCACTTAAAAGTTACATATGGTTCAGAGATGATTTTATTATTTATGAATACCTCACCTCTACTATTTACACTAACTATCTCTCCAGGCAGTGCGACTACTCTTTTAATATACGCATCACAAGCCTGATCTCTTAAGCCAGGGATAAATGAAATTGGAGGGAAACTCATAAAGAAACAATATCTTTTTTTTGGCAATGGTTTAGATCTCAACAAAATTAGTTGTTCATCAAATGAAAACGGAGATTTAAATACAACTATGTCCCCTCTATTTGGTAAAGAATTTTTTATTGACCATTTCTCAATAATTAATCTATCTTTTATTTGTAATTCTGGGAGCATTGAGCCAGAGGGAATATATCTAGGTTCTGCCAAAAATGATCTACAAGAAGAGATAAAAAAAGCCAAAAAAATTAAAGGGCCCCATTCTATCAATATATTTTTAATTGAGGATTTCATAAAATCTCCTAAGATTATAAAATAAGATCCACTTCAAGGTTATTGGTATATTCAGTTTCATTAAATCCAAGTATTATATTTTTTTCTTCATAGACTAAAAAAGGTCTCTTAATTAATTTTCCATCACTCGAGAGAAGGCGAATAATTTCTTCATTTGATGAATCTTGAATATCAAACTCAATTGACTTAAAACTCTTACCCCTTGTATTAAAAATCTTCCTTTTTTCTGAGGAATATTCTTTTAAAGCAAGATTTAAATATTTAGCTGATGGAGTTTCTTTTAATATATCTTTTAATTGATATTCAAAACCTTTTTGATCAAGCCACTTTAATGCTTTCCTACAAGTTGAACATTTTATATAACTATAAATAATTATTTTTTTCAATTTATTTTACTATTTTTGATTTCTTAAGCACTTTAAACATTTTCTTTTTTGAAGGTGTGCATTTTTTTAAAATATCTTCAACTACATCATAATCTCTCCAACCATCAATTTGAACTGTCCTACCATCAAGACCTTTGCTTGTTCTAAAAAATTCCGCAACATCTTCTAACTGATTCGGTGCAATTTGATCAATACTTATTATATTTGATTGCCTAGGATTAGCCACGGGTACGCATAAAAGTTTTCCATCATATGCGCCACAGTCATGCATATCTAAAACACCAATAGGTCTTGCTTTTATTAAACAACCCGCGAATGTTGGCTCATCCATTATCACCATCGCATCTAGAGGAGCACCATCATCAGCAAGGGTATTTGGTATAAAACCGTAATCAAAAGGGTATCTGACTGAAGAATGCAGTACTCTATCAAGAGCCATTATTCCTGCTTCAGAACAATATTCATATTTATTCCTGCTACCTGCAGGTATTTCTACCACTAAATTAACTATGCCCTTCATTGGAGATGGAGGTAACAAACTAAGATCCATCTTTTTTAATTGAATGATTTAAAATTACATCATTTACTGGAGACAAAGGTCTGCCAAGTAAAACACTGATAGAAGGTACTAAAATTGTGAGAGAAGCAAAAATAATACCTAATAATGTGATTGATAAACCCCTTATGCTTAAAGGGTCATCATCTCTTTCGAAATCACTTGAAACATCCTTAAGAGAATAAACATCACTTAATTTACTTTTTACAAAGTGCTTTGATGTTGTGTTTCTCAAGAGCTCTTACTTGTGAAAAGTTGAGTAGATAACTGAATAAGAATATTTTACAATCTATATGTCAATAAATCAAAATATTTTTTTAGTTAACTTATTTAATTATTCTTTTCTAATAAAGATCTAATAGTTTTTAATTCTTCAAGAATTTGTATAAGGATATTTTGTGCAGCAGAAGATGGAGAATTAAAGACTTCTACGGTTACTTCTTTAATTCTTAAAATATCTTTTGCAAATCTTGCTATTTCATTTGGGTGAAATTGTAATGGATCTTTTTGATCATTTCTATATTCAGGATTTAATTTTCTTGGATTAAAACTAGGATTTAGATTTCTTACATCAGTATTTGTGTATCTATAAACAGAAGCTCTTGATCTATTAAGGAATTTTTGAACTTCATCAATGCCCACTAATTCTTCTGAGCTAGAAATATTAGAATCTATATTTTCCATAACTTTAAGAAAATGCTTTTTTAAAAAATGAATTTAACTAAAAGTTTAAACTTTGTTACTGCAGAAGCTAGCAGAAAGTGTATATCTAGACTAGCTGCGTTGAGGGACTCAAGACAGTTTAAATTATTTTTACTTCTTAATTGATAATATTAAATATCTATCAAGATTTTTTTGTATGCGCGTCACCACCTCATTTCCTCTGGGGACACTTCGTGACACACCTTCTGAAGCAGAAATTATTTCGCATCAATTACTTTTAAAAGGTGGTTACATTCGCAGAGTTAACAGTGGGATTTATGCTTACATGCCAATAATGTTTAGAGTTATTGAAAAAATATCCGCAATAATTGATGAAGAACTAAATGCTATTGGTTGTACCAAACTCCTTTTACCTCAACTTCATCCTGCAGATTTATGGAAAAGAAGTAAAAGGTGGGAGGGTTATACTGCGGGGGAAGGAATAATGTTTCATCTCAAGGATAGGCAAGGCAAAGAATTTGGGCTAGGTCCAACTCATGAAGAAGTTATAACAAACATCGCTTCGGAAACTATCAATTCATACAAGCAATTGCCTCAATGTTTTTATCAAATTCAAACAAAATTTAGGGATGAAATAAGGCCAAGATTTGGATTAATGAGAAGTAGGGAATTTATTATGAAAGATGGTTATTCTTTTCATTCTTCACAAAAAGATTTGGCATCTTTTTATGAAAAGATGGGGCAAGCTTATGCAAATATATTTCAAAATTGCGGTCTTCAGACAGTAGGTGTTGAAGCAGATAGTGGGGCAATTGGAGGAGCATCCTCTAAAGAATTTATGGTTACGGCAAATGCTGGAGAAGATACAATTTTATTTACTGAAAGTGGCTCTTATGCTGCAAATGTAGAAAAAGCTGTTTCTATACCTTCTCACGCGATTCCATTAAAAAATTACTCGTCAGAAAGGTTAGATACTCCTAATCAAAAAACAATCGAGGATATATGTAAAAAAAATAATTTAGTTCCAAGCCAAATTGTTAAAGTCGTTATATTTATTGGAAAATTTGAAGACAAAACTGAACTGCCAATTATTGCATGTATTAGAGGTGATCAGCATATAAATGAAGTCAAACTCTTTAACTTACTTAATAAAAAATATGCTTCAAATCTAATCCAGCTAAAGATAGTTGAAGATAATACAATTATTAAAAAAAATCTGGTTAATTTTCCATT
>QCIF01000016.1 GCA_003216835.1 Prochlorococcus sp. AG-402-K10 | reverse complement strand
CATTCATATCATATAAAAATAATTTAAGTGACTGGGTTATCAACATTCCTCTTAAAAAAGATATTTTAAATGTTTTAAATATTATAATTTTTTATTCATTTGTAATTGTCTATTATTCAATACTCGAATAATAGACATTATTAATAGAGTTATTGACTATATTAAAGTGCAGAAAAATACTCTTTACTTCCTTTAGGATCCTCTAACATAGTTTTTTCTCCTGGGGTCCAGTTGGCAGGACATACTTCATCTGGGTTTGCTGCAACATATTGATATCCTTGAAGAATTCTTAATGTCTCATCAACATTTCTGCCCACAGGAGCCTTGTTAACTGTGGTGTGCATAATTATTCCTTGTGGGTTAATTAGGAATAAACCTCTATCAGCTTCTCCATCATCATTCAAAACATTGTAAGCCTGGCATATTTCTCTTTTTAAGTCAGAAACTATTGGGTAATTAATATCACCTATACCTCCTTCATTTCTAGGTGTCTGTATCCATGCTAAATGACAATGTTTACTATCTACTGATACTCCAAGTATCTCTGTGTTTAAAGCTGAGAAATCGGAGTATCTGTCGCTAAAGGCTGTAATTTCCGTTGGACAAACAAAGGTGAAATCTAGTGGGTAGAAAAATAATACAACCCATTTACCTCTAAGGCTTGAAAGCGAAACCTCTTTAAATTCTTGATCATATACAGCTGTAGCACTAAAATTTGGTGCTTCTTGTCCAACTCTTAAACTCATGGAATTTTTTGTCCTAATTTGAAAAATGTTTGGTCGAAATTGACCATTTTTTATATTATAATTTTATTATTCTAAAATTAGCAAGCTTTTATTTATTTTATGAAGTGGCATCAATCTTTTTCTCGAAAATATTCAATTTTAAATCATACTAAATTATTAAAAAATCTTAAACAGGAATTAATTAAATACCCAATAACACGAAATAATAAAAATTAAATATAATTATATTTTTTTATATTCTTTTAAGAATTTAATATAATTATTTAATTAGATTATTTCTATTGGTTTTAATCTTCTTAATTTTCTTTTATGGGCAATTATCTTGAACGATTGAAAAATAAACTTAAAATAAAGAAACTAGATTCAAATCAGCCAATAAAAGCTTGGCTTTTCGTAATTTTTCTAAATTTAATTGGTTTTTCAGGCTTTTTTTATTTAAAAATAAATAATATTCACTTAAATAATTAAATAACTAATAAATTTCTTTTTTTATCTGTCTACAAAAGTTTTTTAATCTATTAACACTAGTTAAATCAGGTAAGGTCCAAATCAATTCATTTTCTGGGATTGGATCTTCACTCCACTCTTTGAATTCCTCAATGATAGATAATTTATTTAATCTTGAAAGTTCTTTTTTCCTTTTTTTTATATGCTTTTTAATTACTTTTAAATTTGTTTTAATATATTCCCTCATATTTTATTTTTATTATTCTCTAATCTACCATTTAATAGGTAACCATATTTTGTAATAGAATTACTCTTAAACTAATCTAATTAATAACCTCCTATTAATATCTATATATCTGACTCTGTAAATTAATTTGTTTCTTTCTCACTAATGTATTTGTTACCAAATCTTTATTCATTTTTATGTTGATTACCTAAATTAATAATTACTAAAGTTATTTATACCGTCCATTTATTAATTACGTAGCCATTAGTTATGTAAAATTTAATTTCTTAAATTTTAATTTCATTCATATCTTAATTATTTTTATTAAATTATATAAAGGCATATAATTGACTAAAAATGAATGTAAATGATAAATATGTTCTTGATATACTTAATAATTTTATTGTTTCTGAAAGACTCAATAAATCTGAAATACTGCAAATGGCATCTTTAGTATCGATCTCACATGATATTAGTGATCTAAAAGATAATCTTAAATGGGAGAGATATTCCTGTAAACCTTAAATTATGATAAAGAATTTGATCATTTATTTTGACTTGAATAATAATATATTAATTAACTTAATTATTAAACGTGAAAGAAGGATATAATATAAAAAATAATATTGATAAGTATATAAGAGATCTAAAACCTAATGAATGTTTAGTAAGTAAGGCTAGTGAAGAAATTATGCTTGATAGAGTTTGCAATGGAAATCCGAATGTTTTTCCATTTTATGAATAATTAAAAACTTTTTAGCGCTATTATTTCTGTCTTTACGTTGCTAAGACTTGATTTGTTTTTATGATTATATTTTTTAATTATAAAAGTTGTAGAAAATATAATAATTAATATTATAAGTAAATCGCCTACAGTTATACCTCTTTCCCTTAAATTCATAGTTATAAAAATAATTTTTTTAATTATAGCTATATTGCCAGGATAATATTTAATTTATCAAAAATTTATAAATTTAAAATTAATTATTTTTAAGCAAGTATAAAAAAATTATAAAAAAATCATAAAAGTGGGGTTCTTAATAATATAAATAACAAGGTTATGATTAAATTTATGGATATTAATAAAAGATTTAGAGAAGAAAGTTTAAATTTTTACTCCGACAAAATGATAGTAACTAAAAAATTTCTTACGGAACATCATCTTAAATTGACATATCAAAGACAATTAATTTCTAATTTAGATTCAAAACATAAGGATTGGTCAAGGAATATAGGCTTTTAACTCTATTCAGAAGTACTAAAGCTTTCTTTAATTATGTTGAGAAGTTTACTCCTCTTTACTATATTATCTCGCTCCCATAGAAGAGTTGCTTCATCATTGCTTATTGGTTTCGACTCATAAGCCAGATACCAAAGTATAAATCCAGCAGGAATTATCAATAAATGCATGAAAATTTAGTTGACTTAAATATAATATAGTGCAACACTTGTAATAAGCAAGTGTTACACTATTTTGTTAAATTATGCCCTCTCGTAGAAAAAGAATTGGTTTCTTACCTAGTAAAGAGGTTCATATGGTTATTGAAGGAATATCAAAAGATAACAAATATAGTCAGTCTAAAGTAACTGGGATATTAGTTGAAGAAGCATTAAGGTCTAGAGGCTTTTTAGATAATTCATTTTCTAATAACCCTTTATTTATTAATGACTCTTTAAAAGATTCTCAAAAAAAAGAAACATCTACATTTGATAATGATTATACAAATAATATTGACTTCTCTGCTTTAAATAAGAAATCCCTAGGAGATGATATAAAAATGATCCATGAATTTATTGAGTATAAGTTTTTTAAAAAAATTATGAATGAAAAAGAGAATAACAACTTAAATTAATAGTGTCACACTATTTTCTAATATATAAAGGAATTTTTCTTAGTAAATAAACTTTTAACCTTTATTACGATCAGCTTCATTAATTAACTATTTAGAGATGTCAATATCTAGTACAGCAAAATTATTTTGCCTTAAGAAAACTGATTTACGGTTTTCAGTACTTCTACCTTATTTAAGTTCGTTTAAATAAGTTTGAAATTTAATTCTTTGTGACCAATAGTAATTTTCTTTTCAGGTTTAATAACTTCACCCTTAAAAAAGCGCTAATAATTTTGATGGGTGGTCATAAGTTTTTTGTTGTCCCCCTATTGATAGTTTCTTTAATTGAATTTTTGTTAGTCATTACTTTCTTGAAATTAGAATAGCAAGTAATACAAGTTCTCTATACTCATATTTGCTGATACTGTTTTTGTCATGTATAAATTGATTCTTTATATATTCTATGTTTTTCTTAATGGTGCCATAGTTAATCCTTTACTTTTAAGTTGCTCTTGATACAACTCGGCTTGTTCAAGAGGTCCTCTCCAAAGTTCTTCTAAACCTTCTCTATCTACTTTGACGTAAGATCCTAGGATTTTTTTATTCATGGCTGGAATGGTATTTACAAGACAATTTGCTACATGTTCAAAAGTTTTAAAATTTTCATCCATAACTATTATCCTTCCTTCTGGATATCTTCTTTTTGAAGTCTTTGGATCTAAGACTTTACTAGATGAATTGGTTAAAAATGTCATATTAAATATTTTGGTTTATTTGCTTGTTTATCGAATTAAGTATATTTCTATTATTATTTGCGCCTATCTATAAAAAGTAGACAATGCCTAATAATTATCATTGTAAAGTATTTATAATGTCTCGAGCGTGACTTGAACACGCGACCTGTGGGCTATGAATCCACCGCTCTAACCAGCTGAGCTACCGAGACATTTAATTATTCTAAAACATAATTTGTCCTTAATTGTCATTATTGATAATTTAATTGTTTATGCGCCTCATAAATAGATATACCGCACGCTACTGAAAGATTTAGACTTCTAACACCTTTTTTATTATTCAGAGGCGTTTCTAAATTTGGCATGAAAATTGATATCAATGAATCACTTTTTTCAATAATTCCTTCAGGTAATCCTGTATCTTCTCTTCCAAATAACAAAATATCTTCTTTTTTAAATTCAAAATTGTTTAAATAAACACCATTTTTTTTACTGAAGGCAATTATTCTTTTGTTAATCTTTTCTTCAGTAAATGTCTTAAAATTAGAGTATTTATTGAGTTTTACTATTGGCCAGTAATCTAATCCTGCTCTTTTTAAGTATTTGTCTTCAATTTTAAAACCTAATGGTTCAATCAAATTTAAAGTGATGTCAAACGCAGCACATGTCCTTGCTATATTTCCAGTGTTTTGCGGTATTCTGGGTTCGAAAAGAGCGATTTCCAATTTCTAGGTAGGTATTTGTAAACTTATTTCATCTATTTTTAATGCTCTACCATTTATTGCAAGCCAATTCTCTTGTGATATTTTAGTTATCTTCTTTTGTAGTTCACCAATTCTTTCAATATAAATATTACCAATTTTGTATTCTGAAACCAAACTCCAACCTACTTGTTCTCCAACAATTAATGTGAGACTTTTTCTTTTTAATAAAAGATCTATAAGGGTATTAAGTTTGTTTCCCCATTCTTTATCTTCTTTATCTATACTTTCCATAACAAAACCACCTATAGAATCAATTAATATCGGACCAATTTCAATATTCAATATACTTAATAGATTTGTAGTTTCAATTAATTTCCAATTTTTAGGTCTTCTTTTACGATGTTTAGATATTTTTTGATACCATGTTTCATCTCTAGTTCTTTTCTCTGAGAGAGCAATATAAGTCATACAATTACTTTTCTTAGCTAAATATTCTGCAAATTCACTTTTGCCACTTTTAGTTCCTCCTGTTATAAATATAATTTTTGATAAGTTATCTTTAGGCTTATATTTCTTTATTTCCATAAATTAATTGTTACTTTGAGAAATACCACCAAGTTGCTAGCGGGATTATAGTAGCAACTATTAATAAACCAATAACTATATAGGTGGCAGTTGAGTTTGATGTGTCATTTTTTCTCATAACGTTGAAATTTGGATCAACTACAGGGTTATCTATAGAGGATGGTTGACTTTTTTCGTAATTTATAATTGATTTTTGTTGAGTTGTAATAAAATAGGTATTGTTATTATTAATACCTTCAGCATATGAAGATATGGGCATGATAATAAAAATAAAACCTATCAAAATAAATGATAAAAAGTATCTATTAAAGGAATTAAGCATTTTAAGAGTTTTGGTTAATTATATATTAAAAACTTTAAGTCTGGATAAATTTCATTTATTTCTCGAATATTATAATTAAATTACCTATTCAGTTTTAACAAAGAAATATATGGGTTTTAATGGAAAAACGTTAATAATAATAGGATCCATACTTTTTTTATTTCAATTAGCAAATTTCTTTTCTATTGATTCAATTACTCCTGAACTTGAGAGAGCACAAGTACTCTCTGCTATAGCATCAGTTATTATTATCTTGATTGGATTTTTGTTTAAACAATTTAATTCGTCAACTGGAGATAAAGTTAACTTAATAGGATCCAATAAGTTCATATTTGATTCTAATATTCCTAATGATGTTCTTGATGAGCTGGCTTGGGGGTCAGAAGCAATATTAACTTCTACAGCAGCAGCAACAATATTAATTCACAATGATGGGGTAAATATTTTAAAGAGAGGTATTATTTCAAATAAAGTTTTTATTCCTGGAGAAACATGTTTGAGTTCTATAAAAGATATGAAATTAATTTCTTTAGCAAATACAAAATTTTATCCCGGGAGAGATGAATTCTATAGTTATTGCCCAAATATACCTTCAATTTTAATAGTACCTATAAATAATAAATCATTTATTTTAATTGGAGGATGGAGTTCAAGATGTTTTACAAAATCTGATGAAAAATGGATAAATAATTGGTCTAAAAAACTGAATAATATATTTTCTAAGAATGATATTTAGCAATAATTTTAAAAATATATTGTTGAACGAACTCTTTTATTCTTTGATTTAAAACTTACTGCCTTTGTTTCTATATTATAAAAGGCATTTTCTGAGTTTATTTGATAAATATTTTTATTATCTTTTTTAATTATATATTTAACTGGATTAAAAAATTCGATTATATTATCTGAACTTAATATTGCTTTATTAGAATTTAATATAATATTTTCATTCTCGAATTTTATGTTTCCCTTTAATAAATATTTAGCCTCATCAATGTTCCAAATAAAATAATCTGAATATAATATATCGTTATCTTCTAGAAGAGTTTTTAATTTTACATTACCCTTTAATTCTAGAATTTTGTTATTATTAGATAATTTAGATTCATCTGAATTAATAATATATTTTAGTTCTTTATTGTTAAATAGATTAATTGTTGTATTTTTTAAGTTTATTGTTTTATTTAATATGTCATAACTTGAGTTAGGACTTATTATTCTATATATTTTTTCGCCTTGATTTGAATATATATTCATATCTAAACTTTCTATTTTCTGCATAATTCGGTTGCCTTCAATCACCCTTGGCTTGCACCCTAATAGTAAAAGTGGAAATATAATTATAATTTTATATATATTATTCATACTCAAGCTTATTTATTATTGGAAAAGGATTAGGTAGTTCGGAGTCTTGATTTAAAAGACCCCATTTTAATTGTCCTTGCCATGGAGATTCTTTTTTATATATGCAACCTAATTGGACATCAATTTTTGCCGATAATTCAGGTAGTATTGGTAATAATAGTAATCCTATTATTCTTGTGCTTTCTAAAACGTTATAAATTATTTCTTTAACATATGGGATATTTGAATCTTGTTTGATTAATATCCATGGTTGTTTATCATTTAGATATAAATTTGTATTAATTGCAAAATTAAGAATATCACTTGAAGCTAAATCTAATTTGTAGGCATTAAAATTATTAATATATCGATCTACTGTTATTTTTGAGAGAGAGGCTAATTCATTATTTTCTGTTGTCTTTACATCATTTGGTACTTTATTTTTGAACCATTTCCTTGACATTGATGATGTTCTATTTAACAAATTACCAATCGTATTGGCTAAATCGTTATTGATAATATCAACAAATCTTTTATTCTGAAAATCTCCATCATTCCCTAATGAAATATCTTTAATTAAAAACCATCTAACTGGATCTCTTCCATATTTGGATAGTAATAATTTTGGGTCTAGTACATTTCCTAAACTTTTCCCCATTTTTTGACCTTCTCTAGTGAGAAAGCCATGTCCAAGAACTTTTTTAGGTAACTCTAATCCTGCTGATATAAGCATTGCTGGCCAGTAGACGGCATGAAATCTAAGTATATCTTTGCCAATTAGATGAATATTAGCCGGCCAACCTCCATTAATCGCTTTATTCAGTGAATCTTCTTTTTCATCGAGACTTAGTGCGCTTACATATCCCAGTAACGCATCGAACCATACATAAAAGGTATGTTTATCTAAACCTGGAACACTTATCCCCCAAGCAACATTGGTTCTTGATATTGAAAAATCCTTTAAACCCTTAGAAACAAAATTTATAATTTCATTCCTTCGTTCCTTTGGTTGGATAAATGTAGGATTATTTATGATCTCTTCTATTTGCGATTGGTATTTAGACAATCTAAAAAACAGATTTTCTTCATTTCTCCACTCTAAATTTTTTTGATGTATTGGACATTTATAAGTTGATGAGTTTTCTGGATTGTCTTTAAATTCTTCACAACCAACGCAATACCACCCTTTTTGTACCCCCATGTAGATATCATCTGATTTCTTAACTCTTCCATAAAATTCATTAACAACGGTTTCATGATGCTTCGAACTTGTTCTTATAAATTTGTCATAAGTTATATCCCAATCCATCCAATTTTCAGTAAAGATATTAGATATTTGATTACAATGAATTTGAGGATCTATACTATTTTCATTTGCTTTTCGTTGAATTTTTAAACCATGTTCATCAACTCCAGTAATGAATATAACTTGTTCACCCATAAGTCTCTTATATCTAGCTATGGCATCACAAATTATTGTCGTATATATACTTCCTAAGTGAGGCTTGTCATTAACATAATATAAAGGTGTAGTTATAACAAAACTCATACAAAAATTCTTTTTTATTTATACTAACAAATATTATATAAACAATTCATGATTACTTATTAATTTAGGTTTATTTAATAAATAAATTCTAAATTATTATTGTCATTAATATTGTATTTCACTTTATATACTTTATTACTATAAATATCTATTGATACGTAAAGAGTAATAAGAATTTCTAATAAATAATCGGGGAAGTAAACTAAGGCAATATTTCTTTTTTGATTTATCCATTTTACGAATATTATTTTATATTTATCTTTATTCTCTTTAATAAAGAATAATGATAAGTACTTTAATTTATCATATTTATATATGTTATTAATTTCTATTTGTTTTATTCTTGAATCATCAATAACTTTTGTGAATTTATCAGAATTAATTTCATCAATATTTTTAATTTTATTATATACCTGTCTTTGTATAATTAAATCTAAATACCTTCTTAATGGTGAAGAGCACTGTACATACATATTAAGTCCTAATGATTCATGACTATTTGCTTTTGTCGTTATATAGCTTTTTCCCATATATTGCTTTAATAGTATATATTTTATTTCGCTATTTTTATATTTTAGAAGTATATCATTAGGGTTACAATTAATTTTTTGACTTCTATATGCTGCTACTAAATTATTATTAAATAAATACAAACTTGTTACGTAACCCATTAATATCATGGCCTCAGCAACAATTAAATGTGCAATTGTCTTATCTATTCTTGTTAATATAACATTTCCATCTTCTAACTTTAATTTACTAGTTGGGTTTTCTAAAATAATTGCTCCATTTTTTTTCCTGTAGCTTAAACTTAACATTAATAAGTTTTTGAGCTCTATAAAATCTCTTTCTTCTTTAGGCTCTATTTCAATAATTTCATTAGCATCTTCATAAGTTAATTGATAGTCAGGTTTTATGATTGCTTCATCTATTTCATAGTTAATAATTGATCCCTTATCATCTAATTCTATTGATGCGCTTATAGTATGAGAAACTTTATTTTGGGCCAAGTTTGCTTCATCAATTATATTTTTAGGTAGCATTGGAATATATTGATCTGTTAAATATAAGCTACAACTTTTGTTTTGAGCAGCACGATCAATAGTTGATTCTGAGGAAAATAATCTGCATGGATTACTAATATGTACCCATATTTTCTTTTTATTACCTTTTATTTTCTCTAGTGAAATAGCATCATCTACTTCATGGGGTGATTCACAATCAATAATAAAAGTCTTTAAATTAGTTAAATCTTTCAAATATTTGTATGTTGGTTATATTATTAATTTTTTAATTTGCAATTATCCTTCTGGATTTACAAAAGGCAATAGAGCAACTATTCTTGCTCTTTTTACAGCTAATGTTAGATCTTTTTGTTGTTTTGAGGTTAAACCTGTCATCCTTCTTGGTATAATTTTACCCCTTTCAGTAATGAATTTTTTTAAAAGCTCAACATCCTTATAATCAATTGGATCTCCGGGCTTTATAGGTGATAATTGTTTCTTGAAAATAGAGTTTGCCATGTTTTTAATTACTTTATTTCTTTGTGAATAGTCATTCTGTTTAAATGGGGATTAAACTTTTTTAGTTCTAATCTTTCAGTTGTATTTCTACGGTTCTTTTCAGTAGTATATCTTGAAACCCCATTAGATCGCTTGGGGTCTGTACTTGTCCTAGCTTCAGTACATTCCAAGGTCACTACAACTCTTGTACCTTTTTTGGCCATTTTAATTAATACGTTGATGTATAATTTTCTATTGTACAACTTCAACAAACTATTTTGAAGCTATTTACTTTTCTTTTAGTATCATTGAATAAAAATAATATATGAAGGTTTCACAAAATTGGTTAAAAACATTAGTAGATATAGATTCTACTCCTCATGATCTTTCGGAGAAGTTGTCAATTGGTGGATTTGAAGTTGATAATCTTCAAGATTGCTCAGAGAATGTAAATGGAGTTGTTCTTGGTAAGGTTTTAAGTGTAATAAAGCATGAAGGCTCTGACAAATTATCTATTTGTCAAGTTGATGTTGGTCACGTAAATAATTTGCAAGTAATTTGTGGCGCTAAAAATATAAAACCAAATATTTTTGTTTATGTTGCCACTGTTGGGGCACATTTAAGTGCTGCTAATTTAACTATTAAAAGGAGTGAAATTAGAGGGGTTATGAGTGAAGGTATGATTTGTTCTTTGCAGGAATTGGGTTTAGAAGACTCTAGCGATGGCATAGCAATTGTAGATCAAGATATAGCAATAAAACATGAATTAGGGACTCCAGCAGCTATTTTACTGGATTTAAAAGATTATGTTTATGATTTAGCTATTACAGCTAATAGACCTGATGGAATGTCAGTCTTAGGTATCGCAAGAGAAATTTCTGCACTTTTAGAAGCTAAATTTCATTTTCCAGAATTAAGTAACAAGTACAAAATTAAATTATTAAAAAATTTAGATCTTTGTACTGAGGCAATAACTTCAAATTGTATTTACACAATAACCTCTATTGAAGGTTTAAATGGTATCCAATTATCCCCTAGTTGGCTCAAGGATCGTATAGAAAAGTCTGGGATTAAGTCGATTAATCTTTTAGTTGATATAACAAATTTTATTCTTTTGGAACGAGGACAACCTTTACACGCATTTGACAAGGATAAAGTTTCTAATTTAATTGGTAAAGAAGCTTTACCTGATGATTTTTCTGTAAGAAAAGCTAAAGAGAAGGAAACACTTCGATGCTTGGACGGGGAAATTTATGAATTGAATGAAAATATTACTGTAATCACTTGTAGCAATATACCCATAGCCATAGCAGGAGTGATTGGTGGATTAGAGACTGCCGTTTCAGATACAACAACTTCTATTTTTTTGGAAGCTGCTGTTTTTAATCCTGTTTCTATTAGGCAAACCTCAAAAGAAATTGGAATTAGAACTGAATCAAGTAGCAGATTTGAGAAAGGAATTTCTTTTAAAAACACCATAGATTCTGTTACGCGAGCTCTTAATCTTATAGAAGAATTTTTTGGAGATAATAATCCAATTATCAATATTTCAAAAGAATTAATTCATGATGAACAATTCATTAAATTAAGGAGAAGTCGTATTCATAAAATACTTGGACCTATATTGCCCAAGAATTCACAATCTATTAATAGTGATGAATTAGATAAAAGAAATTTATCTGATAAGGAAATAGAAGATAAATTAAAACTCATTGGTTGTATTTTAGAAAGTAAGGAATATGGTTGGGATGTTCAAGTAATTCCTAATAGATCTCAAGATTTATGCCGAGAAATAGATTTAATTGAAGAAATTGCAAGATTGATTGGATATGATTTGTTCGATTTAAAACTTCCTAATCCAATTAAGCCTGGAAAACTTTCTTTATCTCAATTAGCGTTAAAGAAATTGAATAATGGTTTTATTGAGAATGGTTTTAACGAAGTTTTATCTTATTCTCTTGTCTCAGAAGAAAATAATGAATTAATAAAGATTTCAAATCCATTATTACTTGAAACAAGTTGCCTTAGAGATAATATATGGAAAGAGCATCTAAGAATAATAAATCGAAATATTAAAGTAGGTCAGACAAGTTGCTGGATTTTTGAGGTTGGAAATATTTTTCATAAAAAAATTGAATTTGTTCAAGAACAAATCTTAAGTGGAGCTATTTATGGTAAAAGAAAACTTGAAAAATGGGTAGATTCTGGGAAAGATAATGATCTCAATTATTACGAAGCCAGAGGTAAGTTAAATGAGGCTATATCAAGCTTAAATATTAATATTGTTGATAAAGCTACTGACTCTATAGATTTTCTTCATCCAGGTAAGACAGCAGAATTATTTGTTGAAGGGAAAGAAGCTGGATATTTTGGAGAAATTCATCCCAGACTCATATTAGAAAAACAATCTTTAAAAAAAATCTATTTATTCAGTCTAAAAGTTAATAATATATTGGAAGCTAGCACTAGAAAAAATAAATGGATACCAATATATAAAGATTTCCCTACTGTGCCAAAAATGGAGAGAGATATTAATTTGATTTTTAATAAAAAATATTTAATTAGTGAAATAATTTCTCAAATAAAGAAAACAGGAAAAAGTTTGTTAGAAAATGTTGATTTAATCGATGTTTTTGAAGGTGAGGATTTAGGTAATAACTTTGTTAGCTATACATTTCGTTTATCCTACCGAGGTAATGAAAAAACATTAATAGAGTCAGATATTACTACTATTCATTCAAATATTATTTCTACTTTAGAAAATAGATTTAATTCTAAATTACGTAACTGATAGTCTAGCTAATCTTATTTTAGTCTAGCTATAAGTCTATTCCTTAGTCTTGTATGATACAGGTGCAAAACGCATAAATTTGATATAGGTAATATATATGTGACTCCATATAAATATTCTCTTATTTATTATCCCTTATTTGCTTTGGATAAAAGTACCTCAATTGTCTCCTGACTGGTGTAATTTCTTGTAGATACAGCTAATATCTACTTCCACTAGTATATAACTTCTCGGATAGTAAGTTTACTAAGTTTTCATTAGGTAAGCACAGCCATGCTTGATGCGAGTTACCAAAATTATCCAACTAGAACATATAAGAGCCCAAATTTATAGCCGCAATATAAGTAGTACTGTCTTTAAGGCAGTTCTTATATTTCTAAAACTAAGTTGTAGCAATTGATTTTAAGTGTTATTTAATTAACTGGACAAGTAAAGGACCAAAGTTATTTTTGTATTCAATCATTTAATTATTTTTTATGCAGGATAAAGCGTTAGTTTTATGTATTGCTTGGATTGATTAATATTAGCTGCCTTGTTAGTCTGTTATGAGACTCTTCGCCAGACTCGCTACTAGTCTCATATAATAATAGTAATACAATAGTTGCTTTACTTATCGATCAAATAAATATCTTCTTCCGTTAGTTTTATAATTGCCTATCCATACTTTGTATTCTTATTGCTTCTGGTAAAAATTTTTCTAGATTTAAATCAGTATCATGCGTATTAGATAAGACCTTCTATAGGACTAAAATTGAGTCTAGCATGAGAATAATAGTACTAAGTTTTTAATTTAATTTTAAGTAGTTGATATTTATTATTTAATTTTCTTTTGAATATCTATATGGAATATTGTTTTCAAATTTAAACCAAACTAATTTCAAGTCACAACTTGATTGGGTATCTTTTTATAATAAAAATAAAAATGTTAAATTGTTATTTCAAGTCATCAAAGGAAAAAAAGAGTTTTTATCAACTTAAGAAATTAGAAATGCTAAATTATATAAAAGATTCTCTTGAACGTAAAATTGCTTCTGTAACTGCTTCTATTGATGTTTTAGAAAGCCAAATAAGCCGGGATAAAGAACCTGAAGTTACTAATTAGTTTTCAAACAAAATTTTCTAGAAGTTTTTCTGGACCATATTTTTTTAAATAATTTATATCTGATTTTTCAGTTACTAGTAAATATCCCGCGAACCCTAAAGCATTAATACTGAATCCATGAATGTGATCATTACTTCTCTTTATAATTGCGATCCATTTATTAGTTATTAAAAGATTGTAAGGGAATCTCGGTTTACTATCACTAATAGGGTCTCCTAGTCCTATTTTCCTAGATAAGTCTAAATACAATTCAAAAAGAGATATTGAATTTTCTAAAAAGTTGAATTTGGAAACAATGATATTTTCTTTAAGCTTACTATAACTATTAATATCTTTTTTTATTTCTAAAAACCACTTTTCTCTTGGGCAAGATATCTCATCTTTAGATCTTCGTAGAAGTTGAAAATGCCTGTGAGGTTGACTTGCTCCTGCTTTTGGAGAACTATTGAAAAACCACAATCCAGTAGTATCTTTATTAACTTTTTGAATCGCTTTCCAATCATTAATATCTAACCATCCATTTTGAGGTTTCCAATTATTTGTTATCAGTAAGATATGCCCTTTTTGTACAGGGTACTTATTTAATATTAATTGATGTTTATAACCAATTTTATCGATTTCTAGTATCTTTTCCCATGGACAAAATGGATTCTGCTTAGGACCATAAATTCTTGTTTTGTTAAATCTTGAAGTGTTAAGCTTTCTAATTATGAAGTCATTTTTTTGATATAAATCGCGTGTAATAATACTAGTCTTTAGAGGATATAAAGATTTATCATCAATTGATAATTGAGTTTGATCTAGTGCTTTTTTCCAATATATCTCTAAACTCATTTAAAAAAAATTATAATAATTATTCTAAAAAAAATATTAAATATGTAATTACTTTTTATTAAATTGATATTCTTTCAATTTTTCTAGAGGGACTGATTCTAAGACTACAATATTTGTTGATTCTAATATAACTTTAGGTGCAAGTCCGTCTAATAATGCTTGCCTCCATCTGTCAAGACAAATACACCAATGATCACCGTCCTTAAGTCCTGGGAAGGAATAAATAGGCATAGGAGTTATTAAATCATTACCTTGTGATTTACTATATTTCAGGAAATTATCATCCATTACACAACATATGGAATGATTTCCACTATCATTTTTTTCATAATTGCAAAATCCATCTCTGAACCAGCCTGTCATAGGTTCACAACTGCAAATCTCTATTTTTTCTCCTAAGACATTCAATTGAACTTGATTTCTATTGGTCATAATTTTTTTTTGTATAATAATAATAAAACTCCAACATTTCTTAAAAAAAGGTTGACGAGTATGGGGGGTAAGGAGCTAATAATTCTAATAAGGTTTTTTTCATTATGGATTGGGACTTTACTGAAAACATAGCATTTAAAGCTCTTTATGATGCTTTTAAAGATAGTGATGAAACATCTGCATTAGAATTTTTATCTAGTGATGGTGCTTCATATTATCTAGAATTAACACAGGATGCAGCTGGTGAGGGATTTGATCTGGATGATGATGAAATAATGGAAGAACTTAAGGAAGAAATTATTGAACATCTAGAAAAAAATTAAAGATTTAGTTTAAGTACTGAAATATTTAGCTTTTGAGTGAAGTGAAATGATAGCTGTAGTACTTTGTTCCGGATGAAGTTGTTCAGATTCATCCATTGTCAAATTAATTCTTTTTGCGTCTAACAATGATAATTGTATGTTTGAATCAGAAACTTTTGGACATGCAGGATATCCAAATGAATATCTAGCTCCTCTATATTTTTGTGCAAGTATTTCTCTATTTGTGTCTGGTTCTTCATTCCTATAACCACATTCAATACGAATTAATGCATGGACATATTCAGCTAGAGCTTCTGCTAACTGTACAGTAAGTCCATGGAATAATAAATAGTCACTATATTTATCTTCTTTAAATAATTTTTGAGAATAATCACTAGCAATATCACCCATTGTTACCGCCTGCATAGGAAATATATCTATTGGTTTATTATTTTTTAAATCACAATAAAAGTCAGCTATACAAAGATTATTACCTGATTTTTGTCTTGGAAAATCAAATTGGGAAATTGTTTTTAAAGATTTATCTTCAAATAAAAATATACTATTACCTTTTCTACCACATCTGAAATATCCATAAACTGCTTTTGGTGAAATAAGTTTTTTATCTACAATTATCTCTAACCATTTATCTAATAATGGTTTTGCATATGAATCCAAATAGTTATTATATTCTTCTACGCTTTGATTTTTACCTTTTTTTATTTGCCATTGGCCACTAAATAGAGCTTTTTTATCTAGATAAAAAGTTAACTTATTTAAATCGATATCAACGTCGTAAAGTACTTTTGTTCCCAAAAAAGGAGGTTTAATTGGTTCTTCTTCATTTATAAATTTAGATCTTATAAAATTTTCTTTTAGATTTAATTTGGAAGTCTCTTTGGGTATCGAGTTTGATTTATTTACATCTTTAGAGGAAGATTTTGATGAGGCTAAATTAATTTTAATACCTTCTTTGTTAATAAATCCTTCTGTATTTGACCAATTCCCCTTCTTTTTATTATCCATATATTCATTCATAAATTTTAGATCAGTAAAAGCATCTTTTCCGTACAATATTTTCCCTTTATATATTTTGCTGCAGTCCTCATTAACAAATTTTGGCGTTAACGCAGCACCTCCTAATATTACTGGTACACTAATATCTTCGTTGTTAAAAGCCTCTAAATTATCTTTCATAAATGCAGTTGACTTTACAAGTAGTCCGCTCATAGCAATGCAATCCGCATTGTGCTTCTTTTGAGCATCTATAATTGCCGAAACATCTTGTTTTATTCCAAGATTTATAACGTCATAACCGTTATTTGTAAGTATTATGTCAACTAAATTTTTTCCAATATCATGAACATCGCCTTTAACTGTTGCAATTAAAAGTTTTCCATTTGATATGCTTTCCTCAACAGTTTCCATATGGGGTTCTAAAATTGAAACAGCAAATTTCATTGTTTCAGCAGATTGGAGTACAAATGGTAATTGCATTTGACCTGAACCAAATAAATCCCCTACAACTTTCATGCCATCAAGTAAAAATGTATTAATTATCTCAAGAGGTTTATATTTATTTAACGCCTTTTTTAATTGATCTTCTAAACCTATTTTTTCACCATCAATAATATGATTTTTTAAACTTTCTTCCAAAGTTAAATTTTTATTTTCTGAAGATGCTTTTTTGAAATCCTGAATAGATAAATCTTGAAAAGCCTTTGTTAGTTCAACTAATGGATCATAAGTACAAATATCATCTTCAAATTCTCTTTTATCATAGATCAAATCTAAGCAAAGCTTTTTAGTCTCATCAGTGATCTTTGATAATGGCAATATTTTATTTGGTGCGATGATAGCAGAATCTAATCCTGCTTTAATGCATTCATCTAAAAATATTGAATTTAAATTAATTCTAGATAATGGTGAAAGACCAAAACTTATGTTCGAAATTCCCAATATGATATGAATTTCCGGGTAATTTTCACGAATTTTAGAAATAGCAGTAATTGTCTCTTTAGCATTTAATCTATCCTCCTCTATCCCCGTAGATATCGGAAGTGCTAATGGATCAAAAAAGAGTTCATAATCTGATAAACCACATTCTCTAGTTCGATTGATTGCTCTTTTAACAATTTTATATTTATTTTCTGAATTCCTTGCCATTCCATCTTCATCAATAGTTCCAATAACTAGTCCTGAGCCATAATCTAAGGCCAAATTAAGAACTTGATCAAACCTTTCATCACCGTCTTCGTAATTGGTCGAATTTATAATACATTTACCTCCAGCTGACTTTAATCCACTTTCCATTTTGTCAGCATCTGTCGAATCAATCATTAATGGCAAATTTATATTAGTCACTAGTCTTGATGTGATTTCTTTCATATCTTTTACTCCATCTCTTCCCACATAATCAACATTTACATCAAGTACGTGTGCATTTTCTTTTTGTTGTTGCTTAGCAATTGAAACTAAACCATCCCAATCGTCTTTATTTAACAACTCCCTTACCTTTTTAGATCCACTGGCATTTAATCTTTCTCCTACAATTAAAATTGAATTATCTTGTTTGTATGGCACAGAATTATATATTGAAGCGGCAGATGGAATATAACTACTAGAAAAATTCTTACCAATTTTGTTAGTCCTTTCGCTATTTATAATTTCGTCGATAATTGAAGAAAGATATTTAATATGCTCCGGTGTTGTACCACAACATCCGCCTATCAATTGAACATTAAAGTCATATATAAAATTCATTAACTGCATCTTTAATTCTATTGGCGTTAATTTGTAGTGAGCAACACCACCAATATTTTCCGGTAGGCCTGCATTAGGAATACAACTTATAGCGAAGGGTGAATTTTTAGACAAATATTTAATATGATCCTTCATCTGTTCTGGACCAGTTGCGCAATTAAGTCCAAGGATATCTATATTAAATGGCTCTAATATTGTTAATGCAGATGCAATATCAGATCCAACAAGCATAGTACCTGTTGTTTCCATTGTTATAGAAACCATTATAGGTAGATCTATATTTTTACTTTTAAGTATTTCTTTTGAAGCTAATAAGGCAGATTTTATTTGCAAAACATCCTGGCAAGTTTCTATTAAAAGAAGATCAACGCCTCCATCTATAAGACCATTTATTTGTTCTTTATATGATTGCTTTAATTCATTAAAATCTATATGTCCTAAAGTCGGTAATTTAGTTGTTGGTCCAATTGAACCAGCAACAAACCTTGGTTTATCAATTGATGAATATTTAGTAGCGCTTTTTTTTGCTATTAATGCCGCATTTTTATTTATTTCATAAGCCTTATCCTCAATATCATATTCATCAAGAACTATAGATGAGGCTCCAAAAGTATTAGTTTCTATAACATGACAACCTGCTTCTAAAAATGAATTATGAACCTTTTCAACTATTTTTGGTGAAGATAAAACAAGGTTTTCATTACATCCATCTAATTCATTTCCTCCGAAGTCTTCCGCAGTCAGATTTAAGTTCTGAAAAGATGTTCCAGTACCCCCGTCAAAAATAATTAAAGGTTTTTCATCTCTATTTAGATATGATCTGAAAGACTCCATATTGGATAAAAATCAATCTATTATATTGAAATTCTGGTTACCCAATTATCATAGTCTTGAGAACGACCTTCTGTTATTTCTATAAGCTTATTTTTTAATTTATTCATTATTGGTCTTTGAACATTTAATTCAGTTGACTCAATTTTTTTAACTGGTGTAATTTTTGCTGCTGTACCAGTAAGAAAAACTTCTTCTGCTATTAATAATTCTGTTTTATCAACAGGCCTCTCAATTACATTTATTCCAAAAGATTTTGCTAATTCAATTACGCTAGCTCTAGTAATCCCTTCAAGGATATCCTGATCAACACCGGGAGTGATTAATTCTCCATTTCTTACAATAAATAAATTCATACCGCTAGCTTCACTTACCTTACCACTGGAATTTAATAGAAGGGCCTCATCAAAGCCCGATAAACTAGCTTCTGTTTTAGCTAATGAACTAGAAATATATGCTCCACTTATTTTTCCTCTCAATGGGAGTGATCTATCTTCTTGTCTAGTCCAACTACTCATTCTACAAGAAACACCCTCAGGTGATAGATAATCTCCTAGTTCAATACAATAAATAAAGAAATCAGTTTCAATATTGTGTAACCTTGGAGCTATACCTAAATCGCTTGTATAAACAAATGGTCTAATATAAATAGGTTTTTGTGGTTTGTTTCTTTTTATAACTTCTTCTAATGCGTTAAAAATGTATTCTTCAGATATTTCAGTTAAGAGCAATTTTGCACTTTGCGATAATCTTTTTATGTGTTTATCAGTTCTAAACAAAAGGAATTCTTCTTTATTAGAAGGGTTAGGTATCGCTCTCATCCCTCCAAAAGCAGCAGTACCGTAATGTAATGCATGAGTAGCTATTGATATTTTTGCTTCTTTAAATGGAATACATTTACCTTCGAACCAGGCGTATGGAAGAAATTCATGCATATTTAATTTATTTTATTGAGGTAAAATTGTTTTATCCTACTTACTTATTCTAAACCTTATTTATATATAAAAATGCATAAGATATTAAATATAGCAGGAAATGAAAAGAATAAGGATGATTTCATAGAACAACCAATCGCTGATTTTCTTTTTATAACAAGTGTCAAAGCTGATTTGAAACTTATATCAAGTCTATTATTAGAAGATGAATTCGCTTCATTAAAAAATAATATAAGGGCTTTAGAAATTTCAAGTTTAAATTCCTCAGCACAAATAGATAATTATTTTTTAAAAACAGTTAATTATGCAAAAGTTGTCGTACTAAGATTATTCGGAGATAAAGGTACATGGAGTTATGGAATTGAACAACTTTTAAATTGGCATGCAGCTAATAATAAAAGGAGACTTATAATACTATCAGGTACCGTTGATCAGGAAGAATCGTTATGTGAACTAAGTAGCATTGATAAAAATACTGCATTAAATATTTCTAAATTACTAAGATCTGGTGGATTGGATAACTATAGAAAATTTCTTAATTCTTTAAATTATCTAAAGGAGGAAGAAACATTAATTCCTGAGGACTTTTTAAATATTACTTTTTATTCAGATCCTTATTTATATGATTGGAATATCGAAAAGGGAGAAAAGGTTGGAATAATATCTTATAAATCACTTTTTTTAGCCAATGAAATTGAAGTAAATGAAAAACTGAATTTGCAATTAAGAAAATGCGGATTATCCCCTAAAACAGTTTTTATTTCAACTCTGAAAGA
>QCIF01000015.1 GCA_003216835.1 Prochlorococcus sp. AG-402-K10 | reverse complement strand
AATCAAGTCTAATAGTTTCTCCCAGTGTCCTTACTTGAGCGTTAGAAGTTGTAGTGTCTGCTATGTAACTACTTGGTTCTTTGCCATCATCTCTTAATGTTTTTATTAATTTGGTTGGGTCAGAATCAAAATAATGACTTACATCTGTTAGGGATATTTCGGAAGAGTCAAGGTTTTGGAATGTAACATCAGCAGTTTTCATGACGTTTTCAAATACATCTCTTTTTTGATTCATCTCGCCAGGATTATCGGCATTAAAAGCATAGGTCTTTCTTGATAAATACATTTCTTGTAACTCATTTTCTTCTTCCCATGTTGAATTTTCTACAGCTAAATTTACATTGGAACTATAGCTACCACTTGCATTAGAGAAGACTCTCGCTGAAGCTTCTCGTAAAGAGGTACCTTCTTTTTTAGATTGTTCTAAGGAGTGTTTTCTTACAAAATTTGATTCTAAAGGTTCATCAGCTTCTGCTGCTAACTTGACTGCTTGATCTATCAATGCCATTTGATTAATAAATAGATCTCTAAAAACTCCAGAACAGTTAACAACTACATCTATCCTAGGTCTTCCTAATTCTGCTAGAGGGATTAACTCTAATTTATTTATTCTACCCACAGAGTCTGGTTGTGGTTTTACCCCCACAAACCATAATATTTGTGCTAAAGATTCTCCATAAGTTTTGATGTTATCAGTGCCCCATAAAACACAAGCTATTGTTTCAGGCCATGTTCCTTGTTCTTCTTTTTGTCTCTCTATTAGTTTATCTACAACTACCTTTGCTGCCGCCACAGCTGCTGTCGTTGGTATTGACTGAGGATCAAGTGCATGTATATTTTTGCCACTAGGTAATACTCCAGGGTTCCTTATAGGATCTCCTCCTGGGCCAGGTAAAACATAATTACCATCTAATGCTTTAATAAGACTATCCATTTCTTGATCAGCACAAACCTGTTCTAGACAGTAAAGTAAATAATCAAAAAGTTTATTTAATTCTTTTTGATTTACTTCATTAAATCCATTTAATCTACATACTCTTAGCCATGGAGTGGGTAAAATTAAACCAAATACTTTTAGAAAGTCTAAAAGTTTTGAAAATAAAGATTTCTCTAAATAAACTCTTCCATTAACTATTTTTAAAGAATTAACCATTG
The DNA here is from genome assembly GCA_003216835.1 of Prochlorococcus sp. AG-402-K10. Taxonomy (GTDB): domain Bacteria; phylum Cyanobacteriota; class Cyanobacteriia; order PCC-6307; family Cyanobiaceae; genus Prochlorococcus_A. Next base: position 24,939 of record QCIF01000015.1, on the reverse strand, counting down.
CAAATATTGATTCTCTAGCTGTTTTTATAATTTTTTCATTTAGCTCAACATACTTAAGTTCACCTTTATTGTTCCCATCATAGATTTTATCAATAGTAAGGTTTATTGACTCTGCCAATAGGCCAGGGAGTGATCTTAAACCTTCTTGTTCTCTTTCTAAAGAAGCAATATTTACAAGTGTTGCTACAGCTTCCTCAGCAGTTGGAGCTTCTCCAATAGTATGTAGACCACAAGGTAATAATCTACTTTCTATTTCCATTAGTTGTTTGTAGATATTACCTACGAATAGATCTCTTTCATCGATGTTAAGTTCTTCTACATCTTTAGTAGGAAGGTCAACATCTTTATCAAGATTACACTGCTTAGAAGTCTCAATAATTGCATTCACAATTTGAATCCCTCTGCTACCTTCCCTTAGTTGTTGATAAGAACCAACTAGTTCACTTAATTCTTTAAGTCCTTTATAAAGTCCAGCATTTTCGGCTGGTGGAGTAAGGTAACTTATAGTTGATGCATATCCCCTCCTTTTTGCAATTGTTGCTTCAGATGGATTATTTGCTGCGTAATAATATAAATTCGGTAATGATCCAATTAATGAATCTGGGTAGCATGTCTCACTCATACCCATTTGCTTTCCAGGCATGAATTCAAGAGAACCGTGAGTCCCAAAATGAAGTACAGCATCAGCACCCCATATTTTTTCTACATATGTATAGTAGGCTGCAAAACCATGATGGGGACTTGCACTCCTTGAATAAAGTAATCTCATGGGATCCCCTTCATAGCCAAATGTTGGTTGTACTCCTATAAATACATTTCCAAAATGTTTTCCATAAATAAGTAAATTTTGACCATCACTATTTAAATTTCCAGGAGGTTTACCCCAATTCTCTTCAAGTCGCTTTGAATAGGGTGTATATTCCTCATATTCTTTAACTGACATTTTATGAGCAATATTTAATTCTGGAGATCCATCCATTGCTTCTGGATTATTTATGACTTTTTCCATTAATTCTTTCGAATTTTTTGGTAGCTCATCTATTTGATATCCTTTTGCTTTCATTTCCAACAGAACTCTATAAATAGAACCAAATACATTCAGATAAGCTGCTGTTCCTACGTTCCCTTTATCTGGAGGAAAACTAAATACTGTAATTGCTAATTTCTTTTCTTCTCTTTTTTTTACTCTAAGTGTTGACCACTTTATTGCTCTTTCTGCAATAACATCAACTCGATCTTGTAACGTATGAGCTTTGCCTGTAGCATCATCACGACCTGAAAGAATAATAGGTTCAATTGCTCCATCTAGTTCTGGTATAGCAATTTGTAAAGCGACTTGAACCGGATGCAATCCTAAATCACTATCTTCCCATTCTTGAGTTGTTTGAAAAACTAAAGGTAGTGCAACCATATAAGGTCTGTTAAGCTTTTTTAAAGCTTCAATAGCCTTTGGATGGTCTTGTCTCGCAGGACCTCCAACTAGTGCAAATCCAGTTAAAGATACCACTCCATCTACTATAGGTTCCTCCTTATTAATCGAGTCATAATAGAACTCATTAACTGGCTTAGAAAAATCTAGTCCTCCGCAGAATATTGGAAGTACTCTTGCTCCTCTATATTCTAATTCTTGAATAACAGCAACGTAATGAGCATCATCTCCTGTTACTATATGGCTTCTTTGCAGAACTAATCCTATTGTTGGAGTTCTCACATCTTTGGGTTTTATATCTTTTCTATTGTTTTCCCAATTTTGATATTCCTCTAAACTTTCAAACATGCATGGTGCTAAAGGGTGCCAAATTCCAAGGTCAGGGAATGTTTCTGGATCTTGTATTTTGAATTCTTCTATTTGATCCTTTATATTTTCAGAGATTGCATATTTCTCTGAGATCATTAATAAGAAGTTTTTTAGGTTTTCAGTAGTACCACCTAACCAGTACTGAAAACTTAGAATAAATGTCCTAGCATCTTGAGCTTTTTCTACGGGAAGGTATTTTAGTATTGATGGCAATGTATTTAACAATTTCAACATTGAATCTTGGAAACTAGCTCCATCTGATTCTTTTTTCTTTTTTATAAGATCTCCAATAATACTTTTGGATTGTCCTAGTTGGGCCATGCTAAATGAACCTAACTTATTCAATCTCATAACTTCTGGCATAGAAGGAAATATTATTGATGCTTTGAGGTTTTCCTTATGTGGTGTAACTGCATCAACTACCTTTTGAGCTAAATCTTCAATAAAAATTAATGAAGCAACAAAAATATCTGCATTAGCTATGTCTGCTTTAAAATCATTATAATTATTTTCATTTCTCAGTTCTTCAATAAGATAACCACTAAGGTCTATCCCAATTGGGCCATTCAGTTCATTTATTGACCTTGCTGCTTCAGTTAAGGAATTTTGGTATTGTGGCTCAAGGACAACATAAACTGCTTTTATTACCACTTTGTGTTTGTTATCCTCAACAGGAGATACTCTGCGGTTTGCTGAGCGGACCTGCGTAAACATTGATTCTATTTAAGTATTTCTTACCAGCCTACGGGTGAAAAGGCGTTATTGTGACCTTTATACATAGCGTGTAACAACCTTTTAAAAAAAATTTTTCAAACAAAATGAATAACAATTCCGGAAAAACCATACCAGTACTTGTTTCTGGAGCTTTGGGTAGAATGGGAAGTGAAGTTGTAAACTCTGTTTTACATTCACCAAATTGTGATCTTGTTGCAGCAATTGACATAACTGATAATAATGGAGCAAATATTTCCGAAATATTAAAAGTAAAAGAATGCGATGTTTTTGTTTCAAATGATTTTGAAGGAACTTTATGTTCCATAAGTCAAGAATATAGAAATGAAAATTTTAAACCAGTTTTAGTAGATTTTACTCATCCTGATTCCGTATATGAAAATACTAGGTCGGCAATAGCATATGGAATCTCTCCTGTTGTTGGAACTACGGGTCTCACTCCTACCCAAATTAAAGAATTAGCCATCTTTGCTCAGAAAGCATCTGTTGGTTGTGCAATTATCCCAAATTTTTCAGTGGGCATGGTTCTTCTTCAACAGGCTGCATCTGTGGCGGCAAAATTTTATGACAATATTGAATTGATAGAGATGCACCATAATCAAAAAGCAGATTCACCTAGTGGTACCTGTATAAAAACTGCTGAAATGATTGAAGAATATCCAAAGAAATTTAATGAAAGTTTGGTTAAAGAGTCAGAATCTTTGAAAGGAGCTCGAGGAGGTCTTAGAGATTCAGGCCTAAATATACATTCAGTAAGATTGCCAGGACTATTAGCTCATCAATTAGTAATTATGGGATCTCCAGGTGAAACTTATACTATTAAACATGACACTATAGATAGAAAAGCCTATATGCCAGGAGTCTTACAAGCAATACAAAAAATAGGTAATTACGAGTCATTAGTTTATGGACTTGAAAAATTGATTTTTTAAAATGCTTATTCCAATAAAATTAAGTCAAATTTCTAGACTAATTCCAGCCGTTGGAACTGGTGGACAATTTAAATATGCTTTAGGAGATCCTAATAAAATTCTTCAAAGATTAATTATTTCTTCTATTGGAGGTATAATTAATTTTTTGATAAGTATTAGTCAGACAGGAAATCAGACTTATAATTTGTGGTTAATACTATGTGTTGTTTTTTTTCTTTATATTCTGTGGGGCCCAATTCTTGAATCAAGCAGAAGAAATTTGCAATTTAGAAAATATAATTTTTTTTCTATATTTGAAGGTTACGTATTAGATATTTACAAAACGGAAAAGATTGAAAGTTCACGAGAACAGTCTAATAGACAGGGTAGATTAGAGGTTATTAATAAAAAGAGAACATGGCTTGTTATTGAATTAGAAGATGAAGAGGGTTATTTAGATAAGATAACTTTCCCCATGGAAAATAAACATAGTCAAATTAGAGTAGGCGCTAAGATAAGATGTTTAATTGCATCAAATAATCGAAATTTTGATAGGGATATTAATTTAACTGATGCTTGGTTACCTGATATTAATTTGTGGGTTGGTGATTATCCTTACTTGTTAAGGCCAGCATTTGAAGAAATTTGCTATATTTATCTCAAATAGATTGAAGAAATAAATATTTTTATAATGAGCAATAGGCTTAATTTTAAAATTGTTGGTTCAGGTCCTACTGGAATACTGTTGTCCATTGCACTATCAAAATTAGATTTATATATTTATTTAACTGATTTATTAAGTAGAGAACAGCTTATTTATCAAGAAAAGACTTATGCAATTACTCATTCAACGAGAAAAATTCTTCTTAAATTTGGCATCTGGGAGAAGTTAAAACCATATTTATTCGGTTTTGATAAACTTTCAATATCAGATAGTGTTACTTCTTCTTTTACCACTTTAAGAATTTCTGACTTAGACGATGATATAAGTGCTGAAAGAAATATTGGTTGGGTTATTAAACATTCTGACCTTATGAAAGTCTTTTTTGAGGAAATTGATAATAACAGCAATATCATTTTTAAATCCCCTCAAGATTTATCACAAGAGAAAGTTATATTTGATTATAAATTTATTGCCACTGGAGCTATTCCTATTAATAAAAAATCAAACCATTTTTTATATTTTAGGAAAAAATACAATCAGTCTTGTTTAACCTTTAAGGTTCTCTTAAGAGGGAATTTGCAGAGGTGTGCCTATGAAATTTTTAGGGAAGAAGGTCCTTTAGCTTTATTACCTTTAGATAAAAATTTATACCAAATTATTTGGACATCGAGCGCCTCTAAATCTTTAGATAGATTAAATACTGATAAGAATTTTTTAATGGATAATTTATCAACAATTTTACCTGATTACTTTAAGTTGGATCAAATTGTTGGTGAAGTTAATTTATTCCCTGTTTCACTTTCTATAAACCTTTCCATTTTTAACTCCAAAAAATTATTATTTGTAGGAGATTCATTTCACACATTTCATCCGGTGGGAGGTCAAGGTCTAAATACTTGTTGGCGAGATGTAAATAATATTTTTGATATTTTAAATTCGAATTCTTATATCAATAAGAACAATTTAAGATTTTTTAAATTTAAATATTATTTGAGTAGATCTATAGATATTTTTTTCACACTAGTTATTACTGATTCTTTAATTACTTTTTTTGCTAATAGAAATTATCTTTTTATTCCCGTAAGAAAAATATCATTTATACTTTTAAATAATTTTTTGCTTATTAGAAAAATAGTATTAAATCAAATGACTAAGTCTATTCTTTTTAAAATAATTAAATGACATCTAGTAATTACATTTTTTCAAAAAAGATGATATTTTTTCTCTTAGATGAAATTGGTTTAGATCATTCATCAATTGAATTAGGACTCAAATTATCAATAAGAAATAATACTCCGCTACCCATCTTATTATGGAGTTATGGAATTTTGACTATTGATGAACTTGATAAGTTATATTCATTTTTATTTAAAAACACAGAATAAAGATTCTGTTATAATTTTATTATCGAGAAAAAAAAGCTATTACTGTTTTATCTAAACGAAATAAGATTTCAAGAAAATCTATACAGAGACTTGATTTACTTTTGCTAACCATAGAAACTATAGATATAAATGGTGCCCAATCTTTATTGACCTTGTCAAATAACCTTAAATTAAATAAAATTTTGCCTAATAAAGTCACTATTTGGAAATTCAGGAATAGTAATCCATTGAGAAAATCATATATTAATAACAAAATTTCCATAGAGGCTTTTGATGCTTTGATTAAACTCGCTGTAGAAATGTCTAAAGCCTTATATCCTTATATAAGAGAGATACTTCAATCTAGAGATGATTTTGATAACAATCCCTATGCATGGAACGATTTCAAAAAAAGATTTATTGAGTTGACTTATGAAAGATTAAACATTAATAGTATGCGAGTTAAAAAGATTATTGATCCAAATGTAAATGACAACATTCTTGTCCAAAATCTTCTTACTTTGGCTTTATGTAGCTCTGATAAAGGTTTTAAGAAGTTAAGAACTTATTTATTGAACTTCTGATATGCTCCAAAACAAATTAATATTTAATCAATCTTCAGTTAGACTTGAAATAATAGGATTGCCAGACTATGCAAATAATGAAAACAAAGATCAAATATCTATAATTTCACAATGGAAGTTAATGATAATTAATAAGCCACTTATTGAGGGTAATATTGATCACTTAAGTTCTATTATTGGAGCATTTTATAGTTATTCAAATTTTCTTATTAATAATGAAAATGCATTTTATGAGTCAAAGTTTATTGATATAAAAGCTGAAAACTATTTCACTCATAACATTCTTCTTAAAAGTTCAAAGCCTAATATTAAACCTTTAAAGATAAAGATTGGCAACTCCGTACTCTCTGACATAATCCATTGTTTTGATCAGTTTAATTCTTCTATTAAAGTAAGAAAAGTTAATCCAGTTGTTTTAGATAAACATCCTAAAAAAGGTCTTTTAAAATTTTTAAATAAAGATAAAATACTTAGAATTCTTGTACCACCGCTTATTTCACTATTCTCTCTATTTATGGTATCTTCAACGTTTATTTATTTATATAATTTAATTGAAGATAAAGAAAAAAAAGCATTAAAAAATCCACAAGATAAACTTCATAGCATTAAATCTATAAACACGATATTATAGGATAATTCCTTTTTAATCATTATCCGTTCATTTTTCATTATTTAATGTATGGCAGATTTAAAAATACCTAGTTTAAACAAAAAAAACGATAAATATCTATTCAAAAATAAATTCTCTTCAAGAAAAACAAATAAGAGAAAGTTAATAATTGAATCTATTTATATGTTAATTATTAGCTTTTTATTAGCTTATACAAATTATTTAATTCCTAATAAGTCCTTGCTATTTAATAATTTCATAGGTACTTCTCAAAAAACTTTCTTATTATTAATAGATTTTTTTGGTTATCTTTTACAATTACTTTTAGTGATTGCTATTGTAATATCTTCTATGTTTTCTTTAATTTTATTTCTAGGTTCTTTTTATAGATTGATAAAAGTTATAAGGCAAAATTCTAAATATTTTTAATATAAGTAATTTTAAATAGGTTGCATTAACCCACCACTACCAGAATCAGAGTCATCATCGTCATTTTCTGTCTCAAATCCAAACAAAGCGTAAACTCCTAAGACTAATGTAGATATAATTACAGTAAACGGTAAAATCGAACTTTGTAATCCGACATCAATATATTCACCCATATAAATAAAATTTTTTTATAAACCTAACTGATATTAAATTTTTCTGGGGATTTTAAATATTTATTTAATAATTTATTTTTTATCGATTTTAGATTCTTTTTCAAAATTATTAATTTCTTTAATGAATAACCCAAACCATGAAGTTAACTTATCAATTTGATTTTGAATTTCAGTAACTCCTAATCCTCTGATTATTATTTTTGAAAATTGATCACCTTCTTCGAAATTAAATTTATTTTGAACACTACTTGATAATGAATTCTTAAGTATTTTAAAAGTAGATTTTTTTAATTTTGTTTCTATTAATATATTTGGTTTTTTGAGTTTGATCTTATTAAAGCCACATCTTTTAGCTAGTAATTTTAATTTCATTAATAAAATTAATGACTCTACTGGTTTAGGTAAGGTTCCATATCTATTTGTCCAATCAGTAGCTAATTCCGTTAGCTCTTTATCATTTGAACATTCTGTTGCTGCTTTATAAGCTTCAAGCTTTTCTTCTCTATTTAATATCCATGTTGCGGGTATAAAAGCATTGATAGGTAGATCAATCTGGGTATCATTAACTTCAGGAATTTCCTGCCCATTTATTTCTGAGATCGCCTCATGGAGCATTTCTATATACAAATCATATCCAATAGCGTTAACCTTTCCACTTTGTTCTTCTCCTAATAAACTGCCAACGCCTCTTAGTTCCATATCTTTCACTGCTAACTGATATCCACTACCTAGTTCTGAAAAGTCTTTTATAGCTTTTAATCTTTGCTTAGCAGCATCATTTATTTTATTCAAATTTGGATAAAACAACCAAGCGTGAGCTTGGATTCCGCTTCTTCCAACTCTTCCTCTCAATTGATAAAGTTGAGATAGTCCAAATTTATGAGCGTCTTCAATAATTATTGTATTTACTTTTGGTATGTCTAATCCGCTTTCAATAATTGTTGTACATATCAAAAGATCAACTTCACCATTGTTAAATGCAATCATTGCATTCTCCAGTTCTGTTTCGTTCATTTGTCCATGAGCGACTATAAATTTTAAATTTGGAAACATATTTTTTAATTTATTTACAGCTTGATCAATGTCAGCAATCCGAGGAAGAACGTAAAATATTTGACCACCTCTATCAAGTTCTTGACTTATGCCAGTTCTTATTACATCCATATCTATTTCAGACAAATATGTTTTTATAGACCTCCTGGAAGGAGGGGGAGTATTGAGTAAACTCATTTGTCTTAAGCCTGACAAACTCATGTAAAGGGTTCTGGGTATTGGTGTCGCTGAGAGACTTAGAACGTCGATGTTTGTTTTTATTTTCTTGATTTTTTCTTTTTGCCTTACTCCAAATCTTTGCTCTTCGTCAATCACGAGTAATCCTAAGTTTGTGATTTCTATGTCTTTCCCTAAAATTTGGTGAGTTGCTACAACTAAATCAATATTTTTATTTTTCAAACCAGTATATATTTTTTTCTTTTCATTATTACTTTTAAATCTATTAAGTAATGAAACTTTTATCGGATACGGAGAAAATCTATTACTTATAGTTCTCCAATGTTGTTGAGCTAATATCGTTGTTGGAGCAAGTAATATTACCTGTTTACCGGAAGTAATAGCTTTGAAAATAGCTCTTATAGCCACTTCTGTCTTGCCAAACCCTACATCTCCACAAACCAATCTGTCCATTGGCTTTTCGCTTTCCATATCTGATTTTATTTCTTTTACGGCCGAAAGTTGATCTGGAGTTGGTAGATAAGGAAATGATTCTTCTAATTCTTTTTGCCAAGGGCCATCTTCTGGATATATATATCCTTTAATTTTTTCTCTCTTTGCATAAAGTTTTAAGATGTCAAAGGCAACTTTTTTTATCTGTTTCTTATTTTTTTCTTTTATTTTGTACCATTCGGTTCCGCCCAATTTATTGATTTTTGGTATAAGTTTCCCACTGGATCGATATCTATTTACACTTCCAAGTTGATCAGCAGCAACACTTATTTTTCCATCTTGATATTGAATAACTAAGTAATCTCTGGAATCGCCAGTTATATTTATTTTTTCTATTTTTAGGAATTTTCCTATTCCATGATTTTTGTGAACTATGTAATCGCCAGGATTTATTTTGTTAACATTGATATTTGAATTTACACTCCTTTTTCTCCTCCTAATAAAAACATTATTAAATAAGTACTGTTGTGAAAATAATTCTTTGTCTGTATATAATGCTATTTTCCATATTGGTAAATAAAAACCCTCAATTTCATAATTATTCTTATTCTTTACAATTAATGGTGTTGAAGTATTAATTGATTTATATGCTTCATCAATATCATGAGGTTTTTCTAAGAAATTTGTATTACATTCATGCTCGAATAGCAACGTCCTAGTTCTTAATGGTTGTGCAGATAATATCCAGACTTTTTCTTTATTATTTAGGTGCTTTTTTATTTTATTTGATAACTTTCCCATATTTTTAGAGAAAGTATTTAATCTTTTATCATTTAATAAAAAACTATTTTTATTATTACCTTTTGATTCAAATTCAAATAAATTAATAATATTATATTTTCTTATTGAATTTAAAATATTATCAAATTTCAGGTTTAGATTTTGAGGTACCACAACATCGATATTATTATTTTTAAGGTTTTCATTTAATTCTTCTTTAAATTGATTAAAGTTATTTTCAGCCTCTAAATACCAATTATCTGAAAATTTTATGCATTCATCAAGTTCATCAATAATAATTATTGTATCTTCATTAATGAAATCTATTATATTTGATGGTTTTTCTTCTATGATCCCTAAATATCTATCAAGATTATTCTTTTTTATATCCTCTGAATTAAATACTGAGTCTTTAGATAAATTATTTAATTTATCTTTTATTAATAAATTAATTCCAGACTGTATTATCTCGATATTATTAATATTTTCCAGTGTTTTTTGAGTATATGGGTCGTATTCTCTTATTTTTTCTATTATGTTATCGAAAAATTCAAGTCTTATAGGTAATTCATTATTAACTGGATAAATATCAATTATTTCTCCTCTTCTACTCCATTTACCCTCTAGAGAAGTTATAGTTTCCTTTTCATAGCCTAGTAATGTAAGACTATTACATAATTCTTTTAATTCAATTTTTTTACCTTTATTTAAGTGTAATCTATTATCAATTAATAACTTTTTATTAATTAAATGTGGTTGCAGGGCTCTCTCTGTAGTTATTATTATATTTAAATTTTTTCTTTCATTTTTAATTAATTTTGATATAACAGTTAACTGTGTATATTCGATTTCTTTTGATTTGTTAATTGATGAATAGGGTAGATTTTCTTTTGGTGGATAATATAAGACATTTTTACTATTAATACTTTCAAAATAACCAATCCATTTATATGCAATTTCAACATTAGGACAAACTAATAATAAATCTTTTTCTTCTTTTTTTGCAATACTATTTATAATTATAGACTTAGCATATCTACTAGATCCAATAATATTTAATTCATTAGATTGTTTAATTCTTTTTATTAATTCAGCTGTAATTTGCGTATTAGAAATATAATTAATTAATGAATTCAAACTCATTTATTTCTATTTAACTTGATTCCTACTTTGCATTATATTATATTGGGTTTTATATAAATTGTGAATAATAATAATTAATGGATTCAGCTGCAATAAATTCTTTTATCCCCACCCTTGATCAAGTAGATAGTTGGTACGAAATTTTTACTCTTTTACCAATATTAATTTCATTAGAATTATTATTATCGGCTGATAATGCAGTAGCACTTGCTTCTCTTACCAAATCACTTGAAAGTTCGAAATTAAGAGCTAGAGCATTAAACATTGGGATAACTATATCTTTATTATTTAGAATTTTTCTTATTCTATTATCTAACCTTTTACTCAAATTTATTTTTATTCGGATTTTTGCTGGTTTATATCTAATATATTTGTTCTTTTCAAATGTTTTAATTACTCCTGAATTACAAAATTCAGAATCTGACAAAATTATGATGCAGAATAAATTTAAGTTTCTAAAAGTTGTTGCTCTTTTATCAATTACTGATTTTGCCTTTTCCATTGATAGCATTACAACTGCTGTTGCGATCAGCGACCAATACATACTTATTATTTTTGGAGCATTAATTGGTGTATTGGCTTTAAGGTTTACCTCAGGTATATTTTTAAAACTCTTAGATAAGTTTTCAAGACTAGAAACAGCTGGTTACATAGCAATTTTAATTGTTGGGATTAAACTTCTTCTAAACACATTAATTAAAGAATCAATTCTTCCAGATTACTATTTTTACATTTTGATTCTATTCGCTTTTATTTGGGGTTTCTCTAGAAAAGAATCTAATACTTAATCTGAAAACTTTTCACCTACTATAGGCTGTAATTGTTGTATGAGCTGCATTTTACTAGAGATGTTCTTGCCTTCAAGCTTTGCTTCTAACAAAATAATTGGGTTAGTTTTTGTTGAGATAACTATACCTTCATTTTCTATAACGCCAATAATAGTTCCTGGTTTTAAGAGGTCACTATTAAGATTATTGTTTTTATTAGTAAATTCAGAACTTCTTAACATTCTAATTTTTATTATTTTTAGATTTTTACCTCTAAAAGTTGTGTTTGCACGTGGATATAGTCCTTTAATTTTTCGGGAAATTTCAATAGGATTCTTTTCCCAATCTATTTTATAGTCTTCCTTATTTATCATTCTTGCATATTTAATTTCTCTACCAAGACTTTTCTGTTTAGTTAAAATAGAGTTTATATTTTTATCCAAATTTATTTCAAGTTTAGATATTGCTTCCATAAATAATTTTGCTGATAAATTACTTAATTTTTCAGTTAATGATATTAAATGATCATCATCTTCAATTTTAATTTTCTTTTCCAGCAATAGATCTCCAGTATCGAGTGTTTCTTCCATTTGCATAATGCCGACGCCACTGAAATCATCCCCTTCCAATATGGACCATTGAATGGGTGCCGCACCTCTCCATGTTGGAAGTAGTGATGCATGCGCATTCCAACAACCAAATTTAGGTATTTCTAATATTTCTTTTGGTAAAATCTTTCCATAAGCGATTACAATAAATAGATCGCAATAAAGAGATTTTAGTTCATTTATAAAATCATTATTCCCTTTAATTATTTTTGGAGTGAGAACTGGTATTTTTTCATTATTTGCAAATGCCTTAACAGGAGAAGGCACCAGCTTTTTCCCTCTTGATCTTTTTTTATCAGGTTGACTTATAACAGCGATTACTTCATGATCAGATTTATTTAAAATATTAAGGCTTGCAACTGAATATTCAGGTGTCCCCCAGAATATTATTCTCACGCGTCACCAGTTATTGATAATTCATTAACCCAAACATGTGGAGAAATACCATTAGTGGTTATCTCTTCCTGCATTTCAATATTTACTATATTTTTCAAAAGGTATTTTATATCTCCTGCAACAGTTGCTGATTCTATTGAACTCTTTATCCCTTTATTACATAACCATCCTTCAAATGGAAGTGAAAACGAACCTTGACTTGCTCTGACACCTGCATGGATTGAATTTAATTCTTCTATGTAAACATATTCACCTTCGTAATTAGAGTGGGTTAGGGAATTTTTTAGATTAGTACATTCATCAGATCTTTTAACAACTAACCAATCAGGAGATACTGATACTTTAGATCCTAGTCCTGCATGACCAGTAGGAATTGTTTTAAAGATTCTTGCCGTTGATTCAGAATGTAAAAAGTTTTCTAATTTCCCTTTATTAATTAAGCATAATTTCTTTGTAGGAGTTCCTTCACCATCAAATGGCGCGGAGGTTATATTCTTCTCATTAAGTCCGTCATCATAAATATTGAGTGCTTCAGTTGATAGTTGTTCTCCAATTGAATTTTTATTGGATAAACTCACTCCATCGATAATACTTCTTGCATTAAATATTGAACTAAAGGCATTAATTATGGTTAAAAATGCCTCAGGGGAAAAACAAATTAAATATTTATCCGTTTTAATTGTGGAATAGCTTAGATGTGCGATTGTTTTATTTGAGGCCTCTTTAATGCATGATTCAATATCTATATCATCAACTCCATATCCAAGTTTAACTGAACCTGAACTACGAGGTTTCTTATCTTTTTCTTGAGCTCTTGCATATAAATATAATGCAGCCTGACTTTTAGAATAATTTCTAAACGCACCATCACTGTTGGCATAGATTATTTCATAGAAGCTTTCCGATAAACCGTTGTAAGGAATCGAAGTAATAGCTTCATGACTACCTAAAAGTTTTAGTTCAGCTTCTCTAAGAACTTTTAGTAATTTTTTTATTCCTACGGGATTAATTTTCCTAACTTCTTGAACTTGAATAGGCTCTTTTGCTAAAGGTGAAAAATCAGTAGTTTCTTTCTTATTACCAAATTCCGATGCGATATTTGCTTGTTTAAGTGCCTTGTAAATTCCTGACTGACTTATATCGCTTGTTGTAGTAATACCAACTAAATTAGAATTATTCCAAACTCTTATAGTTAAAACTTGTTTTTGTGAGGCTTTTAATTGTTTTGCTATGCCTTTATCTACTTGTACAGAATAGTCATTAGAAAAACTTGCTCCAAAATCCCATTTTTTAAGATTTAAAGACTCTGCTGATTTCGAGATTTGATTTGTTATCTCTTTTGCTTTCATAGTCTTATCTTCCTCCAACAGTGATTGAATCAACCTTTATATGAGGTTGACCTACCGTTACATTTACACTTCCACTGATAGAACCACAAAACCCAGGTGCGAGTTCTAAGTCATTACCGCACATAGATATTTTTGGCATAACTTCTTTGGCATCGCCAATTAATGTTGCACCCTTTACTGGTTTAGTCAATTTTCCATTTTTAATTAAGTAACCTTCTTCTACTGCAAAATTGAATTGTCCCGTTGCTCCTACGCTTCCTCCTCCCATTGATTTACAGTAAAGACCATCACTAATACTATTTATCAATTCTTCTTTAGAGTATTCTCCTTTTGCTATGAAGGTATTTCTCATCCTTGAGGCTGCGGCAAATGAGTAATTTTGTCTTCTCCCACTACCTGTTCTTTTGTGGCCAGTTCTTATCTCCCCTGCTCTATCAGATATAAACTTTTTTAAAACTCCATCTTTTATAAGTATTGATTTCTCTGGTTCCATTCCTTCATCATCCACAGAAAGAGAACCAAATGATCCTGCGGAAATTCCTTCATCAATAGCAGTTAAAGATTCGTGAGCAATTTTCTGATTTAATTTATCTTTAAATGGCGTTGTTCCCCTTTCTATTTGCGTAGTTTCAAGTAAATGACCGCATGCTTCATGAAATATAACACCACCAAATTTATTAGCTAGTACAACTGGCATCTGTCCAGCTTCTACGTAATCTGCATATAACATATTCATTGTACTTTCATAAACTTCATTAGCAGCTTTTTCATGATCCCATAATCTAAATTCATTAGGCATACCTGACGATCCAAATCTTCTACTACCATTTGACCTGTATTGGGCATCACTTGCTATTACATTTAGACCAACTGTTTGATGCAATCTAATATCAGTAGCATATGTTCCGTCACTAGAAGCTATGATTACTTCTTGCCAATTTCTTGAGTAGCTTCCTTTCCTGACAATTATTTTATTTTTTTGTAGCGAGTTTGTGCTTTGGATTAATTTTTCACTTATTTCATTAATTGTTGGTATTTCATCAATCCAAGTTTTTTTTGTAGCAGTATAATCTTTAAGTTCGTTAAAACCTCTAAATAGTTCTTTATTCTTTTTATCAGAAATATCTAACATCTCTATTGCCTGAGATACTGATCCCATTAATCCTTTTTTTGTTAAATCATTAGTACTTACAAAACCATCTCTTTTATCTTTAAAAATTCTGATTCCAGCTCCTTTGCCAAATGATGGGCTTACGCTAGTTATGCAATCTTCTTCTGCAAGTATAGTTGAGTTGTCACTATTTTCTAAAAAAATTTCTACAAAATCTGCTCCAAGTGAAATTCCATAAGAAATTACTTCTTCTAATAAATCTTTATTGCATTTACCAAATTCAACATCACAATATTTAATTTTTGAAGAAAGCATTTGAATTTTTTAAATTTTCTCTTTTACAGAAAGATTATCTAATTGTTGGTTGAAAATCTGAACTTTCTAGAGGTTTTAATAAGTATAGTCTTAAAAGCTCGTAACCGTTTGATAAATAGGTAGGTACTTTTTTTAATGTTTTGTATAATTTATTTCCATTGCTGTTTTCAATGTCAGAAAGTACCTTATTATTTTCAACTATTTTATCTAGTCTTCCATAAAAAGATTTATCATATACATTTAATACTACAGGGAAAACTCTAGCAGAAGTTTCATTGGTTTTATTAATTACATACTGGTCGTATTCTCTAGCATCTAACCCTAAAGAACTGTAGAAATCTTTTTTGATTCCCAAATCCCTAGCATACATAGTTGCAAAAACAGCAAGTAGAAAAAACCTTGACCATAATTTGGATGTTAATGGAAGATTGTTCAAAAAGTATCTGAATCTATGGAAATAGTCAAATAGTGGATGTGTAAAGGTAGATCCCCCTATAGTGATTTTTTGACTTAGAGATTTAACAGTACGTGGTTGTGCTTTCATTAGTGCATCGAAGAAATCACCATGTCTATTTTCATCTTGACACCAATTTTCAAAGTAATTAAATAAAGGAAAAATTTTGCTTTCTGGATTTTTTTCAAGATGCCTATAAATTGCTATGTATCTCCAATACCCTATTTTTTCAGATAAATATGTAGCGTAAAAAATACTTCTTGGTGGGAAATAAGTGTAATCTTTATTAGCTGTTAAGAATCCTAAGTCTAACTGTAATCCAAAGTCACTCATTGATTTATTCAAGAAACCTGCATGTCTAGCTTCGTCTCTGGCCATATGAGCAAAACATTCAGCTAGAAGAGGATTTTTGGCTTTAATCCTCTTGCTAAGTTCCTTATAAAGTAGAAAACCTGAAAATTCTGATGTACAACTTCCCTCAAGAAAATCAACAAAAAGTTCTCTTGTTTCTGGATCTAGTTTGTCTGCAGCTCCATCAAATTCACTATTTCTTACAAAATGATGCCTATTGTAGTCTTTCCTAAATTCTTCACATATAGCTTCCAATTCCTCCTCATTTAATGCTAAATCCATATTTTCCATTGCCTCAAAGTCTGTTGTATAGAACCTTGGGGACAAAATTGTTTCCTTTGCAGGTACCTTTCCATTATTAACTTCTTTTTTATTTTTTGATTCAATAGTTGATTGAGTCATATTAATATGATTTGTTATTACTATTATTTACTATTTTCTGTATTTTCGAGGGAAAAGTTAACTAGGTGTCATTCTTTTTATTATCAATTGACTCCTAATAGCTTTTGACCATTTATTCTCTGTAATATTCTTGATATTATTAACACTAGTGTAATTCTTTTCTCATCAATTAGAAATGATTCAATAATACTAGGTTTTTGATTAGGTTTTGATAAAGAAATACTTTTTGAAGAGCTTATATCCTCTTTCTCAAATGATAACCAAAAATTACAAGTATCTTTAATAACACAATTAATTACCCAGCATTTATCCTCTGCAATTGGTCTAAAGGTGTTTTTGAGAGTAATTTGCTCTACTTCAAGACCTCTTTGCTTAAATTCTTTTTCTATAGCAGGTATTAAGTGCTTTTTAACAAATTCATGAAAAGGTTTCTTTTCCAAAGGGACTGCCTTTTTTTGTGGTAACTCAGTTTTATTTAAAGGAGTATTATCCTTTTTGATATTATTAGTCGAATCTGTGAATTTTACAGAAGTTCTTTTATTCTCCTCGATAAATTTTTTATTAGAATCGTTGTTATCCTCCTCAACTTTATTAGGAATATTTCTGCCTTTATTAGATATTTTATTATTTACTTCATCATTAGACTCTGTATTTTCTTCCATAAAAAGAAATCATTAACAAAATAATTATAAGTAAAAAATCACCTTTTTAGTCATTATTTGTAATTAACTTTATTTCTACCAATCAGAATCATCAGCATTCCAATCATCTATATATTTTGAATTATCAGATTTGTTTCCATCATATCTAGAATAATTCTCCCCGTTATTTTTTATTACTCTGTAATTTACAGATATTGTTGGCTGAGTATCTCTTATATCCCTTTGGGGTGGAGGTTCAACTTCAGTTTTATCGTCTTCCTCATCAATGAGATCTTCGTAATCCTCATTTCTGTAATCATAATCATTTTTGTGATTAATTACTGGATTTATAGTTTTAATATTGTTTAAAATAGAAGATGTTATTAATCCAGAAAAGAATGATATAACTATTAGCTTTCCTATTTTTATTTCCTGAATGTTCCAGATAAAATATCTAAACGAAGTCTTTTGTTTATTATTTATATATATAAATGTTTGGATAATTATTATTAAAATGAAAGTTATTATAATACTTCTATTTTTATAGTTCATATTTGATTTGATTTTTTTTATTAATTTTAGACTTGCTTATCATAATTAATTACTTTTTATACTAAATTAATTCTAGGTCAATTTGATATTTTAGTATATCAACTTTAATTACTTTAATTTCTATTTTATCTCCTACTTTATAAGATTTCTTAGATTTTCTACCAATTAATAAGTTTTGTCTTGACCTATACTCGTACCAATCATTGTTTAGGGTACTTACGTGAACTAATCCTTCTACATTAAAGTCTGCTATTTCAACGAAAAACCCATAACTTTGTACTGCAATAATTATTCCATTATAAATATTTCCTATAAAATCATTAGCTTTTCTAACTTGTTTTATACTTTTCATATTTGCTTTATATTGTTTGGCTTTGTTTTTATATTCATTAAGCTTATCAATTAGCAAATTATTAAATAATAAATCCATATTTTTTTTTATTGATGAATTATAAATCTCCCAATTAACTTTCTTATCTGAATCCATTTCCATTATATTTATATAATTTGTATTATTTTTATTAGCCCTTTTACCATTTACTATCATGTTAAAAACATTGTATTGATTAATTAAATTAGTGAAGTCATATGAAGGCAATGTCCAAGGTGCTACGGTAGAATTTTTAGAGTGATTAATATCTGATTTACATGAAATTAATGTCACCTCATTATCTATTAATGCATTAATAAAAAGTTTATTTAAAACCCTCTTTTTATCTTCATCTATACATAAATCAAGAATTTGTCTGAAGGTTAAATTACCATCATCATTCAGTTCTAAATTATTGCTCACCAGTTCCGAATATTTAATAATTTCACTTAAGTTTATAAGGTCTAATTCTTTTGATATGTATGCTGCACTTTTTAATCCGAATTTAGTTGAATGTTTGAACCATATTAAATCAGCTTCATAAAGTATTGATGAAAGATAAGTTTGGCAATCAGTATTACTTAAAGCTTCAAAATATTCCTTTGAATATTCACCTGGGTTGCAAACGAAAAATTCTTCTAAAGATTCAATATTATTAACTGTTCTTGAGATTTCATGTTTACCTTTAGAAATCTGATTTTTTCTAAATACCGATGCTATTTCCAAAATTTGATCTATATCTTCAATATATTCCTTTATCGGCTTTAAAACTCTTGACGTGATTCTTGTCTTAGACTTTCTCGTTATAAGAGCTTCAATATGTTTGTTTTCCACAATTAATGAACATTTTACTAATGTTAAATGGAATGACCAATTAATTATTTCATTTTCACTATTCAGACAGATACAAAGACTTATTGCTTCATTTTTTTCTCCTAAATTAAATTTTGAAGTATTACATATGTTTTCACTAAGATAATTTTGCCATCTGTTTAGTAAAGGAAATGATTCAAACTTATCTGAAAATATTTCTAGAGATTTTTTACTATTTAGATTTATTCTTTCTGCAATTGCATTTGTGTGTATCCAAAGTTTGGTTGTCTCGTTCTGGTGATTTTCTATTTGTATAATTGGTAGTATTGGAGAATTATCTGTTTTCCAACTTTTGAACATATAAGAATTCTTTTCTGATAAATCTAATCTTTTTTCTTTTGTTATATCTTTAGGTTTAATATCATTAGGTTTTTTAAGATTATTAAAATAGCTTTTTGATAATACAAACTCAGTATCAAAATTTTCATTGTTATTTAATTTCAATTCCTTTATCACATGACCTATCCCCTCTTCTTGACCAATAGGAAACATATCAATTTCAACCTTTACTATATTTTTATCTTCTTGGTCATATTTATATTTCTCATCTTTTTTGGGTAGTTTTATTTTAGCTAAGATTCTATCGTCAATTGGAATAGCGTATACCTGATTATTGATAATCTCAACTTTTGATAAAAGGATCTGATTTGATCTTTCAAGAATACAATCTACTATTCCTTCCGGTGACTTTCTTCTATAACCATCTTTAATTATTCTTACTAAAACTTTGTCTCCATTCCAAGCATGATTAAGTAGATTTTCTTTTATGTAAATATCTTCTTTGGTGTTTTCTCTTACAGCAAAGCAATAACCTTTACTACTGCACCTTATCTTTGCGACTAGATGTTTGCTGTCTTTTAGGTGGGTATACTTATTCTCTTCATTTTTATTTATTATTTGAAGTTTTTCCAGTGCTAGTAAAGCTATATCTAATTTATCCTTATCTGATTTTTTTGATATTTTTAATAATCGGCATAATTTCTTATATTCTAACCCCTCTTCTTGGTTTATATTATCAATTATTGAAGATGTTGAAAACATTTTATCCCCTTAATAATTTATATGAAATTTATGGGTTTGTATATTATATTATTAAACCCTATTATTAAGCATAAAACTAATTAATACCTGTTTGTTCTTTTTCATTCTTGCTAGTAATAAATGATTTTCTAAAAAGACGAATACCAATAATTAAGAATGTTAATGAAGCTAATGTTTTCAGAATAACTTCAGGCAAAAAAGTCGAAATTGATCCTCCTGTCAACGCTCCTAGTAAACTTGCCAAGACAAGAGCAGATGCAGAACCTAAGAAAACTGCTAATGGTTTATTTGATGTGCCACTTATAGTTAAGGTAGCTAATTGTGTTTTATCTCCTAATTCAGCAATAAATACAGTTAAGAATGTCGATAATAATAAGCTTAAAATCATTTATATATATTTACTTGTAATGTCATAAGCTAAAAAGAGACTAATTATTAACATTAAACAACCAGTAAAAAATTCAAATTTACTAGGTGATATCTTGTTAGATAACCACTTACCAATTAATACTCCCACTATACTGGAACTTATTAAAGCAAGAGAGCTTCCAATGAAAACTATAATTGGCTGCCCTGATTCTGCAGACAACATTAAAGTAGCTATTTGAGTTTTGTCTCCTAATTCAGCTATGAATATTGTCGTAAAAGTTGTTATAAATATCGATCCAAAGCTTTTTTCTAATTCTGTATCGTCTTTTTTTAAATTACTGTTCATTTTCTCGTAATTGCCAATTTGAAGTTCTTCATTTCTTTACTTTTTTTTCCATAATTTGATGAAATGTGTTGTTTGCAGCAATCAATTAGAAATTTATCTCCTAATTTCAAATATTCTTTAAATTGGATTGAGAATTCTGTGACTCTACAAAAGTGAGGCCTATTTTCGTAAATTAAACACTTTTTATTTTCCCTATCCAGATTTTTGCACCAACCATCCTCTGAGGTCATTTTAACGATTAAATCAATATCTTGACTATTTAACTTATCTTCTAAATCAGTCCTTTCATTTAAATCAAACTTGCAACAAGCTCCACAATTTTCTATACAATTCCATGATTTCATAATTTAATTCAATCTTGTAACGTATCGGTACAGTTGTTTGTTTTATTTGTAAAAATAGTATCACATTATAAATTAAATTATGCCTACACTTATACCTTTAACCTTGGTTGCTCTATCAGGAGTTGCAGTAATAGCACTTATTTTTTATAAAAAATAATTTTTTTTCATCTAAGTGAGCTTCCTAAAAGGTGTTTATTGGGACTTAGATGGAACTTTAGCTAATACAGAAATAGAGGCTCATTTACCAGCTTTTAATTTGGCATTTGATGATTTTGGACTTAATTGGAATTGGGACTCAGCTAATTACATTGACCTCTTAAAAATAAATGGAGGTAAAAATAGAATATCTTATTATTCAAAAATTATTGATGAATCTTTAACAGATGAATTAGTTATTAGAATACATGAAAAAAAACAATTTTATTATTTAGAAACTATAAAAACAAATGCTGTTCATCTTAAAAAGGGTGTTAAAAGGTTAATCTTTGAGTTATACGATAAGAAAGTAAGACAATTTATTGTAACTTCAAGTTCTAGAAAACAGGTAGATTTGCTCATAGAATATTTATTTCCTGAGTTTAATCCTTTTGAGTTTATTATTTCAAGTGATGATGTTAAATACCATAAACCTAATCCACTTCCTTATCTAAAAGCTAAGAAATTAAGTGGGATTGAGAATAATAATTCAATTGTTTTTGAAGATTCTAATCAAGGGATTAAATCTTCTTTAGCAGCTAATCTACCAACTATTTATTTTCCTTCTAATATTCCTACAGTTATTGATAAGGAAACAGAATTAGATTGTATTATTGGAAGCTTGGGTGACCTTAATAAAGTGGCAAATGTTATTAAAGGACCTAAACTAATTAAAAATTATATTGATTATTCTTTTTTGAATAACTTTTTAATCTCCATTTGTAATGCAAAATACTAATTTTTCAAGAATCATAGATCAATCAAATAATTTTATTTTTGGCTTTATAAGTTCTACTTGGAAATCAAAATCAATTAGTCTTATATCGATATTGACTGGTTATTTTTTATTTGCAAACTTTATAACAAAATTTATATCTGAGGGTAAGAATGAATTATTAATGGTACCTGTAATCATATTATTTATTGAATTTATTATAAGGATAAAACCTTCTTCAAGGTCTAGACTTTATAAATTTTGGTTAGTAATTGATAAAGTGCGAATAGGATCAACCTACGCGGTTATACTTGAAGCATTTAAATTAGGTTCTTAATAATTATTCTTCGATTTCTTCTTCATCAATAGGATATACAAAACCTTGGGCCTTACCTGTTAGAACAGATTTACCTAAAGATATTGCTTTTTGGGCTGCTAAAGCTGCCTTACCTTTCCAAACTGCATGTCTGTGATTTCTCTTGCTTTTTGATTTTTTCTTCTTTGGTACAGCCATATTCGTTGTTTATTTCCATATAATAATATAACCTTAAACTGGTTATCTCCCAAATTATTGACTATATTTACTTTGATTACTACAATTACTTGCCTTATCTTGTAAGGTTTATTTATAAAGGTTTTATCAAGATAAGTGTTTTTAAAATCAAATTTCTCATATTCTAATTCTAATTCAAGTTATTCAGATCTCTTATTAGATATTGATTCTGGCAATATACAAGCAATATATTTTTATCCTCGAAGAAGAGAGGTTAATGTTTTGTATAAGAATGGAGAAAAAGATAAAATTCCTATCCTTTACAATGATCAATTAATTCTAGAAAAAGCTTCCGAAAATAAAGTTGAACTTACAGTTAATAATAGTAGCAAAGAATCTTCAGCGGCCAATTCATTTGCTTCATTAGGCCTCTTTTTGATTTTTCTAGTTGCTATAGTTTTAATATTGAAAAGTACGTCAAATTTAGCTTCCAGAGTATTAGGTTTTGGTAAAAATAAATCTAAATTTATTACCATTGAAGATGTTGAAACGAGATTTGAAGATGTTGCGGGATTACCAGAAGCAGAGGAGGAATTAAAAGAAGTAATAACTTTCCTTAAAGACCCAACAAAATATACAAATCTTGGTGCAAAAGTTCCTAAAGGGGTTTTATTAATTGGTCCTCCTGGAACTGGTAAAACATTATTGGCTAAAGCAATAGCTGGAGAATCAGGAGTACCATTTCTTTCTATTGCAGCATCAGAATTTGTAGAACTTTTTGTAGGTGTCGGTGCCAGTCGAGTAAGAGATATTTTCTCTAGTGCTAAAGAGAAGTCACCTTGTATAATTTTTATTGACGAAATCGATTCTATTGGTAGGCAGAGAGGTTCTGGATTTGGAGGAGGAAATGATGAAAGGGAGCAAACTCTTAATCAATTACTAACTGAGTTAGATGGTTTTCCAGATAATTCTGGAATAATTGTTATAGCTGCAACTAATAGACCAGATATATTAGATTCAGCGCTTCTAAGAGCTGGACGTTTTGATAGAAAAATAGAAGTAATGCTTCCTGATTTGGATGGTAGAAAAAAAATACTTTCAGTTCATTCTCTTTCTAAACCTCTTTCAAACAATGTTGACTTAGGTTATTGGGCTTCAAGAACAGTTGGATTTTCTGGAGCCGACTTAGCAAATTTGTTAAATGAAAGTGCTATTCATTGTGCTAGGGAAGAATCTAAATTTATTAATGATTTTCATATAGAAAATGCTTTAGATAAAATTACTATTGGCCTAAGAACTTCCAAAATAGTTTCCCCAAACATGAAGAAAATTATTGCTTACAATGAGGTAGGCCGAGCAATTGTGTCAGCCGTTAAAAATGGTGTTGATTCAGTAGATAAAATTACTATTTTACCTAGATCTGGAACCTTGGGAGGATATACAAAACTTAATCCCGATGAAGATGTTATCTCTAGCGGTTTGATTTCAAAGAAATCTTTATTATCAAAAATTGAAATAGCTCTAGCAGGACGTGCCGCTGAAATAATCGTTTTCGGAGAGAATGAAATAACTCAATGCTCAATAAATGATATATCTTATGCAACTAATATAGTAAGAGAAATGGTCACAAAATATGGATTTTCAATTATTGGACCTATTTCCATAGATTCTGAAACTGGAGATATATTTATAGGTGACGGAGTTTTTAAGAAAAAGTCTTCTATAGCAGAAAATACTTATTCCAGAATTGATAATGAAATCATCAACATCTCAAAAGTTTCATTAAATAATTCAATAGATATACTCTATAAGAACCGCTTCTTACTAGATAAATTGGTTGATATTCTCTTAAACCAAGAAACTATTGATAAAAGAATATTTAAAAAAGAGACTTCTGATTTTTTGAAAGTGTGATTAAATTAAACTAAATTAAATTAAATAATTATTAATCTTGATTATAAACTATAAGCAAATTAGATTAATTCTAATAATTATTTTTGTATTGTCATTTCCATTTGTTCAAAGACAATGGTTTAATTTATATTTATTTAATAGAAATATTTTATCTTTTTATTCAATATTATATTATTTAAGTGGCATTATATGTCCAGTTCTTATAACTCTATATTCATTAAATAATTTTACATATTATCAATTTAATATTAAAAATTTAAAAAATCATAAAGTAATAAAAGGAAAGACATTATTAACATTAGTTCTATTAACCATAATTCCTCTTTCAATTATTATAGCTAATTATTTATATATAAATCTTGATTTAATTACTAATTTATTTTGGGATAATATTTTTCTGCATAATATGAGAATTACTCAAGCTGTTTATTTTGTTTTTATAACATCTATTTTCTTGATTTTTAAGAAAACAAGAATTCTAAT
>QCIF01000014.1 GCA_003216835.1 Prochlorococcus sp. AG-402-K10 | reverse complement strand
ATTTCTCAGGATTTGCCCTCTCTTTAGCTTCTTTTTTCAGTCTTAACTTCTCTTTAGCTTTAGCTTCTCTATCAATTCTTCTTTTCTCTTCAGCTTCTTTTTTACGATTTAATTTGATTCTTTTTTTCTCCTCTTTTAATTCATTTTTTAATTCATTTATATCCTTAGCCAATAAATTATCAATTCTATCAATATTAAATTCAGCTTCAGATTTTGATCTACTAAACCATACTAAGAAAATTTTTCCGCCTGGAATCACTTCATCTACTAGCTTAATTTTTTTAATACAGTTATTAAAACTTTTCTTGGCTGCAAAATCATTGCTTTTATTGTTTGATATAAATGAGCAAATAGTTTTTAATCTTGAATCAATTTGGTTAGTTTTATAAATAACTATTGGAGTAGATATGAAGATTAAGAAAATGAATAATCTAAATAATCTTTTTTCAAAAAGCTTGCTGGTCTTTTTATTTATGTAATCAATCTGATTTGTATTAAGTATCTCCTTATTAATTAAGAAATTCTTAATAGGATAAATTACTTTGTTTTTAGAAATATTAAAATTTAAAAAACTATTTTTAACCCTATTTTTATAACCACAGAAATTACATGTAATAAAAGAAGCTCTCTCATCCCATTCTATTGGTCCTCCACATCTATTACACTTACCAGGAATATTAGTCATTAATTAAAGAGTAGCAGGTAAAGTGAGTGCAGCCAGTAGTGGTAGTAGTAAGCTTTTATTTTAATCTGTTAACTTGGTAAGGCACTTTGGTAAGGCACCTTGGTAAGGCACCCCTATAATGAAAAATAAAATACCCCTCGAAAACTGTTGCAATAACTAGCTTTTGAGAGGTACACCGAATCGCCGTCAGTTCTCTGATGCATCGACCTGGAAAAGCCAGAAGAGGAGGCAAAATGAGCTTTCGTT
The DNA here is from genome assembly GCA_003216835.1 of Prochlorococcus sp. AG-402-K10. Lineage (GTDB taxonomy): Bacteria > Cyanobacteriota > Cyanobacteriia > PCC-6307 > Cyanobiaceae > Prochlorococcus_A. The sequence continues at coordinate 25,983 of QCIF01000014.1, read as the reverse complement.
TCCGACTACAAGATCGGTTTACTACCACATCACGACAGCATCCTCATGTCGAAAGAGAGTCAGATCAGAGCACATAAAGAAGAACTTAACCAAAGACTCAGTGTATTAACTTTAACTTATTTTTTTATGCATTTGGAGAAGGCCATATGTCTCTTACCTTATTTAATATTTCTTGGGATTCCTCATATCTTTCTAAATGAGTTTTACCATTTAACAAGAATGTAATATGAGCCATTTTTCTTCCCAGTGTTTCCTGAGATTTACCGTACACATGCAAATTAGAACCATTGATTTTAGATAACATTTTAATTCTTGCTTCTATTGAGGTTGGGAAATTATTTTTTAATCCAAGCAAATTTATCATAATCGCTCCTTCACATATCATTTTAATTTCAGGTGGTTTAATACCAGAAGCAATACAAACATATTGATCAAACTGACTTGAAGAACAAGCTTCAATAGAAAAATGAGCAGAATTATGAGTTCTAGGAGCTATTTCATTAATTAACAAACCATTAACTCCATAAAAAAATTCAATGCCTAAAACTCCTACATAGTTAAGTTGATTTACTATTGAAGAAAAAATATTTAGCGCAAATAAATTTAAATCATAATCTGTTGAGGCAGGAGACAAAACCCAATCACAAACGTGATTTGATTGGAACGTTTCTACTATTGGAAATACTCTTATTTTTCCATTATGATCTCTAGAGCCTACAAGAGCTAACTCATTTTCAAAATCTATCCATTCCTCAATTAACCATTCATCAGAATCAATCTCTGTCAAAAAATCATCTAATTCTTCTTTAGTTTTTATTTTTTTGTTTCCTTTACCGTCGTATCCTCCTTTATTTGATTTTGCCATAACAGGAAAACTCCAATTCTTAATTTCCTCTTCCGGAAGAATTTTAAAATCTTTAATAGAAATCCATTTTGGACTTGGAATGTTAATACTATCTATTAATCTTTTTTGGGAAATCCTATCTACTAAAGGTTTAATTGCATCAAGGCTTGGAATAAAAATATTTTTAGTATCAATTAAATTTAATTTATCAATTTTTATCCATTCATTTTCAAAAATTATTTTTTCACACTTACTTATTAAGGACTTATTTCCATTTATCTGTAAAGGATCAGCTTCTATTAAATAATCAGATTTAAAAACTGCAGGATCGCTAGAAGATTTTGTTTGCACACATACTTCTAAACCTCTATTTTTTGCTGCTTCAGTTAACATCAACGCAAGTTGGCCACCTCCAATTATTCCTAGAGAATAATTTTTTTTTCTATTGTTTATATTTTCTTTAAAACTCATAAAACGATTTTATTATGATTTTAAATTCTTAACAACTGATCTTGAAGTATTTTTAGTAGCTTAATTTTTGCTAGTATATATATTTAAATTGGAATTTTTATAAATTTAATATCGGTAATTAATCGTGAATAAGAGCAAAATATTAGTTCCTTTAGGCAAAAAATCATACGAAGTCACAATAGAAGCAGGAATACGAAAGAAAATAAGTGAAGAACTTTTTAAAATTGGGGTAAAAAATAATAGAAAAATACTTGTAATTTCTAATAAGGAAATATCGGATTTATATATTGAAGAATTCTTAAAAAATCTAAAAGATAATAATTATCAAGTACAAATATTCCTTATTAAGTCAGGAGAATTGCATAAAAACTTGGAAACTTTAAGTGAGATCTATAACTTTGCCTTTGAATTTGGCCTGGACAGGAATTCCTTAATCATTGCCCTTGGAGGAGGCATTGTTGGAGATATAACTGGTTTAGCCGCTGCGACTTGGTTAAGAGGTATCGAATATATTCAGATCCCCACAACCTTATTATCTATGGTTGATTCATCAGTAGGAGGCAAAACAGCGGTTAATCATCCTAAAGGCAAAAATTTAATAGGAGCTTTTCATCAACCAAAAGCTGTATTTATTGACCCGGAGACTTTAAAAACTTTACCAAAAAGAGAATTTAATGCTGGCATGGCTGAGGTTATCAAATACGGAGTCATTAAAGATAAAGAACTTTTTGAATTTTTAGAAAATGAAAAGAACAAAAACAAAATAATAAATCTTGAGAATGAATATTTAATTAAAATAATCAATAGTTCAATTAAAACGAAGTCTCACATTGTTTCTAAAGACGAACAGGAGCATGGTATAAGAGCCATATTGAATTATGGGCATTCTTTTGGACACGTTATTGAGAATTTGTGTGGATATGGTGAGTTTTTGCATGGTGAGGCGATATCTATCGGCATGAAAATTGCAGGTAAAATAGCACTGGAGAAAGGTTTATGGTCTAATGAGGAATTCATAAGACAAGATAATATTATTACAAGCTATAGCCTTCCAAACAAGATTCCCAAAATAAATAAAAAAGAAGTTATAACAATACTTATGGGCGACAAAAAGGTACGAGATGGAAAAATGAGATTTATTTTACCTAAAGGAATTGGAGAAGTTGATATTTATGATGACATAGTGGAATCATTATTTTTAAAATATTTTTCTTAACGCAAACAAGTTGAATTTATATTCAATTTCTTGTCTTTAAACTTTTGAAAAATAAACCACTTAAAATCACCCAGACAGATAGGATCAACCAATCTCAATAAAGCTTCTCGTCTCTCAAGAGCCTTAGACAAATCTGTCTTTAAGTCTTTCTGAATTTCATAAAGTCTCTCTGCTAATCCTAGTGCCAACAAAGCTTCTCCTTGCTTAGTTGTTCCAATATTCTTAAAGCCCATAGTTTCCGCATCATTTATTAATTTTTCAATACAAATATGAGAGGTTAGATCATAATCCCCAGGGGATTCTAAGATATTATTTGATGTTTTTTGATTTTTATAAGAAATTATCGTCCCATTTGAATTGCGAAGTCCATAGTAATTTTTTGCTTCTTTCGCGTAATCAATTATTAATAATATTCCATTATTAATTTTTTCATAAATACCCTTTAACCATTCTGAGTTATCTATATGCCACTCTGTCGTCCATCCTTCTGGAGCATCCTCAGGTGGAATAGTAATTCCTAAATTACTTTCAGCAAGTTTAATGCTTTTTTCTAATTCACTTGTAATTGGTAGTTCATCAAAAAATAATCTGGAAGATTTTTTATCTATAGAAACTGCTTGACGAAATAATTTTCCTTTTGAAAAAGTAATTCTCTCTACTGGCAAGGCATCTAAAACTTCATTTGCTATAAAAATTCCATTAATATTGTTTCCTTCTATTTCTTCCAAACCTTTCCATAAAATATCAATACCTAAGCTTAGAAATTCTTTTAATTTCATTTTTTGTTTTTCTATCATTCCTTTGTTAAGTTCAATAATTACAAAAGAAACTCCTTCTAAAGAATTATTACCACTTGCCAACAAATATTTTATAAGTCCACTAATAAAGCTTCCATCACCAGCTCCAAACTCAATGACAAATAATTTCTGATCAGATAAATGATTACTTTTTAACTGAATCAACCACTCTTCAATTTGTTTACCAACAAAGAAAGCAAAATCATCGGATAAAGAAGGTGATGTAACAAAATCACCTTGGGTTCCTAACTCAGCTTTTCCACTGCCATAGTAACCATGAATAGGATCATTTAAAGCAAGATTCATATAGTCATAAAAACTTATAGTTCCACCCATTTTTATTATTTTTTTTATTAACCAATCTGGATTATTCACAGGTAAGCTATTCATCGGCGAAAATATATAGAGACAAAAACTTTCTTTATGCTTTCAAAGACTAACTATTTATTGGGAATATTTCTATCTCTAGTAATTTTTATTTCTAATAAACCCGTTTTCGCTATAAATAATCCAAATCTTTTACCAGAAGAAAAAACACCTGTTATAGATCTAGCTAAAACATTAAGCCCTAATCAGAAGAATTCTTTAGAAGAAAATCTTAATAAATTAGAAAAAGAAAGTGGTTGGAAAATTAAATATTTATCTCAATACGAAAGTGCTCCTGGAATTGCAATAAAAGATTACTGGCATCTAGATGATACAAGTTTGTTAATAATTGCGGATCCAAGAGGTGGAAACTTACTGAATTTTAATGTTGGAGATGCATATTTCTCTTTTATGCCGAGACTATTCTGGGTTGAGCTTCAAACAAGATTTGGTAATCAATATTATGTAAAAGAGCACGGAGAAGATGGTGCAGTTTTAGATGCAATTAATTCGGTAAAAGTTTGTTTGAATAGAGGTGGATGTAAAGTTGTACCCGGCTTACCCAAAGAACAATATATATGGACTTTATGTACTTCTATTTTAGGTGGATTAGTAGCAGGATTTTCGGCTGCACCACGAAAAGAAGGTCAAATAATATCTATCGGATTTTTAGCCCTTCTTTCACCATTATGGGGAATGTTATTTGGAATCTTTGGATTAGCTCCAATAATTACCAGAACGAATGATATATTACCTTTATTAAAAAATGGTTTAGCTTTTACCGCGGCTGGAATTGCAGGATATCTTTTGTCACAAACTATATTTTCCAATTACGAGCAACCCAAAAAGGGTTAAGTTTTACACATTTAAAATAAATTCAAAGAAACTTTTTCTCTTCGTAAACTTTTCCAGATTCTGAATACCATCGATGAGAAACATGCTTTAGTTTATTATCTTCAAACTCAACCCATGAAAAATTTATCAATAATTCTGCATCTTCAATAGTTCGATATCTTGGCACGACAGCTGTATTAAAATAAGCAGTTCCTTTGTTATCAGTTTTGAACATTTCTCGAAGCCCAAGATTTCTTTTAAGACGATTATGCATATGACCAAAGATGACTAGGTTAACTATTCTTTTCTTTTGGATTTCTGAAATAGCTACTGATAAGTCTCTATCTCCCCAATCTGCAGATGGCAATTTCCAATCTTTCCCGCAAATACTTCCAGGTTCCGAACCTAAACCAGAAGGGCCGGCATGAGACATAATTATCAAAGGTAAGTCTTTAATAGTTTTTTCTGAACCCTTTATCATTTTACTAACTGATTCTTTTTCAGTTATAGGTCCATAAACACCTCTAACCTCTTTTGAAAGATAATAGCCACCACCTGAACTGCATGGCCTTGCCGATAGTATATTAATTTGATTATTAAAAACCCTCAAATCCCAAGCGCAGTATTTTTCTCCAAGAACACGAATTTGCTTTAAAAGAGTTTCTCCTGAAAAATCTTTCCCTCTATCATGATTACCTAGAATCACATAAGTAGGAATTTTAATAGCATTTATTTTTTTTATTATTTTGATACTACCATCAGAAATATCACCTACAAATAAAACAATATTTGGTTGAATAATCGATAAAATCTTTACGTCTGAGTCAGACCATTGACCATGACAGTCACCAACAATAGCAATTTTTAAATTTGTCAGAGTTTTGTCTGTTTAAAAGCATATAATCTATATAGAGATATTCTAAATCCTGAACAGCATAACTTCTACTGCCAAAAAGCAATCTCTTCATAACGAAAAAGATTTGATTTCTGAAATAAAGGAGCGTTGCTTAAAATCTAATGCCATAATTCTGGCACACTACTATCAAGCTCCAGAGATTCAAGATATTGCAGATTTTATTGGGGATTCTTTGGATCTATCAAGAAAAGCTGCTAATAACAGTGCAGATATAATAGTTTTTTGCGGCGTTCACTTTATGGCAGAAACTGCGAAAATACTTAGCCCAAACAAAACAGTCTTATTGCCTGATATTGATGCAGGTTGCTCTTTGGCTGACGATTGTCCAGCAGATGAATTTAAAAAGTTTAGGAATGAAAATCCAGACCACTTTGTCGTAAGTTACATAAATTGCACCGCAGAAGTAAAAGCCCAGAGCGACCTGATATGTACAAGCAGCAATGCAGTTTCCTTAGTTGAACAGATACCTAAAGATAAAAAAATAATATTTGCACCCGATCAAAACCTTGGGAAATGGGTTCAGAAAAATTCAGGAAGAATTCTTAAACTATGGCCTGGCAGCTGTATTGTGCATGAAACTTTTAGTGAAGAAGCTTTATTAAAATTAAAATATCAAAATCCAGAGGCAAAAGTAATAGCGCATCCTGAATGCAGTCAAAATTTATTGGCACTTTCAGATTTTATTGGATCTACTAGTAAATTACTTGATTACGTTAGCAACGATCCATCTGCAATTTATATCGTTTTAACTGAGCCTGGAATAATACATCAAATGAAAAAGAGAGAACCTAAAAAAATCTTTATTGAAGTTCCAGACATAGAAGGATGCAAGTGTAATGAGTGTCCATATATGAAATTAAATACTTTAGAAAAAATTCTTGATTGTTTAAAAAATAATTCACCATCTATTGAACTAGATCCAGAAATAATTAAAAAAGCATACAAACCAATAAAAAGAATGTTAGATATGAGTAATTAATTAAAGTGAAAATACTAAATTCTTTTCATCATTTCTTTTAAAAGCATTTAAATTTGTAGTCTTAGGTTTAAACTGACTTATCTTATTTTTAATTTGAATTATCTTCATGAGTTCATTCTCTCCTGCTTTATATTGTTTATCTCTTCTAGTACCAATTTCTCCAGGAAGAATTGGATTGGTATTCATTTTTACTTCTATATCAGGCCTAATCCCAAATTTGTTTATGTCTGTTCCATTGGGAGTCAAATACTTAGCTACTGTAACAGTTAACCCTGATCCATCTACCAAAGTTCTCATTGATTGAACAAGACCTTTACCAAAAGTTTTCTGGCCAACTAATTTACCTCTTTTGTTATCTCTTATTGCACCAGAAACTATTTCACTCGCACTAGCAGATCCTTCATTAACAAGTACAACTAATGGCTTGTTTGTTAAAGCTTGACCATTGCCTCTTTTGATTTCTTTCACACCGTCTTTAGTTAAGGTGCTTACTATTATTCCTTTATTAATAAATTGCCTTGAAACATCTATACTTGACTCTAATAAACCTCCAGGATTACTTCTTAAATCGAGCATATAACCTGAAACTTTTTTTGTTTCTAAATCTTTTAGTGCATCTTTCAACTCTTTCGATGCATTTGCATTAAATTGTTTAATTCGCAAATAGCCTATTAATAACCCATTTTTAGCTTTGTTTATTTTGCTTGAAACTGATTTTATTTCTATTTTTTCTCTCGATAATGATTTATAAAAAGAATTACCATCTCTAAGAATCTCTAGCTTAACAACAGTTCCCCTCTCACCTCTTATTAATTTAACAGCATCTTCAATATCCATGCCCTTAGTAGATATATCATCAATAGATAATATTTTATCTCTAGCTTTAATTCCTGCGTCATAGGCAGGAGTTCCCTCAATAGGAGAAACAATTATTAAGCTATCAGATTCTTTATCTTTAACTATCTGAATACCAACTCCAGTTAATTCACCAGAGGTATCAATTCTCATTTGATTAAATTCTTTTGGATCTAAAAATCGAGTGTAGGGATCTTCTAAATTTGATAATAAATCTCTAATAGCATCATAAGCTTCATTGCTATCTGAGTATTTTCTTGATAAGAATTCTTTTCTTAAATCTATCCAATTAGATTTTTCAAACTTTCCATTTGCATCAAGAAAATCTCTATATACAATTTGCCAAACATGATCAATTACTTCTTTGTAGCTATTGTTTAAAATTGTGGCTTCTGCATAATTATTAACAAAAATTGCAGAAAAACTACTGGTCAATAAAATTAGAAATTGCTTTTTAAGCAATTTTTTTATTTTAAACGATTTATAAAGCATATTTTTTATTATAAAAAATTTTTATTTGAAATCTCAAAGTCAAATTAAAACTTAAGGATCAATCCATTTTCCATCATCTTTAATAAGCTGAATTAAAGCATCAACCCCTTCGTCTTCAGATACTCTTTTTATCTCTTCTTTCCTTCTATATAAAGCAATAGTACCTTTACCTTTCCCAACATAGCCATAATCAGCATCTGCCATTTCTCCAGGCCCATTAACTATACATCCCATGATTGCTATATCTAAACCAGTTAAATGTGATGTAGCATTTCTAACTTTATCTACAACTTCTTCTAGGTTAAAGAGAGTTCTCCCACAACTGGGACAGCTAATATATTCAACCATTGTTTTTCTTAATCCTAAAGATTGCAAAATTGAATAACATACTGGAATTTCCTTCTCAGGAGCTTCTGTTAGAGAAACTCTAATAGTATCTCCTAATCCTTCCGCCAAAAGAGTCCCGATTCCAGCGGTACTTTTTATCCTGCCATAATCGCCATCACCAGCTTCAGTTACTCCTAAATGTAAAGGGTAGTTATATCCTTCTGCATCAAGCCTATCTGCAATCATCCTGTAAGCAGCCATCATCACAGGCGCCCTAGAGGCTTTCATTGAAATTATTATATTATGAAAATCAAGCTCATCACAAATCTTGACAAATTCCATTGCAGATTCTGTCATCCCAAGTGGAGTATCACCATAAGTAAAAAGCATTCTCTCAGAAAGAGAACCATGATTAACTCCAATCCTTAGGGCCTTATTTTCAGATTTTAGAAGCTCTACTAGTGGAGTAAATCTTTTCAAAATTGTTTGTTTAATTGTTTCAAATTCCTCATCAGTATATTCAGTCCTTGAGGGGTCTGATTTCTCAAAGACAAACAAACCTGGATTAATCCTGACTTTATCAACATGTTTTGCAACTTCCATAGCTATTTTCATGCCGTTATGATGAACATCCGCAACTAATGGAGTATTGATATTATTTTCTAATAATTTTTCTTTTATATCGCCAACAGCCTTCGCATGTGCTATTGAAGGCACAGTTAGCCTCACTATTTCACAACCTACTTCATGGAGCCTTTTAATAGCTAAATATGAATTTTCAACATCCATAGTATCTTCATTTATCATCGATTGAACTCTTACTGGGAAATCACTCCCAATGGCTATATCACCCACCATTACTGTTTTAGTTATTCTTCTCTCAATATGAGTTGAATATCTTTTTGAGAGATTATTCTCCTCTTTTGATTGAGTTAATGACATTAAAGTTTTTGATATTCAGGAAGGTTTCATTAAATTATAAGGCATATAGTTTACTCCTAACCTTAGTAAGATCTTTTAAAGTCAAATCATAAGGTTTTTCACTTTCTTTTGAAGGAAATCTCAACAAATAAGAAGGGTGAAAAATTGTCATAATTTCTCTACCATCTTTTTTAATCCATTTACCCCTTAAATTACTTATTGGATCCTTAATGCCCAAAACTGTTCTCATAGCAGTAGATCCAGTAAGAATTATAAATTTCGGATCAATTAGTTTAATTTGTTGGAACAACCAAGGTTTTTGGATAATAATTTCTTTATTTGTTGGTTTCCTATTGTTTGGAGGGCGACATTTAATCACATTACAAAAATAAACATCTTCCTCGTGATCAATTCCTGTTTGTTTCAACAAATCGTTTAATAACTTTCCAGATTTACCAACATAAGGCTTTCCCTCTAGGTCTTCCTGTAAGCCAGGGGCTTCACCAATTATTAATAAATCTGCAAATACACTTCCTCTTCCAACAACTAACCTTTTCACCTAAATTAAAATAAAATTATTTTATATTTTAAGAAGTCAAAACATGAAAATAAAATAAATTTAAGAAAATGAACTAAATGAAGCCAATTTGTGATAGTTAATTTATTCTAAAACTACTTATTGGCCATTTCAAAGGTGATATTTAACAAGAAATAAATAAAATGAGTGAAATAAATTTATCTAAAAGAGCACTTTCTCTTGAGCCTTCACTTACACTTAAAATAAGTGCTAAAGCGAAGCAACTCGCATCAGAGGGGAGAGATATCTGCAATTTAAGTGCTGGAGAGCCCGATTTTAATGCTCCTAAAGAAGTTTTAGACGCCACGAGTGAAGCTATATTTGATGGATATACAAAATACGGTCCTGCGGCGGGTGATTTAGATCTTAGAAAGGCCATTGCAAAAAAACTACAAATCCAAAACAATTTGAATCTTGAATTTGAAAATGTAATGGTCACGAATGGAGCTAAACAAGCAATTTATAATCTTTTCCAAGTTTTACTAAATGATGGTGATGAAGTTATTATTCCTGCTCCATATTGGTTAAGTTATCCTCAAATGGTTAGATTGGCTGGTGGCAAGCCAATCTTTGTAAATTCATCCGCCGAAGATGGCTTCAAAATAAATCTTGAAGATTTAAAAGCAAAAATTTCTTCAAAGACTAAATTTATAATTATAAATACACCCAACAACCCGACAGGGAGGGTAATGTCTAAGGAAGAATTATTGCAAGTCGCAGAATTAGTAAGAGAAAATAAAAATATTAATATTCTTTCAGATGAAATTTACGAACTAATTCTTAAAAAAGACTTTAAACACTTTAGTTTATCTACATTAGCAAGCGACCTTCAAGAAAGAATCTTCATAGTTAATGGTTTTGCAAAAGGTTGGGCCATGACAGGATGGAGAGTAGGTTATCTAGTAGGTCCAAAAGATATAATTAAAGCATGCTCTGCATTGCAGAGTCAGAGTACTAGCAATGTTTGTTCTTTTGTTCAGAGAGGGGCTTTAGAGGCTTTAAAAATAAATCATAAATTTTTCGAAAAAATTAACAACCAGTATGATCAGAGAAGAGAGCTTCTTTATGAAGGTCTCACAAGAATAAAGGGAATTTTCATACATAAACCTAATGGAGCATTCTACGCATTTCCCAGATTACCTGACTCTTCAATTAATTCTGTTGAATTCTGCAAAAGAATACTTAACGAGTACGGCTTAGTATTAATCCCTGGTAAAGTTTTTGGTGACGATCAATGTTTTAGAATATCTTGTGCGAACTCCAAAGAAAAAATTATTGATGGCATAACAAGATTACAAAATGCAATTAATAATTACTATTAAAAAATTTTTTTATTTTCAAAATGATTAAAAAATACTTTTATTTGACCACTTTATTTTTTTCCATATTTTCGACTCCACTATTTGCAAATATAAACGTTTTAAAAGTAGGAGCTATACCAGACCAAAACCAAGATATTTTAGACAAACGATTTAATTTATTCTCAAAAGAATTATCCAAGCAGCTAGGCGCAGAGGTAAAATATGTTCCAGTTATTAATTATGTTGCTGCAGTAACTGGATTCAGAACAAAAGATTTAGATTTAGTTTGGTTTGGTGGTTTATCAGGAGTTCAAGCAAGATTACAAACCCCTAATTCTTTAGTTATTGCGCAAAGAGATATTGATAAGAAATTTAAAAGTGTTTTCATAGTAAATAAAAAGTTAAAAATTGACCCAATTTCAAATATTAAGGGGCTCAAGAAACTCAAAAATTTAAGATTCACTTTTGGATCAGAGAACTCAACGTCTGGAAGATTAATGCCAGAATATTTCCTTAATAAAGCACAAATAGAAATTAAAGACTTTAAAGGTAAGAAGGCAGGTTTTAGCGGAAGCCATGATGCGACAATAGCTTTGGTAAATAGTGGAGCCTTTGATGCTGGTGCTCTAAATAAACAAGTATGGGAAAACAATCTAAAAAATCAACCTAAAAGGACAAAAAATGTTAGCCTTCTTTGGATTACTCCCGATTATTATGACTATCACTGGGTAGCTCAAGGAAATCTTGACGAAAGATTTAGGAAGGGATTCACAAAAGAAATTAAATCTGCAATTCTTAATTTAGACTACAAAAAAGCATCACATAAGAAGATATTAGATCTGTTCAATGCTAAAAGATTCATAAACGCAGAGGCAAAGCAGTATAAAAAGATAGAAGATATTGGGAGAAAATTAAAGAAAATTAGATGAAAAATATTCTCCTTGAATTAAAAGATATATCTTATGTAAAAGAAAAAAATCTCATACTAAATAAAATTAATCTTAAAATTAACTTAGGGGATAAGATTGCGCTTCTAGGTAAAAGTGGTTCAGGGAAAACCACACTAATATCAGTTCTTAACGGCACCATAAAACCAACTAAAGGTGAAGTTAAATATTTTAATAAAACATATAAAGAACTAGAGGTTAGTCAGAAGCAAAAGATAACTACTATTTGGCAAGATTTGAGATTAATAGAAGGTATCTCAGCAGAACAAAATGTAAATTGCGGACTTCTGGGGAAAAGAAGTTTTTATTTCGCTTTTCAAAATTTGCTAAATATTAGTTCTTTTAAAAAAGCCCATAAATATATGCAATTATGTAAAATTCCTCAATCTATTTACTCTAAAGAAATTAACAAATTATCTGGAGGAGAAAAACAAAGAGTAGCTATTGCTAGATCCTTAATTCAAGAATCAGAAATCTTACTAGCTGATGAACCTTTCAATAATTTAGATTCTAAATTAATAACATTAATTAAAAACTTAATCCTAACTCATAACAATAAAAACAATATAAAAACCCCCAGAACAGCATTAGTTTCATTACATAGATTAGATTTGCTAGATGGATTTAATAGAGTTTTAGGAATTAAGGATGGTGAAATATTTTTTAATTTAGAAAGAATTAAATTAAAGAAATCTCATTTAGATAAAATATACTAATTAATTGAGAAAACTTAAATTAAATCACACTTCAATATCTTTTCTACCAATATTAGTTGTCATACCTTTAGGCTATCAAATATTAATAAACTTACATTTTGGAGGCTTTGAATTATTTCGAGAATTCATTATTTCTGCTTTTAATCCTAAAATAAATAACGAAATCATTATTATAGTTGTTAAGAGATTAAATGAAACTTTAGTAATTGCTTTATTTAGTTGGTTAATAAGTATTATTTTTGGAATTATTTTTGGAATATTATCCTCAAATATTTTTTATAAGATATTTAATATTCCAATATTTGTCCATAGCATAATAAAGTTTTTTTTAACAATAATTCGATCAATTCATGAAATAATTTGGGGATTAGTATTAATGCAAATATATGGCATAAATTTCTCAATAGGAATAATTGCTATATGTTTTCCTTATATTGCTATAAATTCAAAAGTTTTTGCAGAACAATTAGAAACTATTGAAAACAAAAGTTTTGAGGCAATAAACCAAATCCATGGGCCTAAATTATCTTCTTTCTTAACCTTAATATGGAACCCTATAGTAAATACCGTTAAGAATTTTGGTTTATACCGACTAGAATGTTCATTAAGAAGTACTGTGATGCTTGGATTTTTTGGGATTGGAGGAATAGGTACTAGTATATTTTTAACTTTTCAAACTTTGAATTTCAGAGAGTTGTGGACCTATCTATGGTCACTCGCGATTTTGATAATTCTTTCAAGCGAAATAATTAAAAAGATTAAATTTAACAACCTAAATAAAAATCTATCTATTTTCTTAATTTTAGTTTTTTTTACAACAATTTTATTTACTTGCTCATATTTCCTTTATTTTATTTTTAATAGTAGTTTTGTAGATTTTTATTATATAAATTCTCTATTTAAATCAAGCTCAGATTTAGTTTTATTAGATTTCTTAAAACTTATAATAGATACAATAATTTTAAGTCTTTTATCGACAGCAATCGCAATTAGTTTACCTCCTTTTGTTATAGGAATTTTTAACAACAATACTTCCAGGTTTCTTATCAGATTTTTAGCCTTTTTATTACGTTTAATACCTCCACCTGTACTAATTCTATCTCTATTAACTTTTAATAATCCTTCTTTATCTTTAGCAGCTTTAACATTAGGTCTTCATAATGCCGGCATTACAAGTAAATTACTTTTTAAAAATCTAGATCGTCAAGACAAGAGAAATTATGTCGCAATGAAATCTTTAGGAATCTCAAAAAAAACTAGTTGGCTTTTAGGTTTATTTTCTCAACAAGCAAAAAGTTACTTAGCATATTGCGCTTATAGATCTGACATAATTATTAGAGAAACAGCAATCGTTGGTGTTATTGGCAGTGTTGGAATAGGTTGGCAACTTCAAGAATCAATAAGTTCATTCGCCTGGCAAGAAGTTATCACAGTTTTGATAGTTTATAGCTCAATAGCAATAGTTGGCGAATTAATAAATGGTAAAATCAAAACTAGTTTAACTTGATTTGTAAGAATATTTTGTTGAATCAAGTAATTATTTTTTTCCGGTTATAGTGATTAGTTTACCAAAACAGCTAGTTGTAATTGGAGATAGCTCAGTTTATGGATGGGGAGATAATGAAGGTGGCGGATGGTGTGAGAGGCTAAGAAAAGATTGGTCCAAGAACCAAAATGGTCCAATTATTTATCAACTTGGAGTAAGAGGAGATGGGATAGCAAAAGTTTCTTCTAGATGGGAAAGAGAGTGGTCTTCTAGAGGAGAAACAAGAAGAAATAAACCTAAAGCAATCCTGCTAAACGTGGGTCTTAACGACACTGCATCAATTGGTCAGAAAAACGGGAGGAATCAATTAGATATAGATGGATTTGAATATGGATTAGAAAGATTAATTAATGAAATAAATTCTCAAACAAGGGTCTTTGTTATTGGTCTGACACCTGTTGATGAGAACAAAATGCCATTCGCAGGATGTCTATGGTACTCAAATGATTTTTGTAATTCTTATGAAAGGAGAATGGAGGCAGTATGTCTCAATCAGAATGTTCCATTTCTACCAACGTTTAGAGATATGTACTCTGATCAAAGGAGTAAGGGTTGGATTACAAATGATGGGATTCATCTAAATTCTGAAGGTCATTTCTGGATTTTTCAAAGACTCAAGAGCTGGGAAATACTTACAAAATGGAAGAATTCCTAAGTCTTTTCTAACAATTTTAATTTTAAAAATATGAGTATAAGAGAAGGGAAATGATAGCAAAAACAGAAGCAATACTTGTCTGGATAGCATTTACCATTTCATTACTTAATTTATATTTATTTTGAAATTTAGCCCCAATAATACTTTCAGAAATTGTTGCTAAGAATCCAGAAATTGAAACTATTATAAATTGATATTTATTAGAAATAATTGATAGAGAAAGCATCACAAATGACATAAATATTGCTCCTAAAAAACTAGCTAATGTGCCTTCTAAACTAATGCCCCCTTCAGTTCCTCTTTCAACTTTTTTAAGAGAAGTAATTAGATATGTTTTACCCCCAAATCTTTTTCCTATTTCACTACCAAAAGTATCTGCCAGCTTTGCAGAAAAACTCGCTGCAAAACCAATTTTATAAAACAGTAAATTCGCCACATTAAATTTTGTCATCATTGCAAAAAACAATCCTGTAGCAGCAGACCCCCATACATTTTCAGGACCTCTTTTACCACCTCTTTTCTCTTCTATACCTCTTTCTTTCTTAAACTTATAACCTATTTTCGTTACGAGTGAACCAAGCAATAAATAAATAACTATAGACATCCAACCCTGCCAGGACAAACATCCCCACAAAATAGTCCCTAAAATCCCTGCACTTATCCAACCATCTTTGGTCATCAAAGGAATCCTACAGAATATAGAAATCAAACTAAAATTTATGAAAAAACCTATAAAGAATTGATTTGTAAGCAAGCCCATTTTTTAATTAATTCTCCAATTTAAATCATTTCTCCATTGGTTAAGAATTGAAGAAGCATTAACTGTAGCTGTCGAAGTTCTTAAAATATTATTTGAAAGTTTTACCAATGGGATTTTATTTTTAATAAAAAGTTCCATTTCTCTTGAAGACCAACCACCCTCAGGACCAATCACATTCCATAATACCCCATTTTTTTTGTCCAAAACTTCGTGTTGTTTTTTTAACCATTTATCTAGATAGTCAAAACTATCATTTCGAGTAACAGAAATTGAAATCGTATCTTGATTATCTATTTCTTTTATCCAATTAATAATATCTATTCCATTTAAAATAGATGGTTTCCACAATCTTTCACTTTGTTCCACTGATTCCTTGATAATTGTATTCCATCTTGAAAGTTTTTTGGAGAAATTTAAATTCTTATTGATCTGTCTTTCTGAGAATAATGGTTGTATAAAATCAATTCCTATTTCAGTACACATTTTTAGAATATCCTCAAAACCATTTTTTGGAATAACCACCGCGATGCCTAATAAAAAAGCTTCTTGTTTTTTTAATAAGTAAGGTTTATCTAATCTACTTATCTCTATAAAATCCTTCGCAACTTTTTTAGCTTTCCATAATGATCCCTCACCATTAGTTACGAAAATTTCTTTTCCAGTTTTTATTCTCATAACTTTATTTATATAATGTGCCTCCTCTTTAGTAAGTTCTAAATTATTTGTCTTATTATTTACTATTCTCTTGTTCGCAATAAGTAATCTTATTAAGTCTTCCATATAAACCCATCAATTTTTGAAAACTAAATCTTCGTGTTCCTCAATTGCCCAATCACTATTTTCACCTCCAATTATTAATTCCTCAATTTTTACATAATTGTTAGATATCTCATTAAGTGAATTTATTAAAATATCAATTCCGATAGAATCAGAAGTTCCAAAATCAACCCAACATCTGGACCATAAATTTTGATATTCCATAACGCCTAAATTATGCATTAATGCTGGTATAGATGATTCTTTTTGCTCATTATCATATGACATCCAACTTAAATCTGATCCCTCTTCATGAGTTTGCAAATTCTCAGAATTAAATCCACCTAACCTGCCTAAAACGTACCAACTATCAAAGACACCATCTAAATAATTCTTTTCTGCTTGTGTTGGAATTTCAGAGAATTTTATCCAAATCCAACAATTAAAAGGATCAACTTCCCTAAATAAAATATTCATTTTTGCTAATAGCTTTTTTAGATTTATACTTAATTATAAGTTGGTTATTAAAAGATTAAAATTCATAACTACTACTAAATTAATAATGCTTGACTTAAAAGGAATAACTTACCAGCCTCAAACTAGTGATAAAAAAATAATAAAAAATCTAAATTTTAAAGTTCATGAAAATGAGATTATATTAATTTGTGGTGATAGTGGTTCAGGAAAAACAACTCTTCTTGAAATAATAAGCGGACTAATCAAACCACAACAAGGAAAAATTTCATGGAAGAATAAAGTTTTATCCTGCAGAAAACGAAGATGGTTTTGCGGAGTAGTGTTTCAATTTCCTGAAAGATACTTCATAGGTACATCAGTTGGCAAAGAATTAAAAATAGGACATAAATTTTTAACAGAAAATAGTATAGAAATTGTATTAAAAAAAGTTGGCCTTGATGGTATTAATCTCACTATGCCACCAGAACAACTTAGTGGTGGTCAACAAAGAAGATTAGCAGTAGCAGTTCAACTATTAAGAAATCCCTCTATTCTTTTACTTGATGAGCCCACTGCTGGACTAGATTGGTCAATGAAGAATGATATTAAAAATTTAATTCTTAATCTTAAAGATAAAAATACAATTATTATTGTTACTCATGAGCCTGCATTATTTGAAGGAATCCCCTGCAAGATGTTTTTTCTTGAAAGAGGTAATATCAAAATTCAGTATAGAAAATCATGAAGGATAGAATAGTTCGAGCAACTGCCGCGAATGGAGGGATAAGATTAGTCGCAGTATTAACAACAGAATCTTCTTTGGAAGCTAAAAGGCGGCATGGATTATCTTATTTGACTACTTCTATCTTAGGCAGAGCATTTAGTGCTTCACTTCTTTTAGCAAGTTCGATGAAGATTATTCATGGAAGAGTTACTTTAAGAGTTAGGTCTGACGGACCTTTAAAAGGATTACTGGTAGATGCAGGTAGAGATGGGAAAGTTAGAGGTTATGTAGGCAATCCTGATTTAGAATTGGATTTAATCAAAACAAACTCGAATAATTTTTCATTTAATTTCAAAAAAGCATTAGGTACAGGATATTTAAACATAATTCGAGATAATGGTTTTGGAGAACCTTTCACTAGCACTGTTGAATTAGTAAATGGAAATATTGCAGAAGATATAGCTTCATATTTATATCATTCAGAACAAACTCCCTCTGCTGTTTTCATTGGAGAAAAAATCCAAAATAAAAATGTTATTTGCAGCGGAGGATTATTAGCTCAAGTTTTACCCAAAAAAGATACAGACCCTTTATTAGTTTCGCTGCTAGAAGACAGATGTAAAGAAATCAATTCTTTTAGTGAAGACCTATTTCAATCAAAAGGTAACCTTCTTTCATTGATAAAAAATATATTTCCAGATATTGATGATAAATCAATCTCGGAGAAAGCTCGAACTCAAGAAGTTAGTTTTGAATGTAACTGTTCTAAACAAAGAAGCCTGAATGCTATGAGAATGCTAGACAAGAATGAATTAGAGGATATTCTCAAAAAAGAAGGTAAAGCCGAGTTAGTTTGTGAATTTTGTAAGAATAAATATTTGATAAGTTGCGAAGAAATTAAAGCTATGATTAAAAATTAATCATAGACAAATAACGCCTATCCACAAAATTACAATTGCAGGAATACTCTGTATTTTTTCTATTGATAAAGAATTGTTAGATAATTCTTGAATAAAAGAATTAGTTTCAAATAAGCCTCCAAATATTAATCCTATAGAGAGCAAGGTCACACTCCAACCTAAGGAGCTAATGAACCTTTTCCCAGATCTAATTTGAATATAAGTTAGAATTATAGTTGAGATTGAGAGTAAAAGTCTGTTATTAGAATCAGGGCTAATTAAAAGCAAGATTAAAAATAATATCCCAACAGATGATTTTATTAAAAAGTTATCAAAGGATGGAACTGATATTTTTGGGAAAGTATTTTGATTTAATTTATTATCGTCATTATTGATTTTTCTTATCTTAGATAAAAATGGAAAGTTATTATTTAAAAGTTTATTGACTTGATTCTCTTTCTGCGAAGCACTTTCAGCGGCAACACTAACATTTCCTAATTGCCTTGCTTTTAAACTTCCCATAAGCAATTTATCAAACGATGATTCTATTTTTGCCTTAAGAATTAAATTTTCTCCAGCCTCTTTTACTTTTATATCTCTTGCTTTTTGAATATCTTCAAAAGAAGCATCTACATCAACACCCAAAACTTCATAAGGTGTTTTTTCATTATTGTTTTTACTATTGTTCGAGTCCAAAAGTTTTATTTAATACTAACAGAATAACCAATTTTATCCTCCATTAAGAATTTATAAAACAATTGGTTCAACTCCACTCACAACCGGGGCTACTTTTTTTAAATTCAAACTAGGATTATCTTCAATAAATTGATTAAGATTCCATTCATTTTTGAAAAGAATAACTGGTCTATTCCAACAATCTTTAACTACTTTACAATTAAAAATCCTCCCTATTTCATCAATAGATGACCATCCATCAGAAACCCATCTTGCCAATTGATAAGGCATCGCTTCAAGGTTAGCATCAACACCATATTCATTTTTCAATCTATGAGTAACTACTTCCAACTGTAATTGTCCAACAGCTGCAAGTATAGGGTCTCTTTTACTCTCATCAAAGTCATAGAGTATTTGAACAGCACCTTCTTCTCTTAGTTCATTTACTCCTTTTCTAAAGTTTTTGAATGCTGAAGGATTAGGATTTCTTAGCCAACTAAATATTTCAGGACTAAAGGATGGTATACCCTCATACTCTAGATGAGTACCTGTGTATAGAGTATCTCCTATAGAAAACATGCCAGGGTTATTAAGACCAATAACATCCCCAGGATATGCATCATCAACTACTTCTCTCTCTTGACCAAATATTTTCTGAGGGCGTGATAATCTAATTATTTTTCCGGTTCTAGAGTGTTTAACTGACATATCCTTTTCAAATTTTCCGCTGCAAACTCTTATAAAGGCAACTCTATCTCTATGCTTTGGATCCATATTTGCCTGTAGCTTGAACACAAATCCACTAAATTCATTACTTGCTGGCTCAATATCTCCCTTATTACTATTTCTTGAAGTTGGTTTTTGTGCCATTTTTAAAAAACTATCTAGAAACGGTCGAACTCCAAAATTAGTCATAGCGGAACCAAAGAAAACTGGAGTAAGAGAACCATCAAAAACTTTTTCTTTTTCAAATTTCGATCCAGCCTCATCAAGTACTTCCAATTCTTCGAGGGAAACATCAAGTAACTCCCTCTCTACATACTTTGAGAGGTCTTTATCTTTCAAACTAATTCTCTTCTCATTCGATTGTTTACCCCTTATTGCCTTATCAAATAAAATAATTTCTCTTGAAAATCTATCAATAACGCCTCTAAATTCTTCACCACTTCCAATTGGCCAGTTAATAGGCAAAGTATTTAACCCAAGTTCTGATTCAATTTCATCAAGTAAAGTAAAAGGCTCCCTTCCAGGTCTGTCCATCTTGTTAATAAAAGTAAATATTGGTATTTTCCTCATTCTGCAAACTTCAAACAATTTTCTTGTTTGAGGTTCTAATCCCTTAGCGGCATCTTCCAACATGACTGCATTGTCAGCGGCAGCTAATGTTCTATATGTATCCTCAGAAAAATCTTGGTGGCCTGGAGTATCTAAAAGATTTATTACTGATCTTTCATATTCAAATTGCAAGACAGTTGAAGTAATAGAAATACCTCTTTGTTTCTCTAGTTCCATCCAGTCTGATGTGGCTTTCCTCTGATTCCCCCTAGCTTTTACTGCTCCTGCCTGTTGGATCGCCCCTCCATATAAGAGAAGCTTTTCAGTAAGAGTAGTTTTGCCAGCATCTGGATGTGAAATAATTGCAAAATTTCTTCTTTTATTTACCGCCTCCAAGATATCTTCATTATTTAAACTTTTACTACTTAAACTCATTTAACTGATATTTAGTGATTTCATTAAGCTTAAACCTTACCATATACGATTAAATATTGATCACAATCCTCAAATACTTCCAAGGAAAGAAGATTATTTTTCAAAAGAAAATCTTTTAATTCTTTGTAAGTATAAGAAGCCTTCAAAGACGCATAATAATCATTAGTAAGAATATTATTATATTTGCTTGAGCATTTTGTTTTAAGCTCTAAAGCCGACTTCTCATCTAGCGGTCTTTTTAAGTCTTTATGAAAATTCACCGTAAAAGAATTGGACAATCTAACTATAGTTTTAAAAAAATCATCAAGATGAGTAAGATGATGAATCAAACTGTTGCTTACCAGAAGTTTTATTTCTTTTTTCTGAGAAGTTGCACTTAACTCAAAATTTTTAATATCAGCGACAACATAATGTAAGTTATTTAGTTGTTTTCTATAACTAGAAATCTTTTTATTACATTCTGCTTTAATAATCATTTCTTTAGAGCCATCTACCCCAACTACTTCTGTATTTGGCCACCTTATTGCTAATTTTTCAGATATATTTCCTGGCCCACATCCTAAATCAACAATCAAATCTTTTTCACCCAAACTAATTTTGTTTTTTAACAGGTAATAATCTATTTGATTAATTAAATTATGCTCCCCTTCTGAGAAGTCAGCCTCACTATAAGAAATAACTTGCTCTTTTGTTTCCATCAATTCTGGTTCAGGAACTCTTTCCATAAACTTTCATAAGCAAAGATTTCATATTAGACATATTTTTACACAAACAGTTAATTAGTGGTAAGAATAGTTGCAGACCCCACAGGTAGAGTTATTCTGCCATTACCGGTTATTTACATACTTTTTTTTTATCGTGACAATTGCACCAAATAAAGCTTCCTCAAAGAGCAATTCTAATAATCTTAAAAAAGATGATTTTCCACAGTCAGCCCCAGCTGCATATCCTGTTTTCTTTAGGTCATACAGTAGGAAGACAGCCTCAGGGAAAAGAGAGAATTGGAGAGAAGTAGGTGAAAGAAATTTATCGGGTTTAAAAGAATTAGGAAAACTTTCAGATGAAGAATTGGTCCTAATGAGAGAGATGCAAAGTAACCAAAAAGCCCAACCTTCAGGGAGATGGTTATGGATCGGCGGAACTCCTTGGATTAATAAGAATCAAAATTTCTCAGGAGCATACAACTGTACCTCAACAAACTTAATTGATTGGGAAGCCTTCGCTTTGATGATGGACTTAGCAATGATGGGATGTGGAACAGGGGCAATAATTGAGCCTCATTTTATAAAAAATCTACCTACGGTAATAAACAAAATAAATATTAAATCAGTTAGTGAAGTTGGAATCACTCCTAAAGATCAAAGAAAAGAAAAGTCATCATTAGAAATCAAAGGGAAAGATCTTCATATCAAAGTTGGAGATAGCAGAAGAGGCTGGGTGGATAGCTATAAATATCTTCTTGAAGCATCAAGTAACGAAAGTCTTGAAAGGGAAATTGATGTTTATATTAATTTGGAAGATATTAGACCTGCTGGAGAATCATTAAAAGGTTTTGGTGGCATGGCAAATCCTATTAAATTGAAAGATCTTTACTCTAGAGTCGCATCTCTTCTTGGAAAGGCCATTGGCAGGAAATTAAGTACAGTAGAGTGTTGTTTATTGATTGATGAAGCTGCAGTAACCATAGTTGCGGGGAATATAAGAAGAAGTGCTGGTATGAGACAATTCGCCTCAGATGATAAGGAAGCTGCATCGGCAAAAGAAAATCTATGGAGTCAAGATGATAATGGCAATTGGAGAATAGATCCTGAAAAAGATGCCCTCAGGATGGCCAACCATACTAGGGTTTACCATACAAAACCCTCTTACAAAACTATTTTGGATGCTGTCACAAAACAATTCCATTCTGGTGAGGGGGCTATACAATTTGCTCCAGAAGCAATAGCAAGGTCAAATGCGGATATTCTCAAAGATGATGAATTGCGAAAGGAATTCATTGAAATTTACTCTGCACAAGGTAAGGATGAAGCCAGAAATTGGATAAATAGTAGTTATGGTCCATTCTCTGAAGAAGAGCTAGATCACAGGATGAGCAGATATGGACTTAACCCTTGTGGGGAGATCTTGGGGAATGATTTCCATTGCAATTTAGCTGAAGTTCATTTAAATCAGATTGATCCCGAAAATTTTGAAGAGCAAAAAAAAGCTTTTAAGGCAGCAGCTCTTTCCGTAGCTTGCTTACTTAATCATGAATTTGAAGTTGAGCGTTATAGAAAGAGTAGAGAATATGACCCTATTGTAGGTGTAAGTTTCACAGGACTATTTGATTTTTGTGTCCATGCCTTTGGGACACCATGGTTGAAGTGGTGGGAAGCAGGAAGGCCCGATAACGAAGAAGGAAAAGCGTTCAAGGAGAAGGAAGCTAAATTCTTAGATTCTTGGAGAAAAATAGTAAAAGAAACTGTCTGGGAATATTGTGATAAACATAATCTAAGAAGACCAAATCGATGCACAACTGTTCAGCCAGCTGGGACTAAAAGTCTTCTAACTGGAGCAGCTCCAGGATGGCATCCTCCAAAGGCTCAAAGATTCATTAGAAGAATCACTTTCAGAAAAAATGATCCAATAGCTTTAGCATGCATGGATTATGGTTACTCAGTTGTTCCATCTCAATCTGATAAAGATGAAAATGGTTGCTTGCTTGATAATCCATTTGATCCAAGATGTACAGAATGGTTAGTTGAAATCCCAACAGAAGTTAGCTGGGCAAATATAGAGGGCGCAGACCAAATAGACATCAATAATTTCTCCGCATTAGCTCAATTTGATTTTTATATGCAAGTGCAAAAGTTTTATACAGAGCATAATACCTCTGCTACAGTTGAATTTAGAGAAAATGAAATTGAGGACTTAGCGAAAGCGATTCATAATGCTATTACAAATAATGAAGGCTACATATCGGCGGCTTTACTAGCTCGATTTAGTGCCAACGCAACATTCCCGAGATTACCTTTTGAACCAATAAGTAAAGAGGAATATATATCATTGCAAAATAAAGTAATAGAGAGAAAAGTTAATGACGATTTTTTTGACGCTCTCAATAAATATGATGTTGGAGAACTATCTGAAGCGGGACCAGCAGGTTGCGATTCAGATAAGTGTCTACTTCCTTTAGCTAAACCGAAAAATTAAAAATTAAATATTAAATAATTTGTAAATAAAAAAACAAATTTGTTTTTAAAAATTTAATTTATGGCTACCTCTTTAATAGGTACATAAATTAATTATGACAATAAGCTTAAATATAGGGAATTTATTTAATGATTCCTCTAGCCATGCTTTAGTTGATGAACTAAGAAAAAGAACGACAGATAAAGAAATACTAGAATTTGAAGAGAAATTTAACTCCACAAACGAAAAAAATCTACATATTTACATATGTAGATTTCTAAAAAATAGAGCTATATCTAGAGCATTAGCCTCTAGGTGGTTAATCACAATGATTAATCACAAAGAATCAAAAATTAAGAATAATTAAAAAACAATTATGTTATGGCAGTTATCCTCCATAGAGCTATACCAAAAATTGAAACACCCATAATAAAGGTAAAGGCTAAAGCATTTACCAACTGAACTTTCTCGTTCATTTTACCTGCGAATGGAAGTAAGTCAGCAAATAATGGAGTCCATTGAGTATTGGCAGATTTAAATCTTTTTCCTGTAGCTGTAGGTTTTTTGCTTCTAGAAAACATAAAACAAATTTTATTATTTCCCGAATTTTACAGTTAAAAAGTGTTTAAATAAAAAATACTTCTTAAAAAAGTACAAAATGTAACCTGCATAAGTTTTTATAGAGTTTATAGATCAACAAAATAATTAAAAAAGTACTTTTCGTAAAATATTAAATATATTTCTGATAAATAATACGAAAGTTATCTATTTATGGTATATTGAAAAAGTAGCAACCGCTACCAAAACGTTCAACTTGTACATAACAAGCCGCAAGTCGATCTAAGCCATGGAACGGGGACTTAGACTTAAAAAGGAGCTTAAAAAAATGACTCTAGTTTATAGAGGACAAAAGTACGTCCAAAACAAACAAATTGCAAAGAAGCAACACCTTGAACTAACTTACAGAGGAAAAGCTTACACAAGTTAGTAAATTATCAACCAAATAAAAAAGCCACTTAAAGTGGCTTTTTTATTTGGTAATATCTGAAATTACTACCAATTAATCGGCATATAATTTTGAGGTAAATTAGTGGCGTGCAAAATATATTCTTTATATCCAAATTAACTTTAGCGATCCAGGGGTAACTGATAATTAAAACTCTTTATCCTAAAATATTATTTAATTGAGATATAGGACTTTGTAAGACGAAAAAATCTTACAAAAATAACCTTAGACAAAATATTTTTAAAATTATGCAAATAAAAAAGCCACTCATTAATTGTATTGATAATTAGACTAAGATTATTAATAATTTGAAAAATCAATAACTATGACAAATCAAAAACCATTATTTAAGGCTCCCTACGACATAAAAGATGTAAGTGTTCTTTTTGCAATAGTAGCCGCTGTTCTTATAATTTCTGCCATAGTTGGGAATAACTTATTTGGTTTATTTCAAGAAAATATTAATTTTGGATGAAGTTAAAAATCTTACCTTGACTAAAAGGCTTTAAAATTAATTATTTGAGAGAAATAGAAAGAGGTTCGCGTATCTCTTAACGAACTAAAAACAAAGAATGAAAATTACATTAACAAAGCCTTTTTGAAATCATGCCAGTATATATAGAGTTGATAAATAAAAATTTTCAGATATTTTTAGTGTTCTTTGAATTCTTTTTATTTGCCAGAATAAGTTAAAACTCACCTAGGCTCGAAAGAGTATTTTATTTACTGAATTAAAATTGGTAATTTATTAAGTAAGAAAATTTTTTAAATGATATAAGTAATTTTTATGGGTATAAAAAGTCTTTCTATATCAAAATTGCCAAAGAATTAATTTACTTTATTCTTTTAATTAATACCTATTTATATTTCGAATCTCTTAAAGCAGTAATAATTAATCCTCCAATCAAGCCTAGATTTATAAGCACTGATTTTAGATCAAATGGAAATACATGAAATATTATTGTTGTAGGAATTAGAAAAAGTAATAAAAAAGCTGCTCCAATTTTTTGATTTTCTCCAAAAATAAAAAAGCCAGAGCCTAAAGTAAGACAAACAACTGATCCAA
>QCIF01000013.1 GCA_003216835.1 Prochlorococcus sp. AG-402-K10 | reverse complement strand
AGATTATGTTTATTATATTTATGATGTAAATCATCAATTATTAAACCCTCTTTTTTCACTAAAAACTTTTACTTTAAAATTATTAAATTAGCAGAAAATATTCAACAAAAATAATGCTTGTATAATTTTATACATCAATCAAAGGATCTAAATTAAATGAGAAAGATTGAAAGAGCCGAAATAATCCTCAAAGAGCTTAAAAAACTATATCCATCACCACCAATACCTCTTGACCATACAAATGCTTTCACACTATTAGTTGCAGTAGTTTTAAGTGCTCAGTCAACAGATAAGAAAGTTAATGAATTAACTAAGGAATTATTTAAAGTAGCAGATAATCCTGAAAAAATGGTAAAGCTTGGAATAAAAGGAATTTATCAATATATAAAACAATTAGGTCTATCTAATCAGAAATCAAAAAATATTTTTTATCTGTCGAGACTACTTGTCGAGAGATTTAACAAACAAGTACCAAGTACTTATAAAGAACTTGAATCTCTTCCAGGAGTAGGTCATAAAACTGCATCAGTTATAATGGCACAAGTTTTTAATATTCCTTCATTTCCAGTTGATACTCACATACATCGTTTATCACAAAGATGGGGTTTAACGAAAGGGGACAATGTAATACAGACAGAAAAGGATCTCAAAAGAATATTCCCTATAGCGGAATGGAATAAATTACACTTACAAATAATCTTCTATGGAAGAGAATATTGCACAGCAAGAGGATGTGATGGGACAAAATGCTATATTTGTAGAACTCTTTATCCCAAAAGAAAGCGGAAGTTCATATGTAAAAAGCCTTAAAAATAAATATAATTATTAAATTAGTTTTTTTTTACATTATGAACATAGCAATTTCAGGTGCATCAGGGAAAACAGGTTTTAGAATTGCCGAAGAAGCAGTTAAAAAAGGATTAAAAGTAAGGCAAATAATTAGAAAAAACTCAATAGTTGCATCTGGACTTGAAAATATAGAAACGATTAGGGTTTCCTTAGATAATAAAAAAGAATTAGATAACTCTTTAGAGAATATAGATACTTTAGTAATTGCTACTGGTGCAAGAGCATCTTTAGATTTAACTGGACCAGCAAAGGTTGATGCTTTAGGTGTGTATAGACAATTACAGAGTTGCAAAAGAGTTGGTATTAAAAGAGTAATATTAGTGAGTTCTTTGTGTACAGGTAAAATTTTTCACCCATTAAATTTATTTGGGCTAATTCTAATCTGGAAAAAGATAGGTGAGAATTTCCTACGAAATTCAAGTTTAGACTGGACTATTATTAGGCCTGGAGGATTAAAAGAAAGTGAAGATATAAAGTTAGAAAGAATTGAATACTCAAAAGAAGATACTCAAATTAAGGGCTCAATACCCAGAAGACTGGTCGCCAAGATTTGTATAGATTCTCTAAAAAATAAGGAATCAATTAACAAAATAATTGAAGTTACAAGTTCACCTGAAAATAAAAAAATTTCTTTTAAAAAAGCTATGCAAATGATTTAAAAGATGTAAATATATAAATAAAACCATGCAAATAAATCCCAAAATTGATGCATTACAATTGATGCTTACAGATTTAAGAACAAGAAATGAACCCATAAGACATAAAGCAGCCTTTAAAGGTTGCCAGCCAGAATTTCAAACTCTTGTCTCTAGGCTAATAAAGCAATTAGAGGATGAATTAATTTCTGAGAAACTCAATAACCGTGATAATTAAAAAATTAGTTTACTTAAAAGAAAGCAAATAATCCAATTTTGCTTGTTTTGAAAGCTCATCATATCCTCCAAAAAATCTATTATCCAAAAATATTTGTGGAAAAGTATTATGTTTGCTTTGACTCATAACTTTTTTAAAGATATCATCATTCTCAATTACAATAGCTTGATGGGAAATAGATAATGAATTAAGCAATCTAATAGCTCTTTTAGACCAAGGACAATCTTTCAAAATATATATTTTCACTCTTGAATTATTTTCATTCAATGTTTTATTTGAAATATCAATAATCTTTTGTTCAAAAGAAAGTAAGAATATATCGGTACCTTTTTTTACAATACAGCCCTCCTCTAAATGTCCTCCAAAAACATTACATCCCTCATCAGCGAAACTCAAATGAAGATGTACTTCACCTTTATTAAAATGACCATTAAGAGATACTATTTCTAAGTTCCCTTCAAATTTATTTATTTCTTGGTTTCCAGGGCACTGAATACAAACCTGTCTAAGATTTCCAACCACACCTGAAACATAACCATATATTTGATTTGAGAGAGAATATTCTTTAATACTAGAAATCAAATCAGATTCTGGAGATAGCTTTAAGCTATGCGGATGCATTTTGGATAGGAGTAACAATAATAGTTAAATAATATAAAATGCCGAGATTAAATGCGAAAAGAAGTGTTCATAATCTTTAGGAAATAGACAGATGTCGAAATAAGGATTTTTAAATTATTCATTAAAATAAAAAATTATTTTTTCTAAAAGTTAAAGTTTCTTATAAGTGTAAAATAATTATATTAATAGAAAATAATTTGCTAAATAAGAAAGAGAATCTTAATAAATTAATCGTAAATATGCCAAATATTTTAACGATTTCTAGATTATTGCTTGTATTCCCTTTAATACTTTTTTTAGAAATAAATAGACCTTTTTATGTTTTTATCCTCCTTATTATTGGAGGATTAACTGATTATTTTGATGGTTTTATAGCGAGAAGATTAAATCTTAAAACTAGACTTGGAGCAATTTTAGATCCTTTGAGCGATAAAGTATTTTTATTGGTTCCATTAGTGTTACTTTGTAAAAATAATTTAATCCCATTCTGGTCTTTATCAATCATAATATTTAGAGAATTAGTAATATCTGGCATAAGAAAAAATACAGATGATGGTTTACCTGCATCTCAACTAGGAAAATATAAAACCTTTTTCTTTTTTATTTCACTATTTTTATTCTTTATACCTTTTAAAAATGACTTATTTAATGACTTAGGTTTAGTTTTTTATTGGTTAGGTTTTTTGCTAACTATAATAACTTGTATAGATTATTTAAGGATTAAAGAGGACACTGTCTAGTTTTTTATCAAAAGTATCTTCTTTTTTAAATTCAAAATCCTTTAGAAAGCTATCCTTTAATCCACTCAACAAATCAAATTTAGGCTCCCAATCTAAATCATTTTTGATCTTAGAAATATCTGTCTGATAATGATTTAATCTAATTGGGAATCCCTTTCTTGATTTAGGATCTAATAGTTTATAATCAAATGTTTCTAAAGAGATATCATTTTTGTTCAAGCCACAAACTTCAGCACACATATAAATTAAACCTTTAATAGTTACACCTTTATCACCAGAACAGTTATAAATATTGTTTTTAGAAATGTCATAATTAATGCACCTAATCATTACATCAGTAAGATCAGAGACATGACCTAATTGAGTAATTAAGGAACCATCTCCTGGAATTGGTATGGATTTATTATTAAATAACCTTTCAAAAAACCAATTTTCTATTTTATTATAGTTTCCTGGGCCATAAATATATGTAGGTCTAAAACTTGTAAAAGGAATTTTTTGATTGATTAACCAATTTTCTGTCTCAAACTTCCCTTTATGTCTACTATTCGGGTCAAGTGGTGTCTTTTCAGATAATGGCAATTCATAACTATCTTTATAAACACCAGCAGAACTTACATATATATATCTTTGAAAAGAGTCACATAAATTTTGAATAAGAAGTTTCGTTTGATCTAGCTCTCTCCCAGAAATATCATAAACATAATCATATTTTATATTTTTAAGCTTAAGAATACTTTCTAGATTGTTCCTATCACCCTTAATTAAATTTGTATTCTCGTGATGAGCTTTATTACCTCTAGTGAAAACATCAACATCATAATTCTGATCTAATAACTTTCGAACCAAAGACTTTCCAACAAATCTAGTTCCGCCCATTACAAGAATTTTCATATTCAAAAAATATTAAATTGAAGTAGTAATCTAAGTTAGAACTACATAATGAATAGTACTACCAAGTAGCAATTATTGAAAAGGATGATTTTATGAAACTAATACCAGCAATTGATTTAATGAATGGTAAGTGTGTAAGGCTTTTCAAAGGTGACTTTAATAAAAGAAAAGATTTCTCTAAAGAACCTCATGCACAAGCTCAATTTTGGGAGAGTGAAGGGGCAGAATGTATTCATGTAGTTGATTTAGATGCGGCAAAAAGTGGAAATCCAAGTAATGATAAGACAATAAAAGAGATAATAAAAACAGTTAATATACCTATTCAAATTGGTGGAGGCATAAGGTCTCAAGGAAGGATAGAACAATTATTTTCATATGGTATTGACAAAGTAATAATGGGAACTTCTGCCATAGAAAATAAAGCCTTAGTTAAAGAATTATCAAATAAATTTCCAGGAAGAATAATTGTTGGAATTGACGCTAAAGAGGGTAAAGTTAGTACAAGAGGGTGGCTAGAGCAATCCAATATTTTAGCTACAGATTTAGTAAAGGAATTTTCTTCGTTTAAAATTGCTAGTTTTATTGTGACCGATATAAACACAGATGGGACGTTAGAGGGGACAAATGAGACTTTTATAAGAGAGATCCTTAATATAACTGATCTTCCAGTTATCGCTTCAGGCGGCATAGGATCAATTTCTGATTTATTATCTTTAATCAAATTTGAAAGTTTTGGACTATATGGAGTAATAGTGGGAAAAGCTCTTTATGAAAATAAATTTACAATAAATGAAGCAAATAAAGTATTGTCAACAGAAAGGCTAACTGATATTGAATTGAATAAAAAATATCAAGCTTAATTGGGTAAAATTTTTCACTTAAGGCTGGTATTTACTCTAATTATTAGTTAATTTTGGAAAAGATATAAGAAATTAAGTCTTGGAATTACTTTCAAAAAAATCCATACTAATTATTGCTCCAAGCTTAATAGCAGAATCCTTATCGCTTAAATTAACATCGCTAGACAAAAATTTAGATATAACACTAAATAGTGGAATAGAGGGGAAAACTCCTGATTTAATAATATGGAATATTCTTAATTTCCAATCAGAAGATCTAATTAGACTGGAATTATTAAAATTAAGAGAAAGATGGGCTGAATCAAAAATTCTAATAATTCTTTCAGGTGAGCTTGTAGCCCAAAAATCACCATCTTTAAATGCTGAAGGTTTTCTTTTAAACCCTAACGTAGATAATGTTCTTGAATCTATTAATATTATTTTAAATGGTGGTAGAGTTTTTGATCTAGAGAATAATTCCAATGTGAAAAACAAAAAAGAAAAATTACTAACATTTAATCAAAAATTACTCACATCAGGCCTTAAACAAATTGATAACGAGATAAATTATATTTTTAAATATGTAAACTCAGACTCCACTCCAGATTTTTATAAATTTATTTTAAAAGGAAGGTTAAGGGAACTTATAACTGCAAAATCTTTTTTAATTTTCATATGGGGCAACTCATTAGACCTTTATACAGAATCAATTTACACTGACAAGAAAATTGCTATAGAGAATATAAATAGAAATACAATTATTATTAAAGAAAAGAATACTTTAGAAATATGGAATTTAATTTTAAATAGACTTAGAGAGAGATATAACTCCTCTAATATAAATATAGATTTTAGTAATTCATCAATTATTCTTTCAGGTATAAAGAAAGAATTCATCTCTCGTCTAATAATCAAAATGTTAGATGAGTTAGATAATTTAATAAAAAATATAAAAGAAAATTATAAAGAAAAAGATTTTAAAGAAGACTTCAATTCACTTGTAAATGAACTTAAAATTAATACAATTTCAAATATAACCGAAAATTATTTTAGATTACGAAGAGATAAAGAGTCTTTATCAATAAATGAATTTCTTTATAAAGAAGCAAATTTTGATGAAATCGATAAAGAATCTCATGAATCAATCATGTTTATTGAACCAATTATAAAAAATCAACCACTAGAATACGATGGGAAATTATTGCCCTTATATGAGACAGAATCATTTATCGTACTAGAGAATATAATCTCTAATTGGATAATAAGAAATTGTAATTTGTTAGCTTCTGAATTATTTAATATTTGTTCAAATTGGCCGGAGTTAAGAACTGTTCTTATTAATCCTGAATTACAGTCAACCAGGAATTTTGAAAGGTTTAGAAATAATATTAATAACTATAATCGCTGGCATGAATATATTTATATGCCTATTTATTTATATGAAAGTAAACGAGAGTATATAGACATAATAGATAATAAATTCACCCGATACTTTAAAAATGAGAATAGGGAAAAAGAACTAGAAAATTTAGAATGGCTACAAAAACAAGTTACGTTATTAGTTGAAATAAGAGATGCAATAGCACCACAATTAGAGATTGCTGTAAAATATATTGGTGATCTTTTCGTTACTTTCCTTACAAAAGTCCTTGGCAAAGCTATCGGATTAGTTGGGAAAGGTATCCTTCAAGGATTAGGCAGATCCATCTCAAAGTAAATTCTCAAACTTTAATGAAGATATTTCAATATTTACTAATTATCTTAATTATTTTTAGTAGCTATCCAGCAAATGCAGCTAGAGATACTGACAGTTTTGATGGCAATATTTTTCCAATATACGCAGGTAATGGTTCAATAGTCCCGCCTAAGACAACACTAAAAGAATCATTAAAAAACAAAAGGACCTCAGTTCTTTTTTTCTACCTTGATGATAGTTCTGAAAGCAAGGCAATGGCTCCAGTAATATCAGGCTTAGATCTATTATGGAGAGAAAATATAGATATTATTGCTTTAACCACAGACGAATTGCAAAATGAAGAACCTTTAAAAGAAGCAAATCAACCAAATTTCTATTGGAATGGATTAATTCCCCAAACTATCATTCTTGATGGTAATGGTGAAATTAAATTTTATCAAAATGGAATGGTTGATTTTGGTGAATTGAACAATATCATATCGGAAAGCACAGGTATCAAAGTAAATACTAATTCTAAATTTACTGTAGAAGCTTTTAATGAATACAATAGTACAATTTCAGAAGAAGAATTAAATACGGATTAAATATTTCTAGAAAATGTTATTTATAAATATTCCTTTAGTACTTTTAGCTTTATTAATTTTATCAGATCTATATCTAAAATATTCACCTAGATCTGATTTGGTTTTAATACCTATAGATTATAAAATCAAAAAGAAAGATAACCTAAATGAAATAAGAATTGATTTTAAAATAGTTAATAAAAGTAAATTCAAAGAGACGATGGTATCTAATCTCAACCTTGAATTAGACTTTTTTAAAAGTAAAGGAAATGAATATTTTAAAAATATGGATTATGAAGAAGATATTTATATTTATAATGCATCAAGAAAAGAAAACATAAAAAATTACTGGCCAACCACTATTATTAAGTCAAATTCTGAAACTTTTATACAGGTAATTATAAAGTTTAATAATAGTGATTTTAGAAATAAGATAAAATATATCTGGTTAAAAGTTATTTGGGAAAATTACGGACATTTTGGCATAACTAATAAAAAAGATTGTTTTTTATTGAATTTAAATAGTAAAAAACATAAGACAAAAGAAGTAATTGAAGTTCCTATTAATAAAGATTATGATGCTTTAGCAATCAGAACAGACATACTTGGATGTTTTGATGAGCCATTAGATACATTAATTAATTACAGCAAAGGAATTGTTCATAAGAATGATATTTTGACCATAGGAGAAAGTCCTCTAGCAATTATGCAAAGTAGATATATATCTCCACAAAATCTTGAATATAGTTTTTTTTCTAAATTACTTTGTTATTTTTTCAAACCTACAAGTAGTCTTGCAACAGCTTGTGGAATGCAATTACTAATTAACAAAATTGGCGTTACCAGAATAACCCTTTCATTATTTATAGGATTTCTTTTTAAATTAATCGGTGTTAAAGGAATATTTTATAGATTAACTGGCTCTGAATCATCGCTAATTGACGATATCAGTGGCACAGTAACACCTTATGATAAAAGCATCGTTATGGGCCCCGAAAATGCAAAATTATTCTGTAAGAACTTATCAAGATATCTTAATATAGAGGTAGCTGTAGTAGATGTTAATGATCTAGGAGGAGTAAAAATATTAGCCAGTTCAGATAAATCGGTGAATAAAATACTCAAAAGAACCTTGAAATTTAATCCTGCAGGTAATGCCGATGAAAAAACGCCTATAGTATTAATACGACATAAAGAGTAAATGAAACTAAATAAAGGCAAATTTTTAAATTTTGAAAATGAAATTAAAGTAACTTATGAGGAACTTCATATACGCCACATTAACCTTTTAATAGATATTAAAAATAAGGAGTTAAATAATTGGTTTTTTAAAATGGCAATTATTAATACCTTTGATGACTTAAAAATTTTCTTAAATAATTTAAAAAAAAATAAGAATAAATGTATTATTGCTATTGATGGAAACAAAATTATAGGTTATTTAAATATATTTCCTTTAAATACTAAAGAGACTTGCTTAAAAATATCTAAACCTAAGTTAATAAACAAAAACTGTTCCTTAACTAGTAGGGAATTGACTTTAGGCCTTATAAAGAAATCAATCTCTATAACAGGTATTAAGACATCAAGTTGGTTAATTAACTCTGAAATAAATAATCATGACCTTATATCAACCTCTCGAGAATTAGGTTTTCAACCATCAGAGGAAATTAAACTTTGGATAAGAAATAATCACAATAGCTCTATGAAAAAAGATATTCTAAAGGATAATTTAATCAATGAATTTGAAGAGATAAATAGAGCAAATCTAATAAAAGTAGTCAATTTTATTAGATCAAATCAATCTCCTTTAATACGTAATATTTTAGATTTTGATCAAAAAGATATTCTTAAAAGAAACAACTCTAATAGTGGAGCATTAATTTTAAATAATTCAGTTTTATGTACCATATTAAAAGATATCAATTATCAAAATTTAGAGATTTACACCTTAACTATAAGTAGATATTGGGATGACAGTTTTAATCCTATTTTGAAAAATTTTGTAAATAAATTTTTTGAAAGATCACCTTTTTCTATTCTAAAAACATATAAAGAAAATATTCAACTAAATTCCTTCCTTGAGGAATGTGAGTTAGAAGAAAAATCTCAAGAGATTATTCTTTTAAGAAATACAATAATTAAAAATAAAGCTAAGCAAGTTAATAAAATAAATAAATCTATAGAATCTATCTTTCAAAAATTGAATCCTCAGGGAGATCCATATCCATCTCCTTTACCTTTAAAGACTAAGTGAAATTCTGCAAACCAAAACCAAGGTCAATATTAAGTTTAGATGTAGGAATAAAAAGGATTGGATTGGCTTATTGTGACCCTCTGTGCATTACTTCAAATATACTTCCAGCTGTAACTAGATTAAAAAATAATCAAGAGTTTAAGATT
Source organism: Prochlorococcus sp. AG-402-K10 (assembly GCA_003216835.1). Classification (GTDB taxonomy): domain Bacteria; phylum Cyanobacteriota; class Cyanobacteriia; order PCC-6307; family Cyanobiaceae; genus Prochlorococcus_A. The sequence continues at coordinate 23,798 of QCIF01000013.1, read as the reverse complement.
ATTAGAAACCACATTGATAGGCTTAATTTAACTGGATTTATTGTTGGACTTCCACTTGATGAAAATGGTAAATTTACAAGCCAAACATTGGATTGTAAAGAATACGGAGAATTACTTTTTTATCAACTAAAACTTCCTTTTTCATTCGTTAACGAACATAGTTCAACATGGGAATCTACTAATAGATTTGGTGTTAAGAAAGATAAATCTGGTTTAATTGATAGTTTTTCTGCAATGATAATTCTTGAACAATGGATTCAAGAAGGTCCTGAATTAACAGAATTAGTGGGTAAAGAGCCTATAAGATATTAGTATAAAATTATATTTAGAAAAATTTAAATGGAAGAATCTAATTCTAAAGATAACTATGAGGCAAAGACACTTATATTAAAAGACTCAAATGATAATGAACTTTTTTGCTATCTAGAACAATTAGTAAAAATTGAGGGTGAAGAATATGCATTATTAACTCCTGTTGATACCCCAATAAGTCTTTTTAAAATTAATGAAAAAGATGAACCTGAATTAATTCAAAAGATAGAAAAGAATGAACAAATTCTTAAGAATGCTGACGCTGTACTGCAAGAACATGATTTAAGACTAATTAGATCAGCAGTTACTTTAACGGTCTCAGGTGAACTTGAAGAACCAATATATGATGAATTAGAAGAAGATCACCTTGAGGAAGATAGTGAAACCTATGAATTACTCGTAAGTTTTAATGTATTAGATCAAGAATATGGACTATATATTCCATTAGATCCATTTTTTATTGTCGGAAAATTAAAAGATAAAGGTGCAACCTTAATTGAAGATGACGATTTTGATAGAATTCAGCCTTTAATTGAATCAGAGCTAGAAAAGAATAGTTATTAAAATTAATGGGATCAATTGTAGAACCTTATTGGGATTCCAAACTGCCAATATATGAAATAACTCTTTCAAAGATTCAAAAAGAAGGTATTGATTGTTTATTAATTGATGTTGATGGAACCCTAATAAATAGAAAATCAACCAGAATTCCTAAGGCTGTAAAAGATTGGATATTTGAATCCAAAAAGTTCTTCTCCTTATATTTAATTAGTAATAATCCTTCCGAAAAACGTATTAGTAAAATAGCTAAAGATTTAGAAATTAGATATAAGTTTAATGCCTTAAAACCAAGAAAAAAAGTAACCCTAGAGGTAATCAATGAACTCAAATGTGATTCAAAAAATATTGCTATTATTGGAGATAGAATTTTTACAGATATTGTTGTTGGCAATAGATGTAATATAAAAACAATATTAGTTAAGCGGTTAGGTCAAGATGGCCTGCCCATTAAATTAAATTTAACTTTGTTCATGGAAAATTTAATTACTTTTTTTATAAAATGAAAACTTGGGTAATAAAAATTGGTACTAGTATTCTCAGAGGAACAGATAAAATCTCAACAGAAGAAGTAATAGAAACCCTATGCAAATCATTCACAAACTTCCTTTTAAAAGGGAATAAAATAGTTTTAGTAACTAGTGGTGCTGTTGGATTAGGTTGTAAGAAATTAAACTTAAAAGCAAGGCCCACTGAATTAAGTACATTGCAAGCTACTGCGGCAGTTGGACAAGTAAATTTAATGGCTATATACGATAAAACTTTTAAAAAATTAGGACATAATATTGCTCAAATACTCATAACAAAAGCAGATTTTAATTCGCGTAAATCATTCAATAACGCCTCTAAAACATTTAAGAAATTAATTGATTTGAATGTAATCCCAATTGTTAATGAAAACGACTCTATTGCGAATGAAGAGCTTAAATATGGAGATAACGATACTCTTTCTGCTTTAGTTGCATTAGCTATAAATGCAAATAAGCTGATTTTATTAACAGATATAGAAAACTTATATTCAAAAGATCCACGAAAGAATAAAGATGCTCATCCAATTAAAGAAGTACACAATAACCAATTAAAAGAAATTAAAGATAAAAACATAAGTAACGTAAATAATGAATGGGGAACAGGTGGCATTGCAACAAAACTACTAGCAGCTGAAATTGCAACAAAAGGGGGAGTTGAAGTACAACTTGCTGATGGCAGGAATGAAAAAAACTTAATAAGTATTTTTAACGGAAATAAAATTGGAACTTTATTTTATCCTATTGAAAAACCTATAAGGAACAAAAAAAGTTGGCTTTCACACGCAATTCAAACAGTTGGGAAAATAATCCTAGATGATGGGGCTTGTCTCGCAATTGAGAAAAGAGGAGCCTCACTTTTGGCCGTTGGTGTCAAAGAAGTAGTAGGAAACTTTACAGTTAATCAAGCAGTTAAAATTGTAAATACAGATAATAAAGAAGTTGCCAAAGGTATAACATCAATAAGTAGCGACAATTTAAAAAGTATTTTAAATGATAAAAAGAATACTAATTCATCAATAATTGTCGTACATAGGGATGTTCTAGCTCTCTCTTAAAAAAAAGAAATTTTAACTGAAAAATGCTTTTAAGTGATTTAATTGATCTTATAAAAAAAGGTAATTCAAAATTTATTACTGCAAATATTTTTGATGATATAAATATAGAAAATGCAGCTTCTCTAGATACTGCAAAAAAGAATGAAATTTCATTCTTAGAGGAAAACAATATCTTAAGAGAGAATTTAGATCAAACGACAGTCTCAGCTATTATCACAACAAATAATACTGAAATTCTTAATTCACTCAAGTTGTTAAAAATTTCAAATATTATTGTAGAAAATCCAAGAATTGCATTCGCAGAAGTATTAAACATTTTATATAAAAAAATTAGTTTTAATAAAGGAATTGATGATTCAGCAGTTATAGATAAAACTTCAACATTAGGACAAAATTGCTATATAGGACCTAATGTTTACATAGGAGCAAATACAACTATTGGTGATAATAATCATATTCTTCCTGGTACATCAATTTTAGGAAATGTTCAAATTGGTAACGATAATATAATTCATCCAAATTGTGTTATTTACGAAAACACCTCACTAGAAAATCATTGTGTAATAAACTCAAATACAGTCATTGGATCAGAGGGATTTGGTTTTATTCCGCAAGATGGTAAGTGGATAAAAATGCCTCAGAAAGGTAGTGTAAAAATTATGAGTTTTGTAGAAATTGGAACTAATTGTTGTATTGATAGACCAGCAGTAGGAGTTACTTTCATAGATGAAGGAACAAAAATGGATAATTTGGTACAAATTGGTCACGGGGTTAAAATTGGTAAAAATTGTGCATTCGCTGCTCAAGTTGGTATCGCTGGAGGAGCAATAATTGGAGATGGGGTTATATTGGCAGGACAGGTAGGAGTTAATAATAGAGTTAAAGTTGGCAACAACGTAATTGCAAGTTCAAAATGTGGAATTCACTGCGACATAAAAGATGGAGAAGTAATTAGTGGTTTCCCCGCTATGAAAAATAAATCCTGGTTAAGGAGTTCAAGTATTTTTAAAAAATTACCTGAATTAGCAAAAAAACTTAGACAATTAGACAATAAATAATTTATTGTCTTACTAAACAAAAAATTAAATGAACAAATATAAAGTTGTTTTATTATCAGGAGATGGAATTGGACCAGAAATATCGGATGTTTCAAAAAAGATATTAAAAAAAATCTCAAAAAAATATTCTTTCGAAATTGAAATCAATGAACAATTATTTGGTGGAATAGCTTACGAAAAAAAAGGATCTCCTGCACCAGAAGAGACATTAGATCAATGTAAGAAAAGTGATGCAGTTCTATTAGCATGCGTAGGAGATATAAAATATGATTCTCTGCCAAGAGAATTAAGACCCGAAAGTGGACTACTTAAGTTAAGGTCTGAATTAAACCTATTTGCAAACATAAGACCAGTAAAGATAAGAAAATCACTAATAGGTTCAAGTACTTTAAAGAAAGACATAGTCGAGAATGTAGATCTAGTTGTGGTGAGAGAATTAATAGGTGGTATTTATTTTGGTAAACCCAGAGGACATATAACTAACACTAAAGTTCCAAAAGCTTTCAATACAATGGTATACGACGCCTCCGAAATAGAACGAATAACTCAAATTGCAATCAAAATAGCTAATCAAAGGAATAAGAAGATATGTTCCGTGGATAAATCAAACGTACTAGAGGTTAGCCAATTATGGAGAGATACGGTTTCTAATATCACTTCAAAAGATAAAAATTTGTCTCTGAGTAACATGTATGTTGATAATGCCGCGATGCAGCTAGTTAGGGAACCTAGTCAATTTGACGTGATTTTAACAAGTAATTTATTTGGGGATATTTTGAGTGATCTAGCAGCAATGTTAACCGGATCTATTGGCATGCTGCCTTCAGCATCTCTAAACAATTCAGGACCAGGAGTTTTTGAACCAGTTCATGGATCTGCTCCCGATATAGCTGGTAAAAATATAGCAAATCCTATTGCGATGCTTTTATCAGCATCAATGATGCTTAAAATTGGTTTAAATGAAGCAGAAGCAGCAGAAAATATAGAAAATGCTATTGATAGAGTTTTATCAAGAGGATTTAGAACTGCAGATTTAAATAATGGTTCTTGCGAAATCCTTTCATGCAGTGAAATTGGTAAAAAGATAATTGATGAAATTTAAAAAAAAATTAATAAATTAAAAATTATTTTTAATTTGAACAAAAAGATGGCAGATGACCTGTCAGAATCGATAGATATTGTTTTTTAAAAATGTCTAAACGTCATCCAGTAGTCGCTGTAACAGGATCATCAGGAGCAGGAACAAGTACAGTAAAAAGAGCATTTGAGCACATTTTTGCTAGAGAAGATATTGTCCCTGCAGTTGTAGAAGGGGATAGTTATCACAGATTTGAGAGGATGCCTATGAAAAAAGCTATGGCAGAGGCTCTTTCAAAAGGAGAAAATTTTTCTCACTTTGGACCTGAAGCTAATCTTTTTGACAAACTAGAGGAACTATTTAAAATCTATGGTGAAACTGGCGGAGGTCAGAAGAGATATTACCTTCATAGTCAAGAAGAAGCAGAAGAACATAATACAAGACTTGGTACATCCCTAGAACCAGGCCAATTCACACCATGGGAAGATATTCCAAAAGGAACAGATGTTCTGTTTTATGAAGGTTTACATGGAGGGGTTGAAGGTGAAGGATACAATGTCGCATCTTACGCTGACTTACTTGTTGGTGTTGTACCAATAACAAACTTAGAATGGATTCAAAAAATACATAGAGACAATGCAGAAAGAGGTTATTCAGCTGAGACTATTGTTGATACTATTTTAAGAAGAATGCCTGATTATATAAATCATATATGTCCACAATTTAGTAAAACAGATATTAATTTCCAAAGAATTCCAACTATTGATACTTCTAATCCTTTTATCTGTAGAAACATTCCTACTCCAGATGAGAGTTTTGTAATAATACATTTCAGAAAAGGGGCAAGAGAAAAATGGGGGATTGATTTTCAATACCTACTTGGAATGATTCATGATTCGTTCATGTCTAGTCCTACAAGCATAGTTGTAAATGGTGGAAAAATGGGTTTTGCAATGGAGCTTATTCTTACTCCAATAATTCATAAGATGATAGAAGAAAAAAATCATGCTTAGATTTATTAAAATATAAAAAATCTAGAAAATTTTGTATTAGTCAATTCTATAAAACTCTCAAAATCATTACCTATAACTTTTTTTTAAAGTCTTAAAGATTAAAAGAAATTTCTAATTTTTATATATCTTTCTTGATAAAAGGGCCATAGTTAGACTTTAATATAAAAAACAGATAATATTGTGTCTTTAATCGACTGGTTTGCCGCAAGGCGAAAGGATCAATTTGTTGGGAAAGTTTCTCAAGATACTGATGAAGGAGATGGTCTTTGGGTAAAATGTTCAGAATGTTCGCAAGTAGCCTACAGAAAGGATCTAATATCAAATTTCAACGTATGCAGTAATTGTGGACATCACAATAGAATTAATAGCGATGAAAGGATAAGCATAATAGCTGATAAAGATTCATTTAAGGAGTTTGATGGCTTGTTAAGTCCAACAGACCCTTTAGGTTTCAAAGATAGAAGATCTTATGCTGATCGAATTAAAGAGAGTCAGGCAGGTACTGGTTTAAGAGATGGAGTTATAACAGGTTTTTGCTCTATAAATTCAAGGCCTTTGGCATTAGCCGTGATGGATTTTAGATTTATGGGGGGATCAATGGGTTCTGTAGTAGGGGAAAAAATTACTAGAATAATTGAACGAGCAACTAAAGAAAAATACCCGATACTTATTGTCTGTGCATCGGGAGGCGCAAGGATGCAAGAAGGTATGTTAAGTCTGATGCAAATGGCGAAAATATCAGGAGCCCTTAAAAAACATAAAGAGAAAAATCTTCTATACATGCCCTTATTAACCCATCCAACTACTGGAGGGGTAACAGCCAGCTTTGCAATGTTAGGTGATTTAATTTTAGCGGAACCAAAAGCTCTTATTGGATTTGCAGGCAGAAGAGTAATTGAACAAACATTAAGAGAAAAATTACCCGATAATTTCCAAACAGCTGAATATCTTCTAGAGCATGGTTTCGTTGATGTAATAGTTAAAAGGAAAGATCTAAAAACCACTTTGACAAAAATTTTAAAAATACATGGTGTAAAAGAACTTATAGAAAAAAACTGATAAGGATGAAAATTATCTTAAATTTATTCTCTTTATCTTTAGCTCTTTTAATTATAATTTTAAATTTTGCTGACTATACAAATGCATTAGGTAATGTTGATTGGGTACTCCTAAAAGAGAATAAAGATGGGAAAGAATGGCTGGACAGAGGTAGTATTAAGCCACTTCGCAATGGTGAAATAAGTGTATTAACAAAGTTCTTTAAAAATCCAACAGAGTCAAATGATGATGGTGAGTTATCACTTTATGTAATGAGAATTAATTGTGATGATAAAAAGTTTAAAGATACTTCTATAAATGGAATACCACAATTTAATTCAAAGTGGCAAACATCTAAAAATGATGAACTAATAGATATTGTGATTGAAAATAGTTGTTCAGAATTCTTAAATTGATAAACATGAAAATTAAACACAAGAAATTAAGAATAGCTATAGCTGGATTAGGTTTTGGCAAGAAAGTACATCTAGAAGCCCTAAAAGAATCAGACTATTTAATTCCTAAAGCAATTTTTCATTATAAAAAAGAGCAAAAATCACTTTTGGAGAAAGAGACTGGCTTGGATTTTTATCATGATTGGACAGCCTTAGTTAAATCCCCAGAAATTGACGGGATTATTATTGCAACTCCTCCTGAAAAAAGATTTAAATTAGCGAAAGAAGCTCTTGAGAATAATAAACATTTGCTTTTAGAAAAACCTATAGCTATCAATTCTGCTGAAATTGAGGAATTACAAAGGATATCTTTGATTAAAAATTTAAGTGTTTGCGTTGACTTTGAATATAGAGCTGTTCCTCTATTTCTCCAAACGAAGAAACTTCTTAATGAAAATATTTTAGGAGAGATTTATTTAGTTAAATTAGATTGGTTAATGGGCAGCAGGTCTGATCCCAAAAGAGAGTGGAATTGGTATTCTTTGGATTCAAAAGGTGGAGGGGTGATTGGAGCTTTAGGTACTCACGCATTTGATATGTTGAACTGGTTTTTTGGAGAGTCCACAAAAGTATCTGGCAAGTTAGCAACATCTATTAAAAAGAGATCTTTGGCAAATTCCTCTGATTTGCTTCAAGTTACAAGCGAGGATGTCTGTCTAGCTAATCTGGAAATTAGCAACTATCATTCGGAATTAATTCCTTGTCAGGTTTCTTTATCATCAATTTCTAAAAACGGTAGAGGATTTAGTTTGGAAATATATGGAAGTGAAGGTTCGCTTATTCTTAAAAGTGAGAATCAAAAAGATTATGTACATGGTTTTAATTTAAGTTTTTCAAACAAAGAAAATAAAATACAAAATTTAACAGCCGATTCTGTTTTTAATTTTGATAAAACATGGACTGATGGGAGGATCGCTCCAGTTATAAGAATTCAAGATTTATGGGCTGAAAGTATTATTAATAAAACACCTATAATACCTGGTTTATGCGAAGGACTTGCTAGTCATAGAATATGCGAGGCGATAAAAGAATCTTCAAAGAGTGGGATAAGTATAAAAATTTAGTGCCTTACATTTATAAGTATCAATTAAAACTCGAAAAAGTATTAAATTGATTTTATTTTTTCTTCATATTCTGGAAAAATCAATTGAACTAAATTTTTAAATAATGGCTTTAAATTATTACAAGAAAGAGCTTAAAGAAAATGCTCAATTATTAGCTTCTAAAGGTAAAGGAATATTAGCTGTAGATGAATCCACAAAGACAGTGGGGAAAAGATTAGCTGGCATAGGGGTAGAGAATACTGAAGAAAATAGAAAGGCTTATAGAGGAATGCTTTTCACTACAGAAGGTCTTGGTGAATACATAAGTGGAGCAATCCTCTTTGAAGAAACACTTTTTCAAAACCACCAGGATGGTGAACCAATGGTGAAGAAGTTAAATGATTTAGGAATTATTCCAGGTATAAAAGTTGACAAAGGTTTAAATCCACTTCCTGGTGGAGGAAATGTTGAAACTTTCTGTTCTGGCCTGGATGGATTAGTAGAAAGAGCAGCAAAATACTATGAACAAGGAGCAAGATTTGCAAAATGGAGAGCAGTTTTACAGATAACAGATGATGGTTGTCCTTCAAAACTATCAATACAAGAAAATGCTTGGGGCTTAGCAAGGTATGCAAGGTCGGTTCAAGAATCAGGTTTAGTTCCAATAATTGAACCTGAAATCTTAATGGATGGGAGTCATAGTATTGAAAAAACTGCTGAGGTTCAAGAAGAAGTAATTAAACAGGTATATATAGCCTGTCAAGCAAATGGGGTCTTTCTAGAAGGAACACTTTTAAAGCCTTCAATGACTGTAAATGGAGCTGATTGTCCGAATAAGGCTGATCCTATGAAAGTAGCTGAATTGACAATAAGAACCATGGAAAGATGCGTTCCTGCATCTGTTCCTGGGATAGTTTTCTTATCAGGAGGACTAAGTGAAGAGGCTGCTTCTGTTTACTTGAATAATATGAACACTCTTTATAGAAAAGCGTTATGGAACGTTTCATTCTCTTATGGAAGAGCCTTACAGCACTCATGTTTAAAGGCGTGGAAAGGAAGTAATTTAGAAGGAGGTCAAAAGGCCTTAATAGCCAGAGCACAAGCAAACTCTGAAGCCTCAAAAGGTAGCTATGTAACAGGATCTCAACCTTCATCTGATGAGCAATTATTTATTGCAGGCTACACTTACTAAATAAAATATCTTAAGAACATTACACGCTGGGTCATAAAATAGTACATCGATTTAGGATTTTGTATATCTAATAACGTGACAGTTGATACCTCTTTATACTAAAATCTCGAAATCAATGTGCTTATTTAGCATTTAATTTATTTTAATTATGGCCCTCGTACCACTAAGACTACTTTTAGATCATGCTGCGGAGAATGGTTACGGCATCCCAGCTTTTAATGTTAATAATCTTGAACAAGTTCAAGCAATCATGGAAGCAGCCCATGAAACTGATAGTCCTGTAATTCTCCAAGCTTCAAGAGGGGCAAGAAGCTATGCTGGAGAAATTTTTCTTCGTCATCTTATTCTTGCGGCTACTGAAACATATCCAAATATTCCAGTTGTAATGCACCAAGACCATGGTAATGAGCCATCAACATGCTACTCAGCAGCAATTAATGGTTTTACATCAGTAATGATGGATGGTTCTTTAGAAGCTGATGCAAAAACACCGGCTAGTTACGAATATAATGTTGCAGTCACTAAAAAGGTTGTAGATTTCGCTCATTCTGTTGGAGTTAGTGTGGAAGGTGAGTTAGGCTGCTTAGGTTCATTAGAAACAGGGAAAGGAGAGGCAGAAGATGGTCATGGATTTGAAGGTGAACTTTCTACAGATATGCTTCTAACTGATCCTGAAGAGGCTGCAGACTTTGTTGCCAAAACTAAGGTTGATGCTTTAGCTATAGCTATAGGTACAAGTCATGGTGCATATAAATTCACAAGAAAACCTACAGGAGAAGTTCTTGCAATAAGTAGAATAGCTGAAATTCATAAGGCACTTCCTAATACTCACCTAGTAATGCACGGATCAAGCTCTGTTCCTCAAGAATGGCTAGACATTATCAATAAGTATGGTGGTGAAATTCCTCAGACATATGGTGTACCTGTTGAAGAAATTCAAGAAGGTATCAGAAATGGGGTAAGAAAAGTAAACATCGATACAGATAACAGACTTGCATTTACTGCTGCTGTTAGAGAAGCTGCATTTGCAGATAAAGCAAACTTCGATCCAAGACATTTCAACAAACCAGCTAGAAAATATATGAAGCAAGTTTGTCTTGATAGATACAAGCAGTTTTGGTGTGAAGGTCAAGCAAGTAAGATTAAACAGAATAGTACAAATTATTATGCGGATCTATACGCAAAAGGTGCTTTAGATTCAAAAGTAAAGGCAACTGTTTAAACTTCTAATCAAAATTCAGAAAAAAGACCTCCATATTTTGGAGGTCTTTTTTTTAATTTATAATTAATGCCTTCAAGGTATATAGGCCATCAGTACCACCTATGGTTTCATCACATGCTCTTTCTGGGTGAGGCATCAATCCAAAAACATTTCCCTGTTTATTTGTTATGCCTGCGATATCAAAAGTAGAGCCGTTAGGATTATTCCGATATCGAATAGCAATTAATTCATTATCAATTAGTTTTTTTAGAGTATCTTGATCACAATGATATCTCCCTTCCCCATGCGCTATTGGTAACTTAATACCTTTCTCTTGATGTTCAGTATTTAACCAACCTCCTTTGGTTGAGATAACATCCAATTCAACATCATCACAAATAAAATTAAGGTTTTTATTCGCAACAAGGGCTCCTGGTAAAAAACCAGACTCGGTTAGAATCTGGAATCCATTACATATTCCTAATACTCTTCTGCCGCTTTTCACAAAATCATGCAAGGCATTAATTAATGGAGAGAATCTTGCAATTGCTCCACATCTTAAATAATCTCCATAACTAAAACCTCCCGGTAAAACAATTGCATCTACATCACCTAAATCTGAAGCTTCATGCCATAAGTATTTTGTTTTTATATCTAAACTTGCTTCCAATGCCCAAGATACATCTCGATCACAATTTGAACCAGGGAAAACAACTATTCCTACAGTGAAACTTTCCATCTTATATCTTTTCTATTGAATATTCATAATCTTCGATTACTGTATTAGCAAATAACCTATCACACAATAAATCAATTTTTTCTCTTACATCATTTTCCGTTTCACTTTCTATTTTTACTTCAATCATTTTTCCTATTCTTAAAGACTTAATGCCTTCTATTCCAAGTTTATTAGATGCAGATTTAGTAGCTTCTCCTGCTGGATCAAGAACAGATGGTCTTAATCTTATAAAAACTTTTACAGAAAATTGATCCAATTAAAAAATAATTTCTAATAAAAGATTAGTTTAAATTTAAATAAAAAGTACTGTTAATTAATAAACAAATATTTTTAGAATAATTACTTAAAATATATTAATCATTTACATAACCTTTTCCAAAACAAACAAGACAAGTTCTTCTAAAATTTTCTTGTGTTTTAAAATTCCCAGAACCTCCACATTTGGAACACCTAATTTTATAATTAGAAGTAACTTCTTCAGAAATTATTTCTTTGAAAGCAATTTTTGGATTTTCCATTTAAAGCTTTGTAATAAGCTAAATATATCGACAGCTAACTATAAAATCAAATCCTTATTTTTGGATCACTTAAAACCTTAAATTTCTCTTTAATTTTTCCTTTAAAGGTTTTTATCGACTTCTCATCAAAGGAAATTATTACAAGTTCAAGACCCGCTCCATCGATTGGTTTCCAACATTTTTCTGGAGATTCTTCAAACCAAGTATTAATTTTTTTTCCAACGATTTGTATTTGTAAAGGCAATGACTTATTTGGTATCCATAAACGTCCTTTAATTCGAAGAATATTTAATTCTTCTATAATTTCAAATATCTCTTTTTCAAATTCTTTTTTCCCCAGGAAATAATTTGATTTCATTGAATCAGAAAAAAGTTCAACATGATTATGTTCATGATCTTCAGTTAGATATGCTTTATAAGTCTCTTTTTTTAAATCTATATCAAATAAATAATTTAAATCAATTCTTCCATTATGAGATTTAATAACAGGTGTAGAAGAATTTAACTTTCCTTGGAGATTCTTTTTTATAAGTTCAAATTGGTTATCATTTAATATATCTGATCTAGAGACTAAAACGATATCAGAAACTTCTAATTGTTCTTCGAAGAGTTCATCTATAGAAACATTATGATCAATCTTATTTGTTTCGTTATATTGATTAGTTATTTTATTTAAATCATTAATTGGCGAACCGTTAATCATTGATTCTCCATTAACTATGCCAACAACAATATCAAGATATATAGATTTTCTTATTTCAGGCCAGTTAAGTGCCTGAATTAAGGGAATTGGCAGAGCTAAACCACTTGTCTCAATAATTATTGATTCGATATTAGGGTTGTATTCAAGAAGAGATTTTATTGATGGAACAAAATCATCTTGAACTGTACAACATAAACAACCATTATTTAATTCGACAACACATTCATCTTCTGAATCATCGCATTTATTACAACTTTTAATTAAATCGCCATCTATTCCAACATCACCGAACTCATTAATTATTAAACCAAATTTTTTTTTACTCTCTCTTAGCAAATATCTTAGGAAGGTAGTTTTCCCTGAGCCCAGGAATCCAGAAACAACTATTACAGGTATTTTCTTTTTCATTTTATAGAACTAACATCCTAAACTGTACTCTGTACTTTCCCCAGTAGAACTATTTGTACCATTTGCGATAGCACATAATTCTTTTTGTTGGATACGACTAATAACTGCATCAGTAAAATCAGCACCGTCTATTTTTGCTCCTTCAAAATTACTTTCCATTAATAAAGCATTTGTAAAATTTACATCTGAAAGATCTGCATCAGTAAAGTCTGTTGCATAAGCAAGTGCGTCCCTTAGATTCGCACCTCTAAAACTTGCATTTTGCAATTTACTATTATTAAAAACTGCTCCCTCTAAATTACTTTGACTAAAATCAAATCCATTCAAATCAAATTTTACAAATTCATTACCGCTTAAATCTTGCCCATGCATATCTTGATCTAAATCTAGGTCTTGTTGATTTCTAATCTCAGGAGGGCGTTTTGCCCAAGCTGTATTTAGAGAATTAAAAAATAAAATTCCAACTAATAATAATGTTATAAAAGCATTCTTTAGGGAAGGTAAAATAATTGATTTAATCATAATAAGAATGTATTTTAGAACTTAAGTAATTAAAGTTTGTAAGACTATCTTAAAGGAAAATATATGGCAATGTCACTAAAGGTTATTGTTCCTCCGCATCCATTAATAAAACATTGGCTTTCAATATTACGAGAGACAAATACTCCAAATGTGTTATATTCCACTGGTTATGAACAGTTAGGTAAGTGGTTAACATATGAAGCATTAAGAAATTGGCTCCCTTATAAAAAAGAAATAATAAATACTGATAATGGAGATGCAGATGGTTTTTTTATTGACAATAATTATCCAATAAAAGTTTTAGCAATGATGCCCGAAGGTCTATCACTTTGGTTCGGAGCCAAAGAAGTCATTCCAAATTCGACACTATCATTAGGTGAATTACCTAATAGAATCGATAAAAATGAAGGGATTATTATTTTTTCGGGCCAAATAACAAAAAACTCAAACACTTTAGAAACCTTAAAAAAATTAAATAAATTGGGCGTTGATTCTAATAGGATTGTATTGATAGCTCCTATTTGCAGTAATAAAGGGTTAAACCAAATTGCAAAGTCATTCCCTAATCAAGTGATCTATACTTCTTGCATTGATGAAGAGGATGAAAAAGAAAATGTATTGAACCCTGGAATTGGAGATCCATTATTGCGATTGAGTACTTTATTCCTTGATAAGAACTAATATATAATATATAAGTAAAGAATTTACCAATGTCTGAATACAGAGATTCGTCTTCAAATAATCTTCTTTCATTAATAAGTGGTGCTTTTATTGGTGCTGCAGGTTTAGCATGGTGGTTAATATCCGAAGCTGATAGGAGAAAAATAGAAAAGAAGCAAAAGGCCATGATGTATTCCTCAAGAATACAAGATGGTTCTGAAGCAATTGATGCTAATCAGAACATAAAGGAGGATGAAGGAGAAAAGCTAGAGCAGAAAGTAGAACAACTAAATTCTGCAATTGCTGATGTAAGGAGGCAACTTGAAGAGTTGGGGCAATAGAATAAAAAAGGTTCTCAAATAATATGAATAAACTAAGATCATCAGCAATAACTCAAGGTGTCCAAAGATCTCCAAACAGATCGATGTTAAGAGCAGTAGGTTTTAATGATGAAGATTTTAATAAACCTATTATTGGAGTAGCTAATGGTTACAGTACGATAACCCCATGCAATATAGGACTAAACAAGTTAGCACTAAAGGCTGAAGAGTCAATAAGAAGATCCGGAGGGATGCCTCAAATGTTTGGCACTATTACTGTAAGTGATGGCATTTCTATGGGAACAGAAGGAATGAAATATTCATTAGTTTCAAGAGAAGTCATAGCTGACTCCATAGAAACAGCATGCAACGCTCAGAGTATGGATGGTGTACTAGCTATAGGTGGTTGTGATAAGAACATGCCAGGAGCCATGATAGCCATTGCAAGAATGAATATTCCCTCAATATTTATTTATGGTGGGACAATCAAGCCAGGAAAATTAAATGGTGAAGATCTGACCGTGGTTAGTGCATTTGAAGCTGTTGGACAATTAACCTCAGGCAAAATTACTGAAAAAAGGTTAATCGAAGTTGAAAAGAATTGTATACCAGGTGCTGGCAGCTGTGGAGGAATGTTCACGGCTAATACAATGTCTGCAGTGATAGAAGTTTTAGGTTTAAGTCTTCCTCACAGTTCAACTATGGCTGCAGAAGATTTTGAAAAAGAACTAAGTGCCGAAAAAAGTGCTGATATATTAGTATCTGCAATTAAAAAAGATATAAGACCGCTTGATTTGATGACTAAGAAAGCATTTGAAAATGCAATATCCGTAATTATGGCAATTGGAGGATCAACAAATGCGGTTTTACACATATTAGCCATAGCTAATACTGCAGGGATTGATATTAAAATTGATGATTTTGAGAGAATAAGACAAAAAGTTCCAGTTATTTGTGACCTTAAGCCAAGTGGTAAATATGTAACGGTAGATCTTCATAATGCTGGTGGTATTCCACAAGTAATGAAATTACTTTTGAATGCAGGATTAATTCATGGAGAATGCAAAAACATTGAAGGCAAAACCATATCAGAATACTTAAAAGACATTCCGGATAAACCCCCAGCGAATCAAAATGTCATAAGAGAGATAAGCGACCCTCTATATAAAAAAGGACATTTAGCAATTTTAAAAGGCAACTTGGCAAGAGAAGGTTCTGTCGCAAAAATTAGCGGAGTAAAAAATCCTGTTTTAACAGGTCCCGCAAGAATTTTTGAAAGTGAAGAAGAATGTTTAAAATCCATTTTAAATAACGATATTAAAGTTGGTGATGTGGTTGTTATTAGAAACGAAGGACCGGTTGGAGGGCCAGGTATGAGAGAGATGTTAGCCCCAACATCAGCAATAGTTGGACAAGGACTAGGAGAGAAAGTAGCTTTAATTACGGATGGTAGATTTAGTGGTGGTACTTATGGACTGGTTGTGGGGCATATCGCTCCAGAGGCTGCCGTTGGCGGAAACATTGCTTTTATTAAAGAAGGAGATTTGATTACCGTAGATGCAGTAAGGCAATTAATCGAAGTTCATTTATCTGAAGAAGACTTAGAAAGAAGAAAAAAAAATTGGGTAAAACCTAATTCAAAATATAAAAGAGGTATACTTTCAAAATATTCAAAGATCGTAAGTACATCAAGTTTAGGTGCAGTTACTGATTTATAAGATAACTAAAAGTTTTTACCTTAATCAATAAAACTTTTTATTCTATTTGCAAGATTCTCTAATCTAGAAAAATATTTTGGGGGAACACATTTTTTTCCGTTATTGCTATCCATCCATAATGTTTTCGATCCACACCATAAAATTGGTTCATTAGGGAAATTAAGCTTAGAAATGACTAAAACCAACTCACTTTTTGATTGAAAAAGTTCTAACTCAAGATCATAAATTTCTAATCTTTTACCTTCTTTATCTCTACATAAAATATTAACTGTTAAATCATTATCTTCTTCACCCATCTCGTATTTACCTTTTATTTTCACAACAGAGTGAAGAAACGGTTTATTTGTTAAATCAGCTGATTTAGCAATTAAGCATGCAATATTCTCTTGGGAATTTTCAAATAACACTTATTGATTTTATTAAGACTTTAATTGAACCTGGCTTAAATTCATTATTCAAAAGACCATCATCACCAAACTTGGAGTAGAGGAGTTGCAATCTTTTAATTTTAGATGGTTTGAATTTAAATGGAAATCGAACCTTATTAGCTCTTAATGAGGGATTAAGTGAAATAAAAGGAATTTGAACATTTGTTGTTCCGAATTTTTTTGTTGGGAATGATTTAATCCACCTAAGACCACCTGGAATAAATTCGGTAAAACCAAGGAAATCATCTTCACAAGCGACTGCAAATTTAAACGTTCTTCCATTCCCATCTATATTTAACTCAAAGGATACATATTCATTAACGTTTAAACAAGGTTTGAAAATAGATGATCTACAACTAATAAACCCTCCGTCTTTTTCAACAATTTTACCTTTTAATAACAACCCAGAATCTGAAACTTCACAAAAAGCCGAGCTTGATCCGCCCATAACAGTATCATTTAGTGTTTCCCAACCATTAAAATCATTTTTATGAAATAAAAATTTTTTCTTATTCATTAAATTGATAAAGATTAATAATAGACTTTAATTAAATTAGAAATTCTTTTGCTGATTCTTGATCACAAAATATTGAAATTTGATTACTAGATTTAATTAATTTTGAGGGAGTTCTATCGTTAGACTCTTTTTCATCTAATAACCTCTTAAGTGCTAGTTTTTTAGATGCACCACTAACCAAAAATATTATCTTTGAAGAAGCCGAAAGAACTTTTGGGGTCAATGAAATTCTTTTTAATCCTTTACCTTCGTTAAAAATAACAAAATCATCCACATTATTATTTTGTTTATAAGGGAATAGTGAAGCGGTATGACCATCATCACCAAGTCCTAACAAAGTCAAATCAAAAGATGGTGGGTTTGTTCCACATTTTTCTAGTAGTTTAGAAATAAATAGTTTTTTTATAGTTTCTTCTTTAGAATTTATGTTATTGAAAATTTCGTAAAAAAAGGCTTTTGATCCATAATTAGTTAGCAATGAATTTTTCAACATTAAAGAATTGCTTAATTCTGAATCTGGATCAACACATCTTTCATCTCCCAAAAAAACATCAACCATTTCCCAACCAATATCACTTTCTGAGAGGAGTTGATAAACATACTTAGGAGTTGAACCTCCACTAACACAAAATTTGAATCTATCTTTAGTCTTTAGGGTTCGAATAATTTGGCTTTCTATAAATTTAAAAGCTGCAGAAGCGAGTTCTAACTTATTTTTATAGATGTTTATGGTATATCCATTTATAGAATGATTAATCATTTCATCCATTCAGTATGGAAACTTCCCTCTTTATCAATT
Organism: Prochlorococcus sp. AG-402-K10; assembly: GCA_003216835.1. Classification (GTDB taxonomy): domain Bacteria; phylum Cyanobacteriota; class Cyanobacteriia; order PCC-6307; family Cyanobiaceae; genus Prochlorococcus_A. The sequence goes on along the minus strand of QCIF01000013.1, from coordinate 5,933 downwards.
CTTTCATAAGTATGAGATCCAAAACAATCTCTCATGGCTTGAACCAAGTTCTGAGGGAGTCTATTTGTTCTATAACTGTTCAAATAATCTAAAGTACTTGATAAACATGGTACTGGTATTCCGGCTTTTGTAGATAAGGAAACTACTTTCGATAAGTTATCCAATTTTGTTGCTATTTCTTTATTGAACCAATCATCAAAAATTAAATTTTTCAGATCAGGGTCTTTATTATATGCATCTTGGATTTTACTTAATAATTTTGATCTAATAATGCAACCTCCTTTCCAAATTTGAGCAATTGAGGGCATATTAAGACCATAGTTGTATACGGAAGAGGCTTCTCTTAATATATCCATCCCCTGGGCATAACTAGCTATAGTTGCAAGAACAACAGCATCAAATAATGGTTTCATCCCATTTGAAATGTCTCCCAAATCAAAATCTATTATTTCTTTAACTGGAATAGTTTTTTCAATTTCACTACGTTGATCTTTAAGAGAACTCATTACCCTAGCATTTAAAGAAGCATAAATTGTTGGAACTGACACACCAAGCTCTAAAGCGCTAACAACAGTCCATAATCCAGTTCCTTTTTGTCCAGCTTTATCCAATATTTTTTCCACAATATAATCTGCTGTAATCTCATCTTTTGTTTTAAGACAAATCTCTGTTATCTCAACCAGATATGATGCTAATTCATCAGTATTATTCCAGATACCAAAAACTTTGGACATCTTGGAACCATCCATACCCTTAACCCTTTTCATAAGGTCATAAGCTTCTGCAAGTATCTGTTCAATTCCATATTCGATTCCATTATGAACAGTTTTAACAAAATGTCCCGAGCCTCCTGGGCCAACATATGCAACACAAGGGCCATCTTCAACTTTGGCTGCCATCTTAGTTAATAAACTTTCTATTGCATCATATGAAGACTTAGTACCTCCAGGCATCATGCTAGGACCTTCTAGAGCACCTTTAGCTCCTCCAGAAACACCCATACCTATGTAACCAAAACTTTTACTCTCTAACTTATCTACCCTTCTCTCAGTATCTTTAAACTGAGAATTCCCTCCATCTATTAAAAGGTCACCTTCATCAAGATATTCAGAGATATTATCAATAACAGCATCTGTAGCAGCTCCTGCTTTTACCATCATTAAAATTCTTCTAGGTCTTTCAAGTTTATTTACAAATTCTTGAAGAGTTTTAGCTCCCTCTATATTCTTACCTTGACCTCTACCTTGTAAAAAATCTTCAGTTTTAGAATAGGTTCTATTAAAAACCACACTAGAAAATCCATTTCTTTCTGCATTAAGGACTAAATTTTCTCCCATGACTCCAAGACCGATTAAACCAAAATGTGCCTTGGACATAAATAATAAAAAAACTCAATAAATATAGTTTGCATGCAACTTTAGAAAATTGCTCAAAAAAAACTACTTATGTCAGCGAAAAATGATCGAAAAGGAATTAAATAATAGTCCCATTTGCAATAGTTGCATTTTTAACTACTACTACAATTCCATTTCTGATATAAAAGCCTAACTCTGGCTTATCAGCCTCTTCTACTCGATCCTTATTTATTATTACTACATTATCGCCTATCCTTGTGTTCTTATCGAGAATAGCTCTTTTGACAGTTGTTCCCTCTCCTACCCCAAGAGGAGTTCCACCCCCTTTTCTTAATTCAAGTCTCTCTTCAGGCGATTCAAAGAAATCCGCACCCATTACCAAGGTATCCTCAAGAACTGAATCACTTTCAATCCTACTCCTTACACCTAATACACAATGCAAAATACTGCATGATTTTAGAATTGTTCCTTCACAAACTATTGAATCAGTAATTTGAGCATCTACAAGTTTTGAAGGAGGAAGAAATCTTGGCCTTGTATAAATTGGAAATTTTTCATCATAAAAGCTAAATGGAGGTTTTGGTTGTTGCGTTAGTGCTAAATTTGATTCAAAAAATGCTCCAATAGTTCCAATATCTTCCCAGTAATCATTAAATACATAACTCTTTAGAGTATCTCCCCTAAGAAGAGCTTCAGGAATTATATCTTTACCAAAATCTGTATAACTGGGGAACTTGTTTAAAAGATCAAAAAGGGTATTTCTACTAAAAACATAAATACCCATTGAAGCAAGATATGGTTTTTCGCAGGCTGATTCCTTGGTTAATCCAAATTGTGAGGTATCTACTGCCATTGCCTTCAACTTGTCTCCAGTAGGCTTTTCACTAAATTCTTTAATATTTCCTAAATCATCTGTTCTCATAAGCCCAAAGCCTTCAGCTTGAGCTTCATCTACAGGCAATGCAGCTACAGTTAAGTCCGAATTATTATCTCTATGATGCTGAACAAATAAACTGTAATCCATTCTATAGAGTTGATCTCCTGACAATATTAAATACTCATCAACATCCCATTCTTGAAACAACCATTGGTATTTTCTTACAGCATCTGCAGTACCTTCAAACCATTTTGGACTTTCAGGAGTCTGTTGGGCAGCTAATACCTCTACAAATCCTTGACCAAAAGGTCCATTTAGATTATAAGTTCTACCTATATGTCTATTAAGGGATGCACTATTGAATTGAGTCAATACGTACATTTTTTCAATACCTGAATTAATACAATTACTGATTGGTATATCAATTAAACGATATTTCCCTGCTAATGGAACAGCAGGTTTCGCCCTCATCTTTGTTAAGGGATAAAGCCTAGAACCTTTTCCTCCTCCGAGGATTATTGCCAACACACGCTTCATTCAATCTAATGGAGGTAGATACATCTATTAAAAGTAACTGATTATGTGCAAATTTAGAAACTGTAATGGTCAGTTTTTAAAGGTATTTCGAAAAATCTCATGAAAAACTTAATATTAAAGTCAAAAATTTCAATTAATTTGCTCATCATCTACTAAAGAAAACAATTTTTCTACAATTTTCAATGAAGCTTGTCTCTCCTCTCTGGATTGAGGACTTCTTAATTTTGTTACAGGAGTATGGAGTATTTTATTAATGATTCCTTTTGTAAGAGCTTCTACTACTTTTCTTTCGCGAGCAGAAAAATCAGGCCCCATTCTACTAAGAGCTTTTTGAAGTTCTTCCTTTCTAATTAATTCCAAATCTGATCTTAGTTTATTTATAACGGGGACAGCCTCTAAACTAGCCCACCATTCTAAAAAAATAACTCTTTCTTCTTCAACTAAAGATTCAGCTTCTTGTGCAATTTTTTGTCTAAATTCTTGATTCCTAGAAACAACCTCTTGCAAGTCATCAACATCAAAAGACTTAACAAACTGATGGGTTTTAACATCACTAGATATATTTCTTGGAACACCAATATCAATAAATTTAAGTTTGTTATTTAAATTTATTTTTTCAATTCTTTGTAAATCAATTAATGGCTCTTCGGAGGCCGTACTTGTGAAAACCAAAGATGATAAGGATATATTTTCGTCTAATTCATTTAAACCTTTACAGAGTATTTTAAGATCTGGGAAATCTCCAGCAAGATTTATGGCTCTATCAATATTTCTATTTATAAGAATAAGTTGATGACATCCTTTAGATTTCAAATGAGTTATTAAAAGTCTACTCATACGCCCAGCTCCCACAACAAGAACTTTTTCTGATTCCAAAGTTACTAGACGATCAACACCATTTTCCTGACCAATTTTCAACTGAGCAAGCTCTACTGCTGCTGAGCTAATTGAAACAGCTCCAGTTCCCAAATTTGTTTCAGATCTAACTTTTTTACCTGTACTAACAGATTGACTTAATAATCTATTGAGTATAGGTCCTGTAGATTGATTCTCTTGACCTAATCGCATCATTTTTTTTACTTGCGAAAGGATTTGACCTTCTCCTAAAACAAGGCTATCTAAACCAGCAGATACTTTCATTAAATGTAAGACCGCCTCTTCTTGTTTAAAATCGAAAAGATGAGGATTTAAATCTTCAAAAATTACTCCAGAATATTCTGAAATAAATTCTTTAATAGATGAAATACCAATATTCTTATCTTTAACAAGCGCATAGATTTCTAATCTATTACAAGTACTTAAAATAGAAACCTCCAAAATATCATTAAAAGCTTTCAAGGCTTTCAATGATTCTGGGATCGATTGATCAGGAATACTTAACTTCTCACGCACTTCGACCGGTGCCGTGCGATGACTTAGTCCGACGACAACAATATGCATATAATCAATTAGTAATTTTTACAGGCTGATGCTTTTTGCACCGTCTTTTATATGTATTGTATTAGTGAATCTAGCAGTACTATCTAAAGTACTAATTACTAGACTACTTGTTCTAACGCAATCCTTTTCAAATTTAACACCATCAAATAACAATCCGTCAGTTATTCCACTTCCAGCAAAAACAACATTTTCTCCAGAAGCAAGTTCGTTAGCCTCATAAATTTTATCTATATCAGTTATACCCATCTCATTTAAACGTTTGATATTACCTTCTCTTGTGTAATCTGCCCACTCCGATGTTTGAGCAATTGCTGGGTCATATACAAGCTGTCCTTGAAAATGACCTCCCAAAGCTCTCATGGCGGCGGCTGAAATTACGCCTTCTGGAGCTGCTCCAATTCCCATTAAGCAATGTGTTCCAGTTCCAGCAAATCCACAGGCAATTGCTGCTTGAACATCTCCATCAGAGATGGGTTGAACTTTAGCTCCACATTCTCTAATCTCTCTAATTAAGTCCTTATGCCTAGTCCTATCCATCACAACTACTGTAAGTTCGTTAATTGAGAGATCTAAACAACTACTTAGAATCTTTAAATTTTCAGTAGCAGAATTTCTAATATCTACTTTTCCCTTAGCCGCTGGTGGGGCTGCAAGTTTGTTCATATAAAAATCAGGTGCATTAAATAGCCCTCCAGTATCAGAAGCAGCTAAAACTGCCATTGATCCACGCTGATTATTAGCACATAGATTAGTCCCTTCACAAGGATCGACAGCAAAATCGACTCCTGGACCACTACCACTTCCAACTTCTTCACCGATATAAAGCATAGGTGCCTCATCACGTTCACCTTCTCCAATAACTATTTTCCCTTTCATCTCAATTTTGCCCATTCGCAATCTCATTGCTTCTACAGCTGCAGCATCAGCTTCATCTTTTTGACCAAGTCCTGTAAGTTTCGCTGATGCGATTGCGGCCTGCTCGACTACTTCGAGAATTTCTTGAATTAAAGTTTGATTCACAATTAAATTTTTAAAGTTTTTTCTTAGAGGTTTAAAGTATGTTCTCATAAAAATTGCATTTTTATGAGAAATATTCTGCTAATAAGCTTTTTTTAAATCTTTACAGCTGTTACTTTATCAGCCCAAGACTTTAAATTAGGAATAAACAACTAAATATAGTATCTTTATTAAATATTTTAAAAATAAAATGACCGAGCCTAATCAAACAAATTCAGATGGTGCTAATAGACCAATTCAAATAATCCCTTCCGTCCTACCAGCGGATTGGGCGAACATGGGTAGCTGTGTAAAAGAACTGGAAGAAGCAGGAGTTGATAGAATTCAATTTGATGTCATGGATGGGAATTTCGTCCCTAATCTCACATTCGGCCCGGAAATGATTGCCGCATGTAGAAAATATTGTAACGTTGCTTTTGAAACCCAATTAATGGTAAGTCAATATAACTGTGAAACAATGCTTGAATCTTATGTCAAAGCAACAAAAGGGGCTAATGGAGAACCTGGGGTAGTAATTGCACATGCAGAATCTAACATCCATCTTCATAGAGTTCTTGGAAGGATAAGAGACCTTGGAGGGTCTCCATCAGTTGCATTAAATCCTCATACACCATTTGAAATGATAGAAAACATTATGGACATGGTGGATCATGTTTTGGTTATGACAGTTAATCCAGGTTTTGGAGGGCAAGCATATATACCAACTA
>QCIF01000012.1 GCA_003216835.1 Prochlorococcus sp. AG-402-K10 | reverse complement strand
TAAAGTATTAATATTTATATTGATTTGATTCTTTTCAAAATAAATATCTCTTATAAATTTAGCCGCTTCTAAAAGAGTTACTACATTTTCAGATCCAAAATTTATAATATTATTTTGAGTTTCTTTGAACTTAAAATTAGATAATTTTAGTATTATTTCACAAAAACTTTTAACAGATAAAAAGTCTCTTTTGATTAGTGGATTTGATTTTATAGTTATAGTTTTATTTTGCACAATTTCCTTGCATATATTATTCATGAATAAACTCCAACAATTAACTTTTTTATCAATAGGATAACCAAATAAATTTGACAATCTTAAGATAATAGCTTTATTTGGATCAGATCCAAAAGAACTCCTAATTACTTTTTCTCCTGCAAGATTATATAAAGAATAAGGATTGTTATTCATTGCAGCAGTTTCTTCAGTTATTAAGCCTTCTAAACTATTTTTATAAACATGAATTGTAGATAAATAGATAATTCTTTGAATTTTAGAATCTTTAGCCGCATTGGTTAGATTCTTTGTAAGTTCTGAATAATAATTTAATGATGATAAATTTAGAATTGATTGTTCTGAATTTGGACCAGCAGCATGAATTAATAAATCTACATCCTGACATATTCTCTTCAAGTTTGGAATATTATCAAAATCCGTAAATACCCAATTAGAATTAGAATTTAATTTTGAAGATTTAATATTACTAAGATTTCTTGTACCTTTTAGAACTTCATGACCTTTTTCTTCTAAGAAAACACTTAATCTCCCCCCTAAAAAACCACTAGCTCCTGTTATTAAATATTTCATGAAATATTAATCAAAAATATATCAAGTTAATATCCAAGGGGGATTATTTTCCCATAAATACTTAAGTTTTTCTAAATCTCTTTTATTATCCATACATTGCCAAAATCCTTCATGCTTAAAAGCCATCAGCTGATTAATGCGAGTAACCTCTTCAAGAGGTTCTCTTTCTAACATTTGTGTATCATCTTTTATAAAATCAAGAAATTTTTCTTCCATAACAAAAAAGCCCCCATTTATCCACCCATCATTCAGTTGGGGTTTCTCTTTAAATGATTTAACTAAATTTGCTTTTAATTCTAGTTCTCCAAATCTAGCAGGAGGTCTAACTGCTGTCATCGTAACCATTCTCTTATGATTCTTATGAAATTCCAAAAGAGATTTAATATTAATATTGGCTAATCCATCTCCATAAGTAAGCATAAAAGTATCCTCTTCAAGATAATTTCTTAAACGTTTTAATCTTCCTCCAGTCATAGTTTCCAAACCTGTATCGACTAAAGTAACTTTCCACTCTAAAGATTTATTTTGATGAATTTCTATATTCCCACTAGAAAGATCTACTGTAAAATCAGAGTTTAAAGATTTAAATTTAAGAAAATAATCTTTTATTAGTTCAGATTTATAACCTAAACCTATCACAAAGTCGTTGAATCCATAATAAGCATATGTTTTCATAATATGCCAAATAATCGGATAATCTCCAATATTAACCATTGGTTTAGGAATTGATTCAGTGTATTCCGATAACCTTGTTCCCTTTCCACCTGCCAAAATAACAACCTTCATAAATTCAACTCCAATCAAATTTTATAGAATTTATTTCTTTTCTTTCTATTTCTTTTGGATTATGAGGTATATCAGAAATATTTAGAATTAAGCTTGAAGGAGAATTTAAGCCTTTAAATCCAAACCAAGTTCTTGGCTTTACAGTAATTCTGCAATAATTATCAACACCAATATCCAGGACTTCATTATTAATGATTTCTTCATCAAAGAAAACAAATCTTACTTTTCCATGAGGAACAATTAAATTACAAGTCATATTTAAATGTCTTTTCCATGCTTTGATATTATTAAATTCAATATTAGAGAAATAAGCTTCTCCAAATCCATTAAATTCACTGTCAGAATTTTTCAAGGCATGATATATATCACCCCCTTTAGTTGGGATTTTTTTTAAACTAGAAATTAAAACTTTGTCCACTAATTAAAATATTCCATGTAATTTTTAATTTGACTAATAGTAAGTTCTTTGACATTTAATTCTTTATTTTCGTAATAATTTTTATACCATAATGCAGTCATCTTTATTGTTTCTTCAAAATTAAGTTTAGGCTGCCAATTAAGAATCTCATGAGCAAGATCGCAATTTAATTTTAATAACCCTGATTCATGAAATTCATCGTTTAATTTTTCAACTTCCCATTTTACTTTAGGCCAATAATCAGACATTTTTTTTACTAAATCAATTACTGATTTTGTTGTTAAATCTCTTGGACCAAAGTTAAAAGATTTTCCATTCAGTTCATTATTTTGATGAAGTTTACTAGCTAGAAACAAATATCCACTAAGGGGTTCTAAAACATGTTGCCAAGGTCTTGTTGAATTAGGATTTCTTAAGATTACTCTTTCTCCTATAGACCAAGCCCTAATACAGTCTGGGATCAATCTGTTTTGTGACCAGTCTCCTCCAGCAATAACATTACCTGCTCTTGCAGAAGCGATCTTTATATTATTATTTTTCATAAAATAAGAACGAAAATAGGAAGAAATAGCTATTTCAGCGGCTCCTTTTGAAGCACTATAAGGATCAGCGCCTCCTAACTTATCTGTTTCTCTATATCCCCACGACCATTCAAAGTTATCGTAACATTTATCTGAAGTTATTAAAATAGCCGTACATTCATTATTTAGACTCTTTAATGCTTCAAGTAAATTAACTGTCCCCATTAAATTAGTATTCCAAGTCTCCAAGGGGTTTTTATAGGAATTTATTACTAAAGATTGTGCCGCTAGGTGAAAAACAAAATCAGGTGATTTTATTTTTAATAAATTTTCAAGAGCAAATGGATCCCTAATATCAATTTTATAATCTTCAATGTCTTCAAGATTTAAGAGCTCAAAGTGAGAAGGATTAGTAGGGATATTAAAACTTATACCTATTACATTTGCCCCAAGCTCACTAAGCCAAGCAGTTAGCCAAGATCCTTTAAACCCAGTATGACCAGTGACGACAATTTTCTTACCTCTAAAACAATCTAATAAATTCAACTCAGTCATTTTTAACAACCATAATTTTTAAGATTTATTTTTTTTTAATAATTTAAGTTCTTTCCAAAAATTAATTAGTAATAACCTCTATATTCTTGTTAGAACACTTTATAACTTTATCAAATTCATTTAAATTTTCAAAATCATGTAATACGCACATAAATGTTAGATCCTTTATTTTTAGTATATTTCTCAATATTTTATTTCTCATTTTTATATCAAGTGAGCTGGTAGGTTCATCCATTATTAATATTTGATCACTTTTATATAATGCCCTTGCTATGGCAATTCTTTGTTTTTCTCCTCCACTTAATCCAACTCCTGCCTCACTTACCTGACTATAAATTCCACCATTTCTTTTAACACAATTTTCAAGAGAGGACATTCTTATAACTTTATTTATAAAAACATCATCTTTTTCTGCATCTTTTTCTGCATCTTTTTCAAAAAAAGTAATATTAGACTTAATTGAACCTTTTACTAAATAAATTTCTTGTGAAACATAACCAATCATGTTTTGCCAAACTTTTTTAAATAATTTATCTTCCTTATTTAATTGATCTCCATTAATAATAATTTCTCCTTTTAAAGGCGCTAGTAAGCCAAGAACCATTCTCATTAATGTTGTTTTACCATTTCCTGACTCTCCTATAATTGCTACTTTTTCACCTCTTTTAATATTAAAATTTATATTTCTAAAAATCTCTTGATTTTGATATTTAAAATATACATTTTTAAAAATTAATTTTTCAAATTTTAAAGAAGGTATTTTTTTTGTTTTTAAGTTATTATCTTTTATATTGTGTTTTGCTTTATACCCATTTAAATAATTGACAATATTAGCAAAACTTTCCTTAGTAGTAGAAACCATTGCCAAACATTCGTAAACTTTCTGAATCAAAGGCAAAATCTTTTGAGCTAAAATAATTATGGTAATTAAAACTGGTAAATATTCGTTGAGTTCATTTATTAACGCCAAATAAACAGAAAGAAAAATAAATGCAATTATCATTAAATATTCCAAGAAAATTCTTGGCGATGAAGCTACAAAATCTCCTTTACTTAAACTGTTATTAAATGAATAATTAATTTTTCTGAAATTTTGGAAGTTTTTTTCCTCTAAATCATAGAGTTTTATATATTCGATAGATCCAAAATTTATAGATAATTTTTGTACTATTTCTTGAAGCAACATTACTTGGTTCTTACTTTCTCTTTTCCATAATTTCTTTGCATAAATAGATACACTTCCATACATTATTAAAACTAATGAAAAAACACTCAAACTTATTTGCCAATTAAAAAAGACCAAAATAGATCCCATAAAGAATAAAAAGAAAATATAGTTTATAAAATTTAGAGTTGGAAGTATTAATTGGGTTAGGAATCTAACCCCATCATTAGTTAGAACTGCTACTAATTTACTTTTTTCTTCCTTGAGAAAAAATGAGTATTCTTTACTAAGAATATTTTTATATGTTTTTGCAGTTAATTCATTTGCAATTAAAGCTGATAATTTATAACCACTATATAAACTAGTCATCCTAATTAGCCCAGATAATAGACAAATTATGCTTAAAGATAAGACAAAGCTTATGAGAAAGCTTTGAGGAGAACTTGTAAAAATAGTGTCCTTTAGAAATAGTGGGATTTTAGAGTATGTTTTATCAATATTTAAAAGAGTTGAAAAAAATGGAACCAGTATTGCTATGCTTATTAATTCTGAGAAACTATTTAATATCATTAGGATTAAAACAAAAAGTAATTGAACTTTTCTTCTCTTACTTAGATATTTAAAGGCAATTCTATAAAGTTTTATTAGTGATATATCATTCATTTCTTATATTTATTTAATAACAAATTAATATTTATTATAAGAGAAAAATTTTATAAGTTCTTAAAAATTTGTAAATAAAAATAATCTATTATTTATTTTCTTATATCAATATGACAGTTCTTCAAAACTTCTTATTTTAATAACTTACTATTAAGTTATAGTATAAAATTAGACCTGCCAAAAATAAATTTTTGTGACAATAATATAGATATTACTTTGTAAATTAATTTATATTAATGATTGATTTATGTTTTTAATTATTGTCGAACAGTATAGATTTTATTTTCGTTTCTAACACCTCTTGGTATATATGGAATTTTAAAATTAATTTAATAAAAGAATTAATTAATAAGAATTATTCAATCCTAGTTGTTGCTCCAAAAGATACTTACTCAGATTTAATTCTCAATACTGGTTGTAAATTCGTTGATTGGGATCTAAACAGGTCCTCAATAAATCCGATTTTAGAATTAAAGTCTTTAATAAATATCTACAGAATTTATAAACAATATGAACCTAAAATTATTCATCATTTTACTATTAAGTCTTGTCTTTATGGCTCTTTAGCCGCAAAAATACTAAATAAATCTTATGTTTTTAATTCAATAACTGGATTAGGACACTTATTTATCAATAAAAAAATTAAAAATCAACTTTTAAAAAAATTAGTTTTACCTATTTATAGATATGCCTTAGATTATAAAAATTCCAAATTAATATTTCAAAATCCAACTAATGCAAATTTATACAAGCAATTTTCTTTAACCAAAGAAGAAAATCTAGAAATTATTTATGGCTCAGGAGTAAATACCAATTTTTTTTCTCCATTAGTTAAGAAAAAATCTTTAAATAAAAAGCCGATCATCCTTTTTTCTGGAAGAATTATTAAGGAGAAAGGAATTATAGAACTTTTAAAAGCATGCTCTATTTTATGGGATAAAGGCCATGATTTTAATCTTAAAGTTGTAGGGGATTTTGATAAGGGGAACAGAAGTCGTATTAGGAAGAATGACTTAGAGAAACAAATAAATAGTAAAAACAAAAAGAATATTAACTTTACTGGTGTTATAAGTGATATGAAATCAATTTATTCAGAAGCTAATCTAGTCATCCTTCCTTCTTGGGGAGAAGGACTTTCGAGAACTTTATTAGAAGCTAGTGCAATGGAGTGCCCAATAATAACATCTAATGTTTTTGGATGTAATGACATCATAGATCATGGAATTAATGGATTACTAGTCCCTGTAAAAGATGAAAATTCATTATCTTTAGCAATTGAATTTATCTTAAGGAACGAATCATTCTCAAGAAAACTAGGGGAAAATGCTCGAAAGAAGGTAATTGAAAGATTTGATGAAGATAAGATTATAAAACAAACAATTAATCTATATGAGGCAATAAAAAAATAAAGAACTAATAGATGTAAAGGTTATTAAAGATATTATTATTCTTAGAGTATTCTGATAGCTTATACCATTGTCTTGTAATCTATGGTGTAAGTGAGACCTATCAGGTAAAAAAATAGATTTAGAATTCAATAGACGCTTAAAAATAACAAATGCCATATCAAAAATAGGAACCGAAAGTAATGTAATAGGGATTAGGATTGAATAAGAACCTCCTTTATTTAAAGATAAAAAGATAGAAAAAGTAGATAATATGAAACCTAAGAAATACGCACCTCCATCACCCATAAGAATTTTAGCTGGATGCTTATTAAATTTATAGAAACCAACTATACAAAAAATTAAACATAATAAAATCAAGGAGGTTAGAATTAATCCTTTTGTGAGACTAATAATTAAAAGATTCGCCAAGATTATGGAGACGTATATTGAAGTAAGACCATCTATCCCATCCAACCAATTAATAGCGTTTGTAATACCTGCAATCCATATTAAATTGGCAAAAACAGATATATTGTTTTTTAATACAATAATTTTAGTTGCATCGAATGGTAAGAAATCAAATTTATTAAAAATCAATCCTTTATAAGTAAGAATTAATATAGTAAGAAATTCTACAAATAGTCTTAAATAGGGTGAAATTTTAAAAAGATCATCTAATGTTCCTAAAAGAAAAAATATACTAGCTCCTATTAATACCTTATTTATGAAACCATACTCTTCACTACTAATATTTATATTTAAACCTATAAAATTTCCCAATAATAAAATAAACATTCCTAATAAAAAGCCTATGAAAATCGAAATTCCGCCAAGCCTTACAATATTATTTGAATGCAACTTCCTTTTATCCGGTTTATCAAAAAAGCCAAATTGGAAACTTAATTCTCTAATTGGATTTATTAAACTAGATGTAACCGCATAAGAGAATAGAGGAATAAATAAAAAATAAATATATATTAGATAGTCCTTAATCACTTTAGTAATATTTATTATTCTTTAAAGTATTATATTAATATTTATTTTGTCCAACATTATATTTTAATCAAAAATTATTGTCAAAACTCAACATTTAATTTAAAGAAAGATTATTTATTTATAATAATAAAAAAAGAAATAATGGTTTTTGATAAAAGACAATATGAAAAAAGTACTAACTTAATAATTCCTTGTGTTGCAAAAGACATTTACAAACTTAAATCTTTACTTGAAAAACTTGGTGCAAACAAATTTTTTTTGAAAAAGACTATAGTTATTTTTAATGACATAAATAACAAATCAAAAGAGGATCTAGTAAAAAGTATAAAAACTCATCCTGATCATTTAATAATAACAAGAAAGAAAAGGCTAAATCCCGGAGAAGCGAGAAATATAGGTTTGGATAATAGCACTGAAAAATATATTGCATTCCTTGATGTTTCGACCATTCCAGAAGATCAATGGTTAGAAAAAACATTGAAATTAATCATCACTAAAAAAATTAATGGCGTTTTAGGAAATACTAAATATATTTATAAAACAAGTTTCGAAAAAAGTTTTATTGCAGCAACATATGGTGAAAATTATTTAAGAACTGTACCAGGAGGGGTATTTAAAAGAAAGTTCTTACAAAAAGTTGGTTACTTCCTTCCTAATTTAAAGTCTGGTGAAGACAAAGAATGGACTCATAGATTTAAACAATTAGATCAAAAAATATATTTTAAAAACTATAGTGAAATATATTACAATGGCATAATCAATAAAAATTTTAAAAGTTTATCTAAGAAATGGTTTGATAATTATTCAAATTTTGCGCATGATTATAGTATTGAAATAGAACGACAGCGATTTATCTATTTATCCTTTTTTTCTTGTTCTATTATTATATTGGCACGTTTTTGGAACAATATAGCAGCTTCATGGGATGAGAGCAGTATATTTTATATACCAAACATAACCAAAATTTCACTTGCTTTGATAATAATCACTTATCTAATTACTAGATTTATTATTTTAACCAAGAAAAAAAATATCAAATTTAAAAACTATACTTTAATTGAAATTATAAATTTTGTTTATATTGGTATGGTACTTGATTTAATAAAATTAATCGCATTCATAACAACAATAATAAGAAAGATATTATACGAATATAAATTATTTTTTAAAAAGAAAAATCGTAAAAATATAGTCTAATACTTTGCTAAAATATTAAATTGCTCTTTGTTTGAAATTCTTTCATAATCATTTATTTGCTTTAAAACATTATCATCATCTAAAAAAATTAGATATCCCATTGATTTAAGAAGATTTAAAAGCTCAAATGAAGATCTTCCAATATTTTCAAACCATAATGGTGTGATTTCAATATATAATAAAGGCTTAAACTTTTTTATTGTATTTATACATCCATCTAAGACAATGGGTTCGTAACCCTCTACATCAATTTTAATTATATCTACATGATCTATTTCATTTTTCTCAACAAAATAATCCAATGATATTTGTTGCAATTGAACAGTTTCAATATTTGATTCTAAACCTTTTTCATTCTTTAATACTTTCGAACCCCCTGAATTTTCTTGTTTATTAATGAAATTCACTTTCTTATTTTTATCTCCCATAGCAATTTGGAAAGGGAAAATATTTTTTGCAATCAATTTATTAAGAGAGAGATTATTCTTTAAAAGATTAAAAATAAGTTTATTGGGCTCAAAAGCATAAATAATAAATTTTTGATTTTTATCTAAGCATTTTCTTGCTAATTTCATAGAGAAAGCCCCAATATTTGCACCAATATCTATAATTATAAGTTCTGAATTTTTTTTAGTATTAGTATATACATGAAGCCAAGAATCATCTTTTATATTTGCATATAAATACCACTGCATGTAATCACTAATATCAATATAAAAATTGACATTGTCTCTCTTACATTTTCTAAATGTATTTTTTTTATACTGATTTGATTGCGGAAAAGCTTTTATAAAAATAAGATTAATGCTTGAGAGATAAAGTACTAACCATTCTAATTTTAAAAAAATTATTGAGATATGAACAAGTTTTGATAATTTCAAAAATTTTTTTATAACTCTATATAAATTTATTAAACAATATCTGAAACTATTAGAATTTTTTTTATATAAAATTTAATAATTTCTATTATCTCAAATATATCAAACTTATTAAAGTTTACGAAAAAATGTTTTAGATAATTTAATCATATGAATATTTATTGGGATCAATTTAGAAAATAATAAAAATTCTTAATTTTAAAAACTATTTATTTAGGCCTAATCTTTCGCAATTATAATTAGCTCTAATTAATTTGCTTTCACACCATAATTGATTATCAATATACCAATCTACAGTTAATTTTAAACTCTCCTTAAAAGGGTATATTGGTTCCCATTCCAAATCCTTTTTAACCTTTGTTATTTCTAATGCATAGCGTTTATCATGTCCTGGTCGATCATCAACATAGGATATTAGATTTCTATAAGAAATTCGTGGATTAAGTTTTTTATCCAAAATTTCACAAATATTCTTAACTATCTGATTATTCGTTCTTAGATTATTAGCTCCAATACAATATGATTCTCCAGTCTTTCCAGATTCTATAATTTTTAAAATTGCATTTATATGATCTTTAACATATATCCAATCTCTAATTGCTTCACCATTTCCGTACAAAGGAATTCTTTGATTATTTAAAGCTTTATAAATTGATAATGGTATTAATTTTTCTGGAAATTGAGCAGGGCCAAAATTATTTGAACAATTTCCAATAAGAGTCGGTATTTTATAAGTATGGAACCAACTTTGAACTAAAAAGTTACTAGATGCTTTTGAAGTTGAATAAGGAGATCTTGGATTATATTTTGAATTTTCATTGAAGTATTCATTTTCAAGTGCTGAACCATAAACTTCATCTGTACCAGCATGATAAAAAATAAATTTTTCTTGCCATTCATTTGACATTTTATAGTAAAGATTTCTAACTGCTTCTAATAAATTTAAAGTTCCAATAACATTGTTTATTACAAAAAATTCAGGCTTATCAATGGAACGATCAACATGAGTTTCTGCAGCTAAATTAATTATTAAATCAGGAATAATCTCAAAAACAATTTCTTTGATTCGAACTTTATCGATAAGATCGCACTGAAAAAATTCATATCTTTCATCTTTAATCTTATTTAATTGAGAATTTATTTCGCTAGCATACCCATTTTTATCAACATTAAAAACTTTATAATTTTTTTTATTTAATAAATCTTTTACCAAATGTCTTCCTATAAACCCTGATCCTCCAGTAATTAAAACTTTTTTGATTTTATTAGAATTCATTTATTTAAATATTCTCTTAATTAATCCTATTTAATAATTTTAACAAGTATTCCCCATATCCACTATCTAATAAATCAATTGCTAACGACTCTAATTGCTTATCATCAATCCATCCTTTTCTCCAAGCTATTTCTTCGGGGCATCCTATTTTCAAGCCTTGACGCCTTTCCAAAGTCCTTACATAACTAGTGGCATCATGTAAAGAATCAATTGAACCAGTATCTAACCAGGCAAAACCTCTGCTAATGATTTTTGCATTCAATTTATTTTCCATTAAATAAAGTTTGTTCAAATCTGTTATTTCTAACTCTCCACGGTTTGAAGGCGTCACTTTATGAGCCTTATCAATTACTGTTTCATCATAAAAATATAGTCCCGTAATAGCATATTGACTTTTAAATGATTTTGGCTTTTCATAAAGAGATTTAATATTATAACATTCATCAAATTCTATAATTCCATAATTTTGGGGATCACTTACTGGATAAACCATAACTGTGGCTCCATTATTATTGGACATAGATTCTTCAAGTTGTTTAATAAAATTTTGTCCGTGGAATAGATTGTCACCCAATATAACTACTGATGAATATCCTTTAAGGAATTTTTCGCCAATAAGAAATGATTGAACTATTCCATCAGGTCTTTCTTGAATTGCATATTTAATATTTATACCGAAAGATTCACCATTCCCAAGAAGAACTTTATAAAGGGATTGATCTCTTGGGGAGGATATTATAAGAATTTCCCTTAACCCTGCAAGCATTAAAGTCGATAAAGAATAATATATCATTGGCTTATCATAAATAGGCAGTAAATGCTTACTTATAGATCTAGTTAAAGGGGATAATCTTTTACCATATCCACCAGCTAAAATAATGCCTTTATATTTCATCTTTTCAATAAACAAATGATATAAATTATTCTATTAGAATATAGAGAAAATTTATAAGTTATAAACCCTTTTTAATTTTTAAAATAAATTTATATTTAAATAAAAATTCTATTAATCCTTACTTAATATTTTTAAAGCATCTAAAGAAATATTTTCAAAATTAATGGCGAAATCTAAAATATTTTTTTTATTAGACTTAATAATCAAATCACTTTTGAAATGATTTGATTTATGTTCATTATTTTCAATACAATCTTCCATTTGTTCTGCAAGTTCAAGTGGTGAAGTAAGACTAAAAAATTTTCCTTTATTTGGATTCTGCTCTCTATGAACAGGAATGTCAGATAATAATATTCTTTTATTCAAAATTTTAGATTCTTCAACAGTAGTTGACCATCCTTCAAAAAGAGAAGGATTTATAACTGCTTTAGAGTAAAACATTAAACTCACCATCTCTACATATGGAATTACCCCAAGAATTTTGAATTGATTTTCAACTTTACAAGTTTTTAGTAATTCCAAAAAGCTTGAAAAATATTCAGGATTTCTATAATCATAAATATTGCCAGTACAAACAATATTACAATGAATATTTTTATCATTTAAAACTTTAACTGCTGATACAACAAGATTATGATTTTTATGCTTCCAAAATTGATTGGGTAAATGAAAATATAATTTAGGAATATTATATTTTTCTTGAATTTTATTAAACGGTAATATTTCAGATTTAAATGAATTGCAAGAAACAAACTTTAATATTCTTATATTTTTAATAAACTTTGGGCTAAATTCTTTAAGATCATTTCTAGCAGAATTGCTACTTAAAAGTAAAATAGTAGAATAATTAATGTAACTTTTAAATAGTCTGTTTCTTTTCAAGACTTCCTTTTTTGGGAAAAACTTTGGTAAAAAAATATGTTGAAAATCAGGAATCCAACAAATTGAGGCCACTTTTTTAAGTTTCCCCAAAGGAGAAGAATATGCCAAAACTGAAATACCTAAAGAGCTCATAAGTAATTCATGAAGATTATAATCACCAAGATACTTTCCTATTAATTTTGTATTCCAATATAAAAATCCGAGTGGTGTAAGTATTGATATATTCTTGAAAGAAATTTTATTAAATTTACTACTTAATTTATCTTTTATTTCTTTTGAAGAGAATACAACTATCTCTATTTTTGGATTTGGAATTTGATCTAATGCTTCTAGTAAATTAATTATGTAATTATATCCTCCTAGCCAATCTGAATTCTTTACTAATGGTATTCCAACCTTTATTTTTTTCATTAATTTAGACTTTTAAACCATTTTACATATTCATTAATACCATCTTCTAAATTTGTTTTAGGCTGCCATCCCCAAGACAATGCTTCTTTTATGTCTGCCTCATAAAATAAAGGATCTCCTTCCCTAGCTAATCCCGAAAATATAGGTTTTAAATTTATACCTAATTTTCTATATAAAATACATAAAACATCCTTGATTGAAACTGATTTACCAACACCTCCATTTACTATTGTTGATTTATATGATGCATTTTTAAAAGCCAAAAGGATAAGGGAAGCAGCATCATCTATATTAATCCAATCTCTCATTTCTAATCCAGTGCCTGAGTAAACATGATCATCTAATTTTGTTTTCATACATGCATCCCAAAGAAGTTGCTTCTTTAAACCAGGACCATACAAAGAAAAAAATCTTACGATTGAGATTTTTAATTTGTAGTGATTAGCATAAAAATTAGATAATATTTCTGCAATTTTTTTACTATTTCCATATGGCGAGAGGGGATTTAATAGATCCCCTACAGAAATTGATTTTTTATCCTTTTGACCATATACTGCTGCACTAGAGGGAACTACTAATTTTGATTCGTTTGCATAAAGCCTCATAAATTCAAGGACTGATAATGTTGAATTAACAGTTCTCTCAAAATCTTGTCTTGGATGAGAAACCGAATAAGAGACTGACGCTCCAGAAGCACAATGAATAATTTTATCTGGATTTTTACAAGTATTTAAAAGATTTGATAAATTTATATCATCGCTAACATATTTAACTATTCCAAGCTCTAACATTGCCTCAGAAGAAAATTCTCCATGACCAATACCGTAAATTTTGGCTCCTTTTCTACTAAATTTCTTCGCAAGGTTTCTGCCCAGAAATCCATGTGCTCCAGTAATAAGTATTCTCTCGCCCTCAAGTGGCATAAATTTTTTTTTATATTAATACTTTTCTAGCATATCTATATTCTAATAAATAAAGTAATTATCTTTTATTATGAAAGGTTTAATAACAATTATATAATTAAATTTTTTATAAATTTAGGCAGTTTTAATATTGAAAAAAATATTTCATTTAGATGGCTATAAAACAATTATAATTTTTTTAATAAAAATCATTTACTAATTTTTGTTTGATAATATTAAAATTTTTCTCCATATAATCCATAAAACATAATTGAAAATAATAAAAAGGTATTAACAATAATTTCATACTAAAGCAAAATAAATTTATCTAGTAAGGAATTTTTTTAGAATTTCATATACTGGTATTCCAAAAAATTTTTTAATTATTTTGATTATTACAACCTTAAGAAATGGTTTTCTATATTTTTTTTGCATAAATTTGAAAGCATTTTTATCTTCAACAAGATTTAACAATCCATTAAATTTGCCTGAATTATTGATTTCTTGAAGTTTAGTTTTAAATATCTTTTTTTCACAATTAATACCGCTACCATCAAAACCTATATTTTTAACATAGCTAAACCAAGGACTAACACAAATACCATTATTAAGAAATATTGTTGCATACCAAAATATTCCCCATGTTTTTTTGTCACCATTTGCATTTTGAATTACTTGATCCCAAAAATTAGCAGTCCCATCTAAATTAAATTTATAAATCATATCATCACTAAAACTACTAATAACTAAATCAGGATTCATTTCTAAATTAAGCCACCTGTCGCGCCAAGTTCCCCATCCCCAACAATTCATAAATCTCCATAAGAAAATCTCATCTTTTTTATTTTTTCTACTTACTACGTTATGTCCATTTATATGCCAAACCTTCTTTTTATCTTCATAGAAATCTAAAGCATCATTCATGAAATTCAAAAACAATTTCGATGTAATAAGATCATCTTCAACAACAATTATTTTCTTATGTTGTTTTAAAACATATGAAATTGATTCAGTTATGTTTTCAGCAAGTCCTTTATTAATTTTATTTTTAATAATCAAAACATTAGCAAAATAACTTTCTGCTAATTTTATATATTGGAAAATCGATTTTTGAGATTTCTTATCCTTTTCACTGATAGGTCCATCAATAGAAATATAAAGAACAGTTTTATCAGAAAATCTATTATTACATAATGCCTTTAACGTCAGATAGAAATGGTTTGGGCGATTAAAGCCAATAAGTAAAACAGGTGCAAAGTCTTTTTTATTTGAATAATAATTTAAATCTTTCAAAGGCATTGGATAAATCAGATTTAGAAAATTTTATTTATTGTTTATTAACTTATTCATTATTCAATAGCATAAATAAAATGTCTAGATAAATTAAAATTATACATTTTTTATTAAATAAAAATCTTCTAAAATATTCCAAAGATTTATATTTTCATTTACCTCAACCAATGATATTTTATTCATCTTTATAGAATCTTTAAGTTTAGGTAGTTTGGAAATTAATTCTTTTTTGATATTTTTCTTATGTTCACCATACGCTAAACTAATATGCGGTTTATATTCTTTTTCAAAGTTAAATTTATTAATCCTTAATAAGGCTTTTCTAAGATTATCTAAATCTTTTGAATTATTTATTGAAATATAAAATGATTTAAAAATATGATCCTGGAAAGCAAAATCATTTAAATATAAATCTAATGGTGAATTTTTTTGTGCAAAAATTTTTAATTGGGATAAAAATTGATTATCAATTTCAAAGTAAGGACCTAATAAGGTAATATGAATTGCAAAATTAGGACTTTTTAAAATAGATTGAACTTTATTTTTATATTCATTTAAGTACAAAGTGTCTTTAGCGGAAAAACCTCCCCAAATCCAAAAACATCGACTAATTATCATATAAGAAGTTCATTAATAATTAATAATAAAATTATAAATGATTTTAGTTAAAGAAGTTCTTTATATTTTATATATAAATTAACAACAAAATAAACTATAGAAATTATAAAATTTTACATAACTAAATTAAATAAAAAGGTTTTTAATTCATAATTTAATAAGTTTTTTATTTAAATAAGCTAGATTATTTAGATTCTATAATATAAAATTTTTAAAAAGGAAATTAATTAATTTATTTAGATAAATGAGAAGTATTTTATTAAATAATTCTTTTTATAAAAGATTAATCATTTTTAAACCTTCAACTTCTTTTTGGATAACAGCCTTTTTTTGTTTTTCTATTTGGATATATCTTGGCCCTTTAAATTGGAGACATTATGATGACTATGATCCTTTAAATAATTTTTTAAGTTATCTTGGCGTATATGGTTTTTCAATAGAACCAAATTCTTTACCAACCCATTTATTTAATACCCTTCTTAAGTCAATTGGAGAAGAGATTAATAGTATAAGAATTATTTTAGTATCTCTTTGGGCACAACTAGGATGGGGTACATATCCACCGATTTGGAACTCAATATATATATCAATATCTTCACCATTTATTATTTTTGGAATTGATGCTACTAGATGGGTCTTAATCCTATTAGGTTTTTTCAGTAACTTAATATCCGCATGTTTACTTAGTTCGATAATTGTTAAAAATTTTACTGCTTTCTCGAGGAATTATCATTTCAAAAGAATAAAACACTTTTCAGATTTTTTATCAGTTTTATTAATAACCCTTAATCCTGAAATATTGCTTCATTCGCAGACATACATGCCTTATCAGTTACCAATTATTACGACATTAATATTCCTTAATTTTATTTCTTCGCAAAATTTTCAAAAAGAGGAATTGTTATTTGACGAAAAATATTTTTTCAAATTCTCAAACTTTTGGGCAACATTATTTATAATTTTATCTTTACTAATTGGTTATCAAAGCTTAATTATATTACCTGCATTTATTTTATATATTTTACAAAAAAATAATTTACGTTATATAGTTTCTCAATTCAACTTGAATTTTATTTTTAGAAATTTAAATTTAATTAGATATATAAAAAAATCTAGATTCTTTCTGGAGAAAATATTTAATAAACTAAATCTAAAAGAAATTATAAACCCTTTTAAATACCCTATTAAATTTTTTCTAATACTTATTTTAATTCTTGCTTCTTTAGCTTATATTTATCAATTCTTGAGATTATTTGTGCATGGTTTAAATGCAGGTGATTGGTCAATAGGAGAGCATGGTATATATGATTTACAATATCAAAATTTAACATTTAAAAATGCGCCTAATAGAATATACGAAGTAATAAGCAGGCTTTGTTCTCTGTCTCTATATCCTTTTAGAGATGGTCAAAGTAAATTTGGATTATTTGCAATAATTTTAATTTTTTATTCTTGGATAAATTTTGATAAATCATTTAAAATTTTTAAAGATATAAAAATATTTTGCTTAGATTTATTAATTGTTAGTTTAATTTTTTCTTTTTTTGGAAAATTCAACTTAAGCCCAACAAGGCATAGTTTATTTATCTTTCCTATTTTCTGGATCCCAATAATTATTCAGTTAATAAAATACCTGCAATTCTTTGAAGTTACTAAAGTAAAAAAATTAATCAAAATTACATCCATTTTATTAATAATTAGTTTTTATAGTTTTGGAAGTATTAAATCTTTTAATCAGATTAAATATACTGATAAAGAGAGAAATGAATTAATTTCGATGGCTTCTGAAGCTAATTTATTTGCTTCAAGTGATGGTCAATATGACTATTCCTTATATTGGACGCATGGATCTAAAGAGTTTAAATCAATTAAAAACAAATATTGTAATAAAGATTATATGAATAAATCCATCTCAAGCAAAGCTTTTTTATATAGTCACAGAACTAGTTTTAATCCAAATGATTTAAAACAAATGAACTTTCTTGAAGAGAAATCACATGGATGCATTTCAAGTAATAGTAAAATATCAATAATAAAGTCAATCGAACGTAAGAATATAAGAAGTTTTGAAATGGATAATAGAATAGATACCGGAGGTTCTAGTCTCTACGGATATTTGATCAAAGTTAACTAAATTTCAGAAATTACTTAAAAAATTCAATTTATGGATAGTAAAATAGCTAATTCATTCTCTAATTACGATTTAGAAATTCTAAAACGAATATCATATGAAATTGGCATTAAAAAAGAATTAATACAAGGTGCAGGAGGTAATACTTCTTATAAAATTGGAAATACTTTATGGATTAAAGCTTCTGGTACAAAATTAGAAAAAGCAAAAAAAGATTCTATTTTTATTCCCTTAAACCTTCAAGAAGTAATTTCATCAATTGAATTAGGAATAGAAAATACTGAAAATTATAAACCACTAATAAATACTAAATTAAGGGCATCAATTGAAACCGGCTTTCATGCGATCTTACCTTATAAATACGTTTTACATACTCACCCTATTGATGTAATATCTCAATCAATTGTTAATGATGCAAAGAATTCGATAGGGAAAGCTCTTAAAGGCATAGATTGGACATGGATTAGCTATAAAAAACCAGGTTATAAACTAGCAAGATCTATTTATTTAAATAATAAAAGATTTTCAAATGCAGTATATATTCTTGAAAATCATGGTTTAATAATTTGTGCAAATAGTGGTGATGAGGCATTGAGATTGCAAGAAGAAGTAGTTAATAGACTAAAAATAAAGCCAAGGGAAAACGCTAAACCAGATATTGATTCACTTATTAAAATATGCAAACAATTTAAATCAATAGGTATAGATGCTTTTTTACCTCCAGATATTGTTACTCATTCTCTTACAATAGATAAAAGTTCTAGAGATTTGTTAAATAAAAATCCTTTGTATCCAGATCATGTTGTGTTTTGTGGTTTAAGACCTTTAATAGTTAATAAAAATGATATTCATAAATTTACTAAAGCTGAATATTTAAAGTACAACTATTGTATTATTGAAGGAATTGGTGTGATACTTTTCAGAAATGTATCATCATCTGCAGAAATAATGCTTCAAACACAAAGCTTAATTCATTTAAGAATTCCATCTAATAAATCAATTAAAACCCTTACTAATTTTGAGTGTTCTGAACTAATCAATTGGGAAGCCGAATCTTACAGAATCCAATTAAATAAACAAGAATAGAAAATCATTATGCAAATAATAGTTCCTATGTCAGGGTTTGGAGAACGCTTCAAAAGAGCTGGTTACACAATTCCAAAACCATTAATAGAAGTCGATGGGAAACCTATAATTTCTCATGTAATAGATATGTTCCCTGGGGAGAAGGAATTTATTTTTATTTGTAATAAAGAGCACCTAGAAAATACAAATATGGAAAAGATTCTAAAAAGATATTCAAAAGGAGGAGAAATAGTAGCAATAAATCCTCATAAAAAAGGACCTGTTTTTGCAGTAACTCAAGCTCTAGATTATATAAATGATGAAGAATCTGCAATTATTAATTATTGTGATTTCACCTGTTATTGGGATTATAAACAGTATAAATCATGGATTAAAGACAAAAGGATACATGGCAGTATTCCGGCATATAAAGGTTTTCATCCTCATTCCCTTGGCAAAACAAATTATGCCTATATGCGAGAAAATAATGGAAAAATGATTGAAATTAAAGAAAAAGAACCTTTTACTAATGATCGACTTAATGAATATGCTTCAAGTGGGACTTATCATTTCTCCAAAGGCAAATATATTAAAGAATATTTCCCAAAGTTAATCAAAGAAAATATCAATGTAAGTGGTGAATATTATTGCAGCTTAGTTTATAACTTAATGGCTCAAGATGATTTAGATATAGGTATTTATGAAATTGAGCATTTTATGCAATGGGGTACACCAGAAGATCTTGAAGAATATATTTCTTGGTCAAATATATTCAAAGATTTAGTAAAAGGAAAAACAACACACAAATGTCCAGGAACAACAATAATTCCTATGGCTGGATATGGTAGTAGGTTTTCTAAAGCCTCTTTTAAAGTGCCAAAACCATTTATTGAAGTAAGTGGCTTGCCAATGTTTTTACAATCTACAAGATCATTACCTAAGTCAGAAAAATATGTTTTTATATCTATCGAAAAATTTATAAAACAAATCAAATCAAATAAATTCTTTTCAAATAATAGTATTGATAATG
Source organism: Prochlorococcus sp. AG-402-K10 (assembly GCA_003216835.1). Taxonomy (GTDB): domain Bacteria; phylum Cyanobacteriota; class Cyanobacteriia; order PCC-6307; family Cyanobiaceae; genus Prochlorococcus_A. Next base: position 19,354 of record QCIF01000012.1, on the reverse strand, counting down.
ATATTATTTCGCTTTCTTCAACACCTCAAGGACAAGCTCTTACGGCGTTAGAAGGATTAGATTCTTGTATTCCAGATCAACCTTTAACAATAAGTGCTTGTGATCATGCAGTTATCTATAATCAATCAGAGTTTGACAATTTAATAAATCTTTCTAACTTTGATTTAATTATATGGACAAAAAAAATACATTTACCAGCTATTAATAACCCTGAAATGTATGGCTGGGTAAAGACTAATGAAGGAAATGTTATTGATGTATCTGTAAAAAAAGCTTTCAAGGATTCAGATTTAGAAAATATAATAATTGGTACATTCACTTTTAAAAACCCAAAAATTTTCTCAAAGTTAGTTTCTAGCCTTACATCTAGAAAAGGGCTTGTTAATAACGAATACTATATAGACTCTTTAATAAAAGATGCACTGGAATTAAAATATAAATGTAAACTATTTGAGGTGGATCAATTTATTTGTTGGGGTACACCAAATGAATTAAGAACTTTTAAATATTGGCAAAATTGTTTTCAAAAGTGGGATTCGCATCCCTATAAAATAGAAAACGATAGATTTTATAATAACTTTTCTATATAAACTAGATGCCCACAGTGTAAAAATGATAAGAGAATTATTTTCAAGGATATTTCATAAAAAAGTTATTATCAAATTTATAATTATTGGTTTTACAACTGTCTTTATAGACTTAATTGTTTATTTGTTTTTAATAAAAATTGGTTTAATAATTGAAAAAGCTAAAGCAATTTCTTTTTTATCAGGTGCATTATTCTCTTATCAAGCAAATAGAAAATGGACATTTAAAATAAAATATTTTAGCTTATCTCAAATTTTAAGTTTTACTTTTTTATATGTCACAAGTCTTTTATTTAATGTGAGTTTAAATAGCTTTTTTATTTCTATCTATAAATATCAATTAAGCCTTGAATTTTCTTTTATTTTTGCAACTACTATATCAGCTACTTATAATTATTTAGGTTTAAGATTTTTTGTATTTAATAGGAATCAAAGGAAATATGAATAATCATAAGAAAATAAAGGAGAAAATACTATCTATCATTATTCCTTGCTTCAATGAAGAAAAGAATATACCTATATTAATTGACAATATATATAAATCATTTAGAGAAGAGAATATTTTAAAGAAAAATTCATGCCCAATAAAAATTATTATAATTAACAATGGTTCTACAGATAATACTGCAGAAGTATTAACAAGTTTATCTGGGAAATATAGTTTCTTAGAAATTTATTCTCTTAGTAAAAATAAGGGATATGGATATGGGATCTTAAAAGGGCTAGCTTTTGCTAATACTCCATATGTTGGATGGTCACATGCAGACCTCCAAACTGATATGAATGACATTATTAAAGCTTTAAGAATAATTGAATTTAATAAAAAAAATTCTAAAATATTTATAAAGGGAGAGAGGATAAATAGAAATTATTTTGATAATTTATTTTCTATTGGGATGTCTTTATTTGAGTCAATTTTATTTGGTATTAAGTTATACGAAATAAATGCTCAACCCACTATTTTTCATCGCTCTTTACTAAAGAATGGCCATAATCCTCCTTTTGATTTTTCATTGGATTTATATATTTACATAATGGCTAAAATAAAAAATTATCCCATAAAAAGATTTAAAGTCGAATTTAAACAAAGGCTCTATGGAACTTCTAAATGGAATACGAATTGGGGATCAAAGCTAAAATTTATTTTAAGAACATTAAATTTTTCATTCAAATTAAAAAGAAATATTTTATTCAAAGATAACTTCCTAAATGTCAAATAATATATTATTTTTAATGCATGGTAATAATAAAGCACAGGGTCAATTCTATAAATTTATTACTAGAAACTCCTAGTAAGTTTGGAATTGAAATTGACATTAGATCATATAAAAACAAACTGATATTAAACCACGAACCATATCTTGATGGAGAAAAAATTGAAAAATTTCTTGAAAATTATAATCACCAATGTCTTATCCTAAATGTTAAAGAAGAAGGTTTAGAAAAAAGACTAATTCAATTAATGAAATTATTCGAAATAAAAAATTATTTTTTTTTGGATCAATCATTTCCTTTTTTGATCAAAACAACAAAATCAGGAGAGAATAGATGTGCTGTCAGATTTTCAGAGTATGAATCAATAAATACAGTTTTATCTCTTTCAAATATTGTTAAGTGGGTTTGGGTAGATTTTTTTACAAAACTTCCTCTTAATTATGAGAGCTACTTGAAACTAAAAGAATCAAGGTTTAATATATGCTTGGTCTCTCCTGAACTACAGGGACATGATAAAGAACAAATAGTAAATCTCCAAAAAGAATTGACTAAAAATAAAATTCTTATAAATGCTGTATGTACAAAATATCCAGATTTATGGAATTATTCTAATCTTTTTATCAGTACATAATAGTGTTTAAAAGATTATCAAGGAAAGCTTTTACTCCATATGGAATCAAAGATCAAAGAGCTCTAAATTCATTACATTATGATCCATTTTTTATATTTGGATTTCTTGTTAGATTTTATTTGATTTTATTTGTTAATCCAAATATTCACTCAAAATGGTTCATTCCATTTATAAAAAATACATTAAATAATTTTAGTTTTGATCCTTGGTCTAATTTCCTTAATACGGGAGGTGAAGTTTTTGCATTCCCTTATGGAATATCAATGGTAAGTTCTTATTTACCTCTATCAGGTTTGGGATTTGTTGCTGATAATTTATCAAATAATAATTACTTTTTAGGATTGGGATTTAGATTAACTTCCTTGATTTTTGATTATGGTCTACTTATATCGTTAGCAATTCTTACTAGAAATTACTCTAATAAAATTTTATTAATTACTTATTGGTGTTCTCCTTTAGTCTTATTCCTCACATACATACATGGGCAATTAGATTTAATTCCGATCACACTTTTAATAGGAAGCATATGCTTAATTAGCTGGAACAGATTTAGAGCTGCAGCATTATTTCTTGCATTAGCCATTTCCGCTAAATTCAGCATGATAATTGCGACACCTCTTATTTTTATTTACATACAGCGTCGCAAAGGTTTTGGGATTGAAATAATTCATTTTATAGTCTTTGCTTTTATCGGTATATCTTTGTTGAATTTACCGTTCTTAATCTCAAATGGCTTTATTGAGATGGTTTTAAAGACAAGAGAAATAGGGCGTTTATATTCTGTCTTCATTCCATATGGTGATCAATTAAAGCTTTATATCACTCCTATAATTTACCTTCTTTCTTTATATCTAGTTTGGAGGCTTAAAAGGATTACACAAGATCTTTTCTTAATAGCAACAGGTTTAGGGTTTTTCTCATTACTAATCTTTATACCACCTGCACCAGGATGGCTATTTTGGGTAATACCATTTTTAGTTTATTACCAAGTCAAATCTGGAAAAGATATTCTTATAATTGGTTTTCTGTTTAATTTAGCTGCAATTCTAAATAGTCTAATAATTAATAGTTCTGAAACTTATATTTATTTTCTTACTTACAAAATTGGGCCTATTGATTCATCGTTAAATTTGAATAATGACTTCTTAAAAAATTTATCTTTTACTGCACAACAAAGTTTAGCTTTACTTGTTGCTATAAGAATGTACATATATGGACTTAGCCGCAATAGTTTTTATATAAATTCAAATGATCCAGTAGTAATTTCATTTTCTGCTAACAACAATTCCTTATTGAATGACATTTATATGTCCATGAATAAGTTAATCGGTTCTAAATTTATTAGTAAAATTCATGCTAGTAAATTTATAAATAAATCAAATATAAATTCTTATTTATTCTATGAGGATAGCAATAAAAAAGATTTAATAAAAAACAACTCGCAGATAAATTATGAAAACGCTAAGAATTTTTCCTCAAATCAAAAATTTAATTTTACAAAAAAAAATCAATTAAGTTTAATTGCTAGATTGATTAAATACTTTAAAAATAAATTAGACAAATCAAAAACTGATTATATATTTATAAATGATGATGTATCTTTAATGCCTTCAACATTAAAAAAACAAATTGATATTACATTAAAAGTTTTTCTAGTAGAGAAAGATAAACTTAATGAATTTAAAAACGATTATTTAATAGCTAATACTATTAATTGTATTTTTAGCCCTATAAAAAGTATTAGTCAGAATGAGAAACTAACCGCTAATAATTTTAAAAATAAAAGATTTACAACTTATCTTCCAATAGGTTTTTTACATTCTCAATTAATCAGGCTTTATATTTCTATTTGTGCTCTTCATATAGATACTGAAATAACAAAAAATGGTCAATGGGTAAAACTTATTTTTGAAGGAGAACCCGATCAAGAAGATATAGCTCAAATAGCGAGAGCAATTATACCCAAAATTGACGATTTATCTCTAAATGAGGCTGGATGGCAAAATGGTTATATAGGTTTAGTTCAGATTTTACTTTTGTCACATATTTCAGAACACTTACAAAAAGATCAAAGACTAAAGTTACTTAATTTTTCTTAGAAATAAATGATCAAACAATACTTAAAAAACAAAAACCTAACTTTACCTAAAGCAATCCTTTTTGACACAGATAATACTTTATATGAATATCATCCTGCTAACAAGGCTGCAGAAGAAGCTGCCTTTTTAAAAGCTAATAATCTTCTTGGGATAAATCGAAAAACATTTTTTGAAAATTATCAAAAGGCCAGACTAGAGGTAAAAAAGAATTTATCCAATACTGCTAGCGGACATAGTAGGCTTTTGTATTTCCAAAGGCTAATAGAATTGCTTGGTTTTCGAGCACAATTACTTGTTGCACTTGACCTTGAACAAACCTTTTGGAGAACATTTTTAGCAAACGCTCCATTATTTCCTGGAGTTGAGAATCTACTCTCTTATCTGAGACAATTAAAAATACCTATTGGTATTGTTACTGATCTTACATCTCATATACAATTAAGAAAATTAACTTATTTTGGATTAGAAGATACTTTTGATGCAGTAGTTACATCTGAAGAAATTGGTTCTGACAAACCGGATAAAAGGAATTTTGAATTATTATTATCTAAATTAGATCTTCCTCTCACAAGTAACTTTTGGATGATTGGTGATGACCCGTATTCTGATATCTTTGGCGCTAAAAAATTAGGTGCTGTAACATTTCAAAAGATACACAATGGAGTTATTTTAGGAAAAGGTGAGCAATTACCAGATTTCTCATTCAAAAATTTCGAAGATTTACAAGCCTTAATTCAAAATTTGGTAAAAATATAAGTTAATTTCATTATTAAAAATGAATTCTTAATATTCTTATATTCTTTAAAATCTTCTTACAAATTATTTAAATGAATATTGATCTTATAATTATTATTTTCATATAAAATTCAAGAGCTTTTTTAAAAATAAAGCAAGAATGTTTATATTTCAGATTCTAATTATATTAATTTAAGGAACTTAGCTTTTTCTTCAGTGCAAATTAAAAAATTATAATAATCACTTTTACTTAGTTTTTCTACTTTCCTGATTCCAAAATTCTCTTCATTGAGATTGAAATATAGATAATTAAATTTATCTAAAAGTTCACATAATTCAGAGGCTATATTATCCGTAAGAACTTCGATAATAATTGCAGGTTTATACTTCTGTATTGTATTTAATAAACCTTTGATAACGTAAACCTCGTAAAATTCTACATCTATTTTGATTAAATCTACTTTATTTAAATTTTCTTTTTCTACATATTCATCAATAGAAACAGTTTCACATATTATCTTTTTACCAATTTCAGAATAATCGTCTATTTCACAAACCCCAGTCTTTTCTCCGACTGCTAATTGAATTGGGAACATACGCTCTTGGAAATTATTAACCGAAATATTTTTTTTTAATGATGGAATAAAAAGAGAATTAGGTTCAAATGAGAATGTTTTTGCATTACTATTTACAGAAGTCGATACAAGAGAATAAATACCATTATTGGCTCCAATATCTAAAATAATCTCACTTTGAGTTGAGAGTCTAGTCCAAAGATCAAGAGAGGTCTTTTCCCAGCATTGGCCAAATCCATTCCAGAATATTTCGTTTTCAACTATTGAATCATTATAACAATAAAACGAATGCTTACTATCTATTTTTACTAAAAAAGGTTCCTTAAATCTAAGGTGTCTGTAAATTTTTTCTGGAAGAACAACATATTTTTTTAGTGCTAAGAAAATATTTTTTTTAAAAGGTAATGCAAAATATATTTTCTTAAGAATTTTCTTCATAAGTTTTTAAATATTAATATACACATTTATGCAATTTTCATGAAAAGATGAATAAAAATAGAAACTATTCTTTAAATTTTTTAATTTTTTAGAAATTATAAAATTTATAATAATAAAGAATTTTTTTGATTTAATCAAACTTTTAGCTTTTGTTAAAGCCATAGTATATTAAAGATTAATATTTTTTTATCTAGCTAAGATTTTTAAAAAATAATTTTTTTAGAGTCTGTTTAAATTCAAAATAAATCAAAACTATAAATTTAGAAAAAGGAGAAGAAGTAAATATTATAGAATGTTTTACTATACCTTTTATAAAATAAAAAGAATGGTTTATTTTCTTTGAAGCTATATTTATTAAAGATAAGTTAGCAATTAAATAACTCTTTAAAGATTTATTAGGAACATTTAAACCATAATTTTTCTTTTCGCTAATATGCCTACTTTATAAAATCTTTTACAAGAACATTTTCTAAAATATAATCCATATAAGTTTTAAAATAAAAGGAGGATAATTTAAATGATATAAAAAAATTTGTGATTTATTTTCTATATTTTTTTGATAGTAAAGAAGTAGCTAAAATAAATATGGTAGTACATTAATTACTGTTTCTTGAAATGGATTATACATTGAGATTTTTCAAATAATATAGTTATAAATGATTAACCACTAAAAAAATATAAAGGATTTAATCCCACTTTATAGTACCTAAAAAATTCATAGTCACCAGCGTAGATATTGGAATTAATTAGAGGATATTAAAGCAGTTATTTCTTCAGGTTTAACCAAGTAAAACTAAGTCGAGGCTGCTAATAAGGAGATTCAAATATACATGTTATAATCAAATATGATTTCTAAGTATTAATGGAAATAAAAGATTCACTTAATGAAGAATACCATAAACAATTTTCATATTACACATCATCTTATGAGGATAATTATGAGTGTTCTTCTCTTAATTTTTTACATTCAGGTACAAGCGAAAAATTTATTTCAGCACTTATTACAGAGATTAATAATCATCCAGCAGTTAACCATCCATATCTTATAAAACTGTCAAAAGGTCTTTTCCCTAATCCTGATGAAGCTATTAAAGATTATGCACATCAATATTCTTTCTACTCTTTGTGGTTTATTCGATATTTAAAAGGTGTCATAAAATCAATGCCCTCAAAAAGATTAAAATTAAAACTATTAGAAAATATTAAAGGAGAAGAAGGAGATAAGAATGCAATTGAATTAAAAAATAGACCTCATGTTGAGATTTTTCAACATTTCAAAAAAACCATAGGAATAGATGAGATTTACATGGCTAATAATCCTCCATCAACAACAGCCCTTTTATGGAGAAACCTCTTTTTACAAAAATGTGATTCTGATATCCTAGGGGTCGGGCTAGGCGCTATTGGACTAGCAACAGAATTTATAGTCCCAACAATATATTCTTATATTGCAAATTCCATTGAAAATCACTCTAATTTTCCTGATTCGAGTTCTATCTTTTTTAGGCTTCATATTGATTGTGATGAAGGCCATGCTGAAACCTTTATTGATATAACTAGTGAAATTGCAGAAAATATTTCATCTAGAGAAGCTATAAGATTTGGTGTAATTTCTGCTTTAAATTTAAGAAATGCTTTTTGGGATTCACAATATTCAAGAGCTTTATTAAAAATAAAATGAAATTTTATTATGAAAAATTATCTTTAAATTTAGAGTTTTTATTAAATAACCATGAATACAAATTTATTAATCGCTAATAATTACATAAAGATTATCAAATCAGAAAAAAAATTTTTTGATGTTTCAATTTTTATTCCAATCTTTAATAGTGAAAAGAGTTTAGAGGAACTTATTTGCAGATTAGAAAATGTAATGAAAAAAGCTAGTAAATCATATGAATATGTTCTATTAGACGATGGAAGTGAAGACAATTCATGGCAAGTTATATGTAATTTAAATCTTAAATATCCAAATATATGCGCTATTCGGCATTTAAAAAATCAAGGATATAATCAAGCTTTGCAACATGGATTAGAGTTTTGTAGAGGTGAATGGGTAATTACACTTGATGATGATTTACAACATCCCCCAGAAGAAATTAAAAAATTTATTGAAGTAATGAAATTAGATAATATAGATGTAGTCTTTGGATCTTATAAAAAAAGATCTCATAGAAATTGGAAGAATATAGGTTCTAATTTTTACTTTTTTTTATTTAAGAGGATATTCAAAACACCTAGAAACTTAGATATCACATCATTTAGAATGATTCATAGAAGAGTAGTTAATCAATTAAAAAATACTGATATAGCTGAGCCTCAAGCAGGCTTAATGATTCTAAAATCTTCAAATAGAATTATTAATATTGAAGTTGAACATCACAAAAGAAAATATGGGAAATCTGGAATAAAAATATCTAAAATGATTAGATTAACTATAGATCTTTTAATTCACCACACAACTTTACCTTTAAGGTTAATTACAGGCATTGGTTTTTCTTGCTTTATTTTTTCTATTATTCTTTCATTTTTTTATATTGCAAAATATTTTTTCCATAGTATTTCTATTAATGGTTTTACCACTATAGTTTTGCTTATTTTAAATTTTGGAGGTCTTACTCTTTTTACTATTGGAATACTCGGTTACTATATTTCTAGAATATTGAAAGAATTAACTCATTCAAAATATTTTGCTCTAGAAAATTTTTTACCTCCATCAGATACTAAATGATTAAACCTTTTGGGAAAAATACTAAAGATATTTATAATCAAAATGCTTCATCATGGGTGAGAACTAAACCTAACTCATTATCAGATTTCACTGGCAGGCCAAAAATATTAGACCTTTGTGGAGATATAAAGAATTTAAAAGTTCTTGATTTAGGCTGTGGAGAAGGTTATGGATCAAGAGCATTAATTCATAGAGGAGCTGCTTCAGTCGAAGGAATTGATATTTCTCAAAAAATGATAAATCTTGCTAAGGAAAAAGAAAAAGAAAAACTATCTAATATTAATTATCAAGTTTGTGACATAAAAAAATTGCCATTTAAAAATAATACTTTTGATATAGTTTTAGGTCTATTTGTTTTTAACTACCTATATGTAGATGAAACATTAATTTCAATGAAAGAAATATACAGAGTTTTAAAGAATAAAGGCAAATTTGTTTTTGGAGTACCACATCCATCTTTTCCACAAATAAAACAAAATGATGATGAACCCTTTTTTTTTGATTTTGAAACAAGAGGCTACTTTTCTTCAAGAGATAAAAAATTTGAAGGATTTATTTGTTGCAGAGACGGGAAGAAATTACCTGTTCAAATGATTCATAAATTAATTGAAGATTATTTTTATTGTTTAAAAGAAAGTGGTTTTAAATCTTTACCTGAAATAAAGGAATTAGGTGTTTTAAAAGAACATTTAGATTTAAAAAGAGAATTTTTTGAACCTGTTAATGATATCCCCTTACATTTAGCAATTGCAATTAATAAATGAAAAGTAAAAAACCTATTGTTGTTTTGAGAGGGAATGATATATGTTTTCATGGAATAACTAAAAGTTTGGCCAAATCCGGTATTCCTTTTATTACAGTAGTGTTCACATGGGATGGTGCAAAATCTTGGTGGTCTGAAGAATCTAGATTTTATAAATCAGATATTAAGATTAGTAATCCTTTCACTCATCCTAATGAAGCCTTATTGCAGTTAATAAAAAATGGAGAAAATCTAATTTCAGAATGGGGTGAGCCACTTTTAACACTTCCAAGTAGTGATACAAACTTAATGTTCTTTCTTAATAATGAGAAAGAATTAAACCCATATTTCAGATTAATGGGGGATTCAGAATTTACTTCATTTCGTAATGATGTAGGCCACAAATATAATTGCTATGAAATTTTATCAAGTAAAAATTCTAAATTGTGTCCAAAAACTAAAAGATGCAAGAGTAAAAAAGATATCGATACTATATTAAAAGAAATCCAATATCCTGCAATTTTTAAACCATCTACAAAAGATTATGGGCAAAGTTTCTATGCTAAATACAAAGGTTCTAAGGCTATTGAATGCAATAATAAAGAAGAATTAAAAAATAATTTAATAGATTGTATTAATAGTAATTTTGAATTAATAGTACAAGAAAAAGTAATTTTTGATAGGGTTGAGGACGAAATACCTTTTTACGCATACGTAGATCAAAAACATAATATAAGAATAGCTGCTACAGGAATTAAAGAATTAATTCAACCTTATCCTTTTGGAACAGCAAATATACTAAGACTTTCATGGCATCCAGAGCTACTACCTATAGCAGAAAAAGTAGTTAAAAAATTAAGATGGCGAGGAATATTAATGATTGAATTTATTAGAGATAAAAAAGATAAAAAATGGAAAGTTATAGAAATCAATTTGAGGCCATGGCTTTTTATAGGTTTTTATGAGCTTTTTGGATTAAAGTATTTGGGGACACTTTATGATGATTGGAACCAAAACCTTAAAGAATTTGATGGAAAAATTATATGTCCCTCAAAAGAAATAATAAAAAAATCACCAATTCATGTTGATATAAACGGAATAATTAAGAATTGGCAAAAGCAGATACCAATAAATAAGAATTCAGAAAATTTTGATTTTTTTTATAATTGGCTAAAGAAATATAGTGATTTTATTACTTATCCCTACTTTGATTTTGATGATCAAGACCCAGCAATTAGAAATCTTTCAGAAATCTTCTCAAATAATAATAATTTAGTCCAAGGTAATATCGAAAAATACTTTTTTAATCCTTCATTATTAAAGAATTTAACCGAAGAATATAAATCAATTAACAAAAATGAATTATAATAAAGAAAAATTTTTCAACTTTATAAGATATTTAATTTCGATATCTTTAATAATATATTTAATCAAAATCCCAGAATGGGGAGTTCTATTTTTAGAGAAAATTAATCTCCATACTTATATATTTTTTTTCATAATTTTCACGCTACTTCAATTCTCAATGTTCACGATTAGATGGACAAGCTTGCTTAAAATTTATACTCCAATTGAAAATAAAAAAATAAATTTTTTTGAGAACTTCAAAATATATATGAAATCATCTCTTCTGAATATTGTTTTGCCTGGAGCATTGGGAGGAGATATTTATAGATTACAAAAAAGTATTAAAAATTATAATATTAGATTAAAGGAAAGCTCTTTAATTATCTTACTCGAGAGATTTTTAGGATTAATATCATTATTAGTCTACTTTTATTTTGGGCTACTTTTCTTAAAAGTACCAATCTTTGCTAATAATTTAAATTTATATATATTTATTATAATTTTTTTAAGCGTATTTTCTATTTATACCTTAATATATCTTTTTGATAAAAAACATAAATTAAGATTTAAAAACTATTTCAAGATTTTTCTTCTTAGTTTTGTTGCACAAGGATTTAATCTAATAGCAGCAGCAATAATATTAAAAGCATTTTTACCATCTTCCAAAATATTTTGGCCTTTGATTATTTTTCCTGCATCTTATTTAGCTTCTATAATCCCAATATCTATAGGTGGTTTAGGGGTAAGAGAAAGTGTTATTTCATTAATTATTAATGAACTAGGATCAGATCTAAATATTGGAATAATTATCTCATTATTGGTTTACTTATCAAGAATAATTACTGGGATTATAGCGGTATCTTTTATATATATTTTCGAAATTATAAAAAGAAGAATTAAATTTGTTTGAATAATATATTCATTCAAAATTTGAGTTATTAATTTCTAAATCAATAGTTTTTAATAAATACTTAGAAGCTTTTGATTTATCATAAGGACTTGTCACTGATGTTCCCTCATGAAGAATATATCTTAAGTCATACTATGAATTAATTAAAATAATATAAATTAGAGATTATGATTCAATCAGTGATGAGGCCATCTTAGAAAGAAATTTATAAAGCTATACCCAAGTAGTTACATTTAAGAAAATTGGACAATAATATATTGAGAATGGGGATTAATTGATTGTCTATTAAACAAGTGAAATCATCTTTAGAAATATTACCAAGATATCCAAACAACCTTATTTAATTATTGTAGCTATGCCGCTCTTACTTCCCAAGATTGTTGAGAATAGAAAATAACAAATGACATTAAATCCATATGAGATCGGATTTGTCCTAATAGAAAGAATATATAAATATCCTTATCAAGACTATGCTGAGAAAGGAAAACTTTATCCAACGATAAAAGAGGTAATATATATTATTGAAAGAAAGTAACAACTAACTTGTGATCCCATTCAATAAACCTTACTTAACAGGGAAGGAAATAGAATACATTAATAAAGCTAATAGCTCTGGTAAGCTCACAGGCAACGGCTACTTCACTAGCAAATGTAAAAAATGGCTAGAAATAAATACTTGTACAAATTCTGCATTACTAACCAATTCATGTACAGCCGCTCTTGAAATGGCAGCTATACTTGCAGATATTAAAAATGGGGATGAAATAATAATGCCCTCATACACTTTTGTTTCTACCGCTAATGCTTTTGTCTTAAGAGGTGGGAAACCGGTATTCGTTGATATTGACCCAAATACTTTAAATATGGACTGGAAACTAATTGAAGGTCAAATAAATAAAAAGACAAAAGCTATTGTTCCGGTTCACTATGCAGGCTTTGGATGTGATATGGATGAAATCATGAAAATTGCAAAAAAATATAACTTACTTGTTATTGAAGATGCTGCACAAGGAGTAATGTCTAAGTATAAAGGGAAAGCACTTGGATCAATTGGTGACTTAGGTTGTTACTCTTTCCATGAGACAAAAAATATTATCTCTGGAGAAGGTGGAGCAATTCTTATTAACAACAAGAAGTTGAAAGAAAGAGCAGAAATAATTAGTGAGAAAGGAACAAATCGGAACTTATTCAATAAAGGACAAATAGATAAATATAGTTGGTTAGATATTGGATCATCATTCCTTCCTGGAGAGCTAACAGCAGCATTTCTTTTTGCTCAAATGGAAGAAGCCAAGAAAATTACAAAAGAAAGACTAAAAATTTGGAATTACTATGAAAATGGTCTTAGAAATATTGAAGTCGAAGGATTAATATCAATTCCAAAATTGCAGAAATACACGGAGCATAATGGTCATTTATTTTACTTAATTCATAAGAATAATTATGAAAGAGATTTATTTATTAAAAAAATGAGTAAAAAAGGTGTAATGGTTGTTTTTCATTATATCCCACTTCATATTTCACCATATGCAAAGAATAAGTTAAATTTTAAAAAACAAAGCCTGATTTTTACCGAATCTTTATTCGATAGGATTTCTAGAATCCCTTTATGGTTAGGTTTAAATAAAGAATATGTTTTAAAATCAGTTATAGAATCTTTATATGAAATAAAAAAAGAAAATTGAAAAGTTATAAATTTCTAAAAGAATTACGAATCTAGATTCCTTTTACAATGAGAATATAATCAACCATTAATCCCTGTAATAAAACAAACACGAATTGAATTAATTACAACTCCAATAACAATGGGTAGAATAATGATCTTACTAGTAACAATTGATAATCCAAATACTTCAGAAAGATATTTTAAAAGATAGGTCAACCCAAATGCAAATAATAATCCAAATATATAAGAATGCCCCTGTAAATGGACCGCAAAGCTTTGCTGAAATATAAAAATAAAGGCTAGTAGAGACCAAGAAATTGGTACAATCATCCATTTTATTTTTGGTTTTTTTCTCAATAGTAAAAACAATCCTAATATTGAAAATAAGGATAATAAAACTTGACCAACTAAAGATAATGAACAATTGAAAATACTAATATATTTTTTAAATTCATTTATTTGAGTAAGATTATATGAATCTAAGCAAAGACTAAATCTATTAGCACTTAAAAATTGAAAGGCTGCCAGTAAACCTCCATGATGAATATTCTGCAGTTTATCTATTCCAATTCTAAAAAGAGCAGGGCTATTAGAAGTTTCAATCCCAGAAAACTTTATCAAAATACGAGAAATAAAATTTATAATTAATGGCAATAAGCTAATTGACAAATAAATTAAAAATCCATTTTTATTTTGCAATCCATTTGGGAGGTATTTATATTTGAAATTATTATTAGATGTTTTATAGAGTTTGCTAACAAAGACAAAAAGAATTAAAAATAAATTCATTAGAAAAGCCCATATCCAACTTATTAAGAAAGATAAAAACAAAGAAGCTAAAGCTGCAATTTTTAAATCTTTAATGAAAAAATATACACTCAATATATAAAAAGCCAGAAATCCTACCTCAAACCAAGGAGCCAGCATTAATCTATAAGTCCAAGGAGAGGTTAAAAATAATATAAATATTACAGAACCATAGAAAATTGAATCAAAATTATTTTTTATAGATAAAGCATTGCAACCAACTTCTGCGATGAGTACTCCAGTTAAGCTAATAAAAACATAATCAATAATGCTTGCGTAATTTAGAAATTGAAAATTACCAAATATTTTATAAATTATTCCAGGGAAAATATAGGTAGTAATAGGAATAACATATATAGTGCCTATATTATGATTAATATGATTTCTTACGTATTGAACACTATCATATGAAGTGTAGCCAAATAAAGATAGATTAGGATTTTCAAAGATATTTCTAATTGCATTCAAAATTCTTTCATAATGATATGATCTCAAATTTATACCTAAAGGAGAATAAGTTTGCATAAAATAATAAAAAACAATTGCAATAATTGTGTAAAAAATTAATTTAGTAGTAATAATTTTATTTAAGTAAATATTATTTATTAGAACTTTATAACTGAACTTAAAATCCATATAAGTGCTTATCTTATATTTAATATTAGCATTTTTAATCAAAAGATTAATTAAATATTCAAGATTAATAAAATGAAGAATATTTGAAAAGCTTTATCCAATTTAAAACTATTTTCTTATAAGAAAAAAGTTTATTTGGCATTGAAATATTTGAATTTTTTAAAATTATTAAAGCAAGAAGTAAAAAGCTCAATTAATTTTTAATATATTTTATCTAGCTAAAGTTTTTAAATTCATTTGAAAGATTAAAAGATATTTTATAAGACTTTAATTTATTTAAGCAGTAATTTTTTTAGAATCTTTTCTAAATGGAAATAAAGCAAACCAATAAATTTAGCCAACGAAGTAAAATTGAAGATTATAAAAATTTTTAATATATTTTTATAAACTAAAAAAAACGGTTTAATTTTTTTTGATGATATATTAATTAACCAAAGAAAAGATACTAAATAACCCTTTAAATTTTTATTTGGAACGTTAGATCCATATTTTTTCCTTTGAGAAGAAATACCATCACATTGATAATCCTTAACAAGGACATTTTTTAATACATAGGCTACTTCACCTTCATAATAATCTGCATTAAAATAACTTATAAATGAAGATGGAACATGACTCTCATCATTAAAAACTGGATAACGGAAATGATTTATTAAAGGATATGAGTTAAAAATATCTAATAAATCGCCAGTAATAAAATTCAAATATCTCGCCGAAAAATAATCTAAAGTAATAATTTTTTCATCAAATATATTACCCATACTTAAAAGTTTTTTATATTTATTAATTATTTGTCCTTTTGGATTACTAGTCAAAAATGAAAAAGCATAAATTTTTTTATTAATTGTAGAATTTATAATTTTATGAATTGATGTATAAATAATTTCTAAGGAATTTTCAAGAAGATAATCATCTGAATCCAATTTAAAAAAATATTGACCTCTAACATATTTTAATCCAGCATTTATGGCATAAGTCATTCCTCTATTTTTGTTATATTCATAAACTATTTTAAAGCCTGATTCTTTCTTGAAACTTTCTACTAAAGCCGCTGTTTGATCATTAGATCCATCATCAATAACTATCCATTCTGAAATATACTCTCCTTGCAGTTTTAAAGAAAGCCATAATCTTTCTAGTAGCTTTTCTCTATTATATGTAGGTGTAATAATACTAAATTTAAAGTTCTTTTTTTTATTCATATAATATATTTCTTAATCATTTTTAAATAAATTATAATTAAAAATAAATCCGAATCAAATCTAAGATACAAAAATAAATAGTCTTCCTTTTAATCAAATAATAAAGTAGTATTTTAACAAGGAATTAATTTTTTTTTTGTAAATTAGGATTAAGTGACTTAAAAGATTATCGAAATATTTAATTGCTTTAAATTTTAAAAATGAAAAGAACTAATTAATGAATAAAAACAAAAAATTATTAACTATAATTTGTCACAATTTATATTGTGGAGGTACTGAAAAAGTAATAACAAATTTAATAAATTATTACTCAAGTATTGGTATTGAGACAACAATAATTACTCTTGGCCCTGCAAAACTATTTTCCTCATTCAAGTTATCCAAAAAGACAAACATAATTGAGTTGCGAAATGTTAGCTCAAAAAATATATTTAAAAAATTATTTAATATATTAGATTCAATTTTTACAATAAATAAATATATGAAAGATAATAAAGAATCAATTTATTTATCATTTTTAACAACTCCTAATATCCTAACTGTATTATCTTCATTTAATAGAAGAATAAATCATTATGGATCAGAAAGAAATAATCCAAAATACATTAATCTATCTATTCATTGGAAATTATTAAGGTTTATTACCTATCCAAAAATGAATTATCTAATTGTACAAACCAAAGAAATAAAAAAATATTTTTCTACTTTTGTGCCTAAAAGAAAAATTAGAATAATTCCAAACTCAATAAAAAAATATATGGACCATAATAAAATAAAAATAAAAAATTCTAAAAAATTAAGAATACTTTTTATTGGCAGATTGGAATATCAAAAAGGTATAGATGTATTACTAGATTCAATAATCAAGATTTTCAACAGTGAATGCAAAGATAGATTCATCTTTGAAATAGTAGGAGATGGAACCTTTAGTGAACTAGTTGAAGATACTATCAAAAAATATAATTTAGAAAGATACTTAAAATTCACAAAAGGTACTGATAAACCTTATAAATTTATTAAAAACTGTAATATTGTTTTGCATCCATCAAGATATGAAGGCATGTCAAATGTAGTTCTTGAAGCAATGGCATGTGGAAAGTGTGTAATAAGTACATATCAATCATCTTCAGAAATAATCACAAATAATAAAAATGGGATTCTGATGAAAAGTGTCTCTGCTATAGAAATAATAAATTGCCTAGAAAAAGTTTCAATGAACAAAGTATTATTAAAAGATATTGGTTTAAATGCAATTAATACAATAAATAATAACTACTCTGAAGAAAAAATTTTTAGTTTCTGGAGCAAGACTCTCAAAATTAATTAATGAATAAAAAAATATTAATCGTAACTTTTAATTGGAAAAATATTGGCGGAACTCAGAAAAGAGCCGCAATATTAAAAGAAAAGTTTTCAAAAAATTATAATATAGATCATATATTTATCAATTCTTATATTAGATTTAATATTTTAAAATTGGATAAGTTAAAAATTAATATTAGGAATTTTTTTAAGTATAGAAAAAAATTAAAAAAATATAAAATTGTTATTGCTTTTTCGAATTTACCTTCAATATTTTCATTGATTTCAAAATGTACTCTTATAACAGTTATTTCAGGATCAACTTATTACTATAAAGAAGCTAGTTTTATTTCAAAATTATATTGGGTTTTCTTATTAGAACCATTGATATATTTATATGCAAAAAAAATTATACCCGCGGCTCCACATCTTGTCCCTTTCTATATAAAAAAAACATTTCTAAATAAAAAAGTTGATTATATAAATGGTTTTATAGACCTTAGCGAACTTAGGCTGAAAACTTCTTCTGAAAATAATAATATATATAAATTTTCAAACATCAATCTAGAAAATTGTATATGTTTATCCTCCGCACTAATAAGTCACAAAGGTATTATTGAATTTTTAGAAATTTACTCGGAATATAGAAATAAATTAAGAAATGATTATCTAAAATTAATAATAATTGGCGATGGGCCAAAACTTAAGGATTGTCTTGAGTATTGCAGAAATAATGGATTAGTCTATCAAACAAACTCAGAGTTTTTTAATAATAATACTGATTTATATTTCACTGGCCACTTGGAAAACCCTATTTTTATTATTCAACAATGTAGTTTATTTGTTATGCCTTCATTTTATGAAGGTTTATCAAATCAGCTTTTAGAAGCGATTTATACGGGAATTCCTATTATTGCATCTAATTGTCCTGGCAATAATTTTGTCTATTCGGAAATAGGGAAAGGCAGACAAGATTATTTAAATTCTAATTTTTTTAAATTAATGCCCATAATTAAAAATCGAAAAATTAAGTCTGCTTGGGCCGAAGAATTAATTTTTTATACAAAAAACTTTAAAAACGTCAAATACAAAAACTCTAATAAACTTATAGATAATTTTAGTTCTAAGAAGAATTTCGCAAAATGGGAAAAAATTGTAAAAAATATTTTGAATGAAAAAAAATAATACCCAATTACTTTCTGATTAAATAATACTTTTATACCAAAATATTTTTCTTACTTATCACGAGCCGAAATGCAGGGTAAGGGATTAAATTGATTTAGTTAAAGTAATACTTCTTATATTTCTTTTACTAAAATAAGGATAATTTTTCATTAATCTATAGTCAGTATTGAATATATATTCAATACAGGCAGACGGTGGATTTTTTACAAGAAATCTTCCACTTACTTTTTTGAAAATTAAGCTTCTATTCTTAATAAGATTTTTTAGATCTTTATTACAACCGCGTGACAGTTCTATAAATAATAAAGAATACTGATGATTCAATAAATCGCAAACAACTTTTTCAAACAATAAATTATTCTTATATTTAGATTGATGCATTTCTATAGAGAAACTAATATTATTTAAGGTTTTAAGGAATTGAAGATTTTCTGATATTAAATTTTCCTCTAATCCTTCTATATCCATTTTTACTAATTTATGTACAGCTTCAATTTTTAATTCTTTAATATTAGAAAGTAAGATATTTTTTGACTTATTTTTAAC
>QCIF01000011.1 GCA_003216835.1 Prochlorococcus sp. AG-402-K10 | reverse complement strand
TCCTGGGAATCTTATAGGTTTAGAGGCAGTGACGATCAATGAAAAACCTGTATTATTAAAATTTGATGCTGAAGAATCCGAACCTTTAAATCATGCTTATGGGACTAATGGAATAATTACTTCTTTATTACTTGCTACTGATATCAAACGTAAGTGGTATTCAATAGTTATCGACTGTATTGAATTTGAAAAAACAATAGAAATATTAAAAGCTCTTACTAGCGCCGCAATTGATCTGAAACTGGGAGCAATTCTTGAAGAAGAAATTGTAGATCAAATGCCAACATGGTTTAAAAGTAAATCTAGAAGTCACAAGATATTAATCCAATCTACTCTTGGAGGAATAAAAACGATAGAGCTAATTTGTAAAAAAAACAAAGTTGAATCTACACTCCTTGGGGAAGAAGAAAAACTCGTTAATGGAATTTCTGAAGTTGTTTGGAATCATACTACTCTTCATATGAGGTCTAGGGATAAAAATTGGACATATTTACAGATGCTTTTGCCACTTAATAATGAACTAAAATTAATTAATTTCTTGAGAAAAAAATGGGGTAAAAAAGTGCTTTGGCATTTAGAGGCAGTTGCTCAGCAAGGATCACCGCGATTAGCTGCTTTGCCATTATTAAAGTGGAATGGGGCAGAAGAATTAAATGAAATAATAGAAGATTGTAAGAAACTTGGTGCGTTTATTTTTAATCCCCATGTTTTAACTGTCGAAGGCGGAGGCTTAGGAGTGGTGGACGCTAATCAAGTAAAAGCGAAACTAAAATTTGATCCTAAAGGTCTATTAAATCCAGGAAAATTAGAGGGTTGGGAAATAAAGGAACAATTTAATATTTAACATTTCTGTTTATTGGCAAACTTAATAAATTCAGCTACTAAAAAAATAGAACCTGTTAAAACAGGATGATTAGGTGGCCATTTTTTAAGGGCAAATAAATATTCAATGGCAAATTCAAATTTCTCAAATTCAATTATGTTTTGAAAGTTAATTTCTTTAATTTGAGAGAGATCTTTTAACTGCCAACTAGGTTGGTTTGGAACTGGCACAAGTAATAAGTGATCATTTTTCTTTAGCAGTGTTTTTAATATTGCGTCCATATCTTTTTGTTTTTGGACACCTAAAATCCAATAAATTCCTTCTTCTTCATTCTCCCAATTTCTTCGCTCATTAGAGAGTGCTTTTGCCGCAGGATAATTATGAGCACAATCTACAAGAATTTTTTTGTTTAAATAATTTATTATTTCTAGCCTTCCTTTCCAAGTTGTTTTTTTAAGACCTTCAGATATATATTTTTCTTTAATATTAAATCCCAACTTATTAAGAGCTTCAATTGCTCCAACGGCGACTGAAGCATTTTGCTTTTGGAAAATACCTTTTAATCCAAGCTCATAGCTGTTTGAAATTGAATCTTTCCAGATAATTTCTGCTCCAACCTCTTCAACTTTTTTGGTTATTAAATTTTCAACTTGACAGTTTTGTTTGCATGAGACAACAATTGAGTTTTTTTCAATAACTGCTAATTTTTCTTTGGCAATTTTTTCAATCGTATCTCCAAGAAATTTTTTATGGTCTAAGCCAATATTCCCAATAGCAATTATTGGTCTTAATTTATGGGCTGTTGTTGCGTCTAATCGTCCCCCTAAGCCAGCTTCAAGAATGAGCAATTCAACTTTTTCATTGTCAAAAAAATTTAGTGCGCAGCAAATAATTTTTTCAAAAGGAGTTAATTCATATGTTGAAAAATTTTTTTCTATTAATCTATAGATTGTTTCAAAATCAGTTTTGTTAATATTTCTTTTATTAACTCTAATCCTTTCACATATATCAAGAAGATGAGGAGATGTAGTTACACCAAAATTCTTTTTAGCTTCAAAAAGTATGCTTTCTAAATATGCCGCGATTGATCCTTTCCCATTGGTTCCAACAATTTGAATGGCAGGTATATTTTGGCAGGGATTGTCTAGTTTTTTAAGAACTTCTTTGATTCTAGATAAATCTAATTTAATATTATCCCTTTCATATTTGGGGGTTAATAATTCAAAATTACTTAGATTTGAATTTTTCAATATTTCAAGGATTTATATTTCTTCAAAAATTGAATTTAGCTTATCTAAAAGGATTTGTACTTCTCTGCGGGATATAACTAATGGAGGAACAATCCTTACAACATTACCTCCTGCTGGAACTACAAGTAATCCCTTTTCAAAAGCTTTTAATGTAATTTTTTTTGCATCAGCATATTCTTCATTGATAACAAGACCTTGTATTAAACCTAAACCTCTTTTCCCTCTAATAATATTTGGAAATTTTTTTGACAATTCTTCAAATCCAGCACTTAGCTGATCTCCTCTTAATAAAACATTATTAATAATATTTCTTTTTGAGATTTCTTCCAAGACTGTCAAAGCTGCCTTGCAGGCGAATGGATTACCTCCAAAAGTACTTGCATGATCTCCAGGAGAAAAAATATTAGCTTTTTCTTTTACTAATAATGCGCCAATTGGATGCCCCCCTCCTAATCCTTTAGCCAGGGTGAATCCATCAGGTTCAATTTCAAGATTCTCATAACCCCACATTCTCCCGGTTCTTCCTACTCCGCTTTGGACTTCATCAAAAATCAAAAGAGCATTGTATGCGTCACATATTGCTCTTAGTTGTTGAAAAAATATTTTATTTCCAGGGATCACTCCTCCTTCGCCTTGTATTGGTTCAATTAGAACTCCAGAAACTTTTTGACTATTATTCTCACATTCTTCGACAATCTCTTTTACTGAATCGATGTCATTATATTTGAAAAATTTGAACCCTTTGACCATTGGCTCGAAACCTTTTTGGTATTTTGGTTGACCGGTTGCACTTAAAGTTGCAAGTGTTCTGCCATGAAAGCTGGATTCAGCGGCAAGAATAATGGATTCTTCACCTTGATTTACTGAATTCCCGTATTTTTTAATTAATTTAATTGCTGATTCATTTGCTTCGGCACCACTATTGCAGAAAAAAACGCTTTCTGCACAACTGTTTTTAGTAAGCCATTGACTTAAATGTTCTTGCTCTTCAATTTTATAGAGATTTGAAATATGTTGTATCTTTTTTAATTGATCGGATAACTTTCTTCTCAATACTTTATCGCTATGCCCGAGACTGCATGTTGCTATACCAGCTACTGCATCTAGATACTTTTTACCTGTCTTGTCCCAAAGCCAACAACCTTTTCCTCTTTGGAAGGATATGTCGAACCTACTATAAGTATTCATTAAAGTGGGAGCGGTCGGACTTGAACCGACATACCCGAAGGTGCCGCATTTTGAGTGCGGTGCGTCTACCAATTCCACCACGCTCCCAAGGCTTTTCAAGAATAAAGAACTTTTATAGTATAACAAAAAATATTCTATTGACTACTTGCTTTGCTTTTCGCAGTCTGAAAAGATTTTTATGCAGCTTTAAATTCTGAAGTCTTTATTACCTGTGAATCTAATTTATATTCTTTTTCAATAAGTATTTTTTTATGGAATTCTCTTTTTATCTCAATACCTAATCTAGAAAGTTTTGATTCAAAATTTTCATAACCTCTATCTAAATGCTCTAATCCAAAAATTCTACTTGTACTTTTAGCCATAATGGCAGCAATTATTAATGCAGCTGATGATCTCAAATCGGAACCGACTAAATCCATACCATTAAGATTCTGAACCCCTTTTATATGAGCTGTGTTTTGATCTAATTTAATACAAGCTCCCATTTTATTTAATAAATGAATGTGATTCATTCTGTTTTCAAAAATTGTTTCAGTTATCTTTGATTCTCCATTTGCAATAGTCATTAATGCCGTGAATGGGGCTTGCAAGTCAGTAGGGAAACCTGGGAAAGGAGCCGTTTCAATATCTACTGCTTTTATTGCTTTACCATAGATTGTAATTGAATTATCTCTAATCATAATTAGACTTCCAGTCTCTCTAAGCTTATGTATTACAGCTTCAAGATGATTAGGAATTACAGGAGAAATTGTTATGGAAGAAGAAGTTGCCGCAGCTGCTATTAAAAAAGTTCCAGCTTCTATTCTATCTGGAATTACTTTATGAGTACATCCATGAAGTTCATTAACACCATCAATAATTATTGTTTCTTTTCCTGAATCGTAAATTTTTGCCCCCATTTTTTTAAGCATTTGGCATAAATCCTGAACTTCAGGTTCTCTGGCGGCATTCTGTATAACAGTTCTACCTTGTGCTAAGGAGGCCGCCATTATTAAAGTTTCAGTAGCTCCTACACTTGGGCACGTTAATTTTATATTAGTTCCATATAGTTTTTCCCTTTCCCTCTTTAGCTTTGCTTTAACAATTCCTTCCTCAATAATAATTTCAGCACCTAATTTTTTAAGACCATTAATGTGCTCATCTATCGGTCTTAAACCAATATTGCAGCCACCTGGTAAAGGTATTTGTACTTCTCCAAATTTAGCTAATAATGCTCCAATACAGAAGAAACTAGCTCTTAAGCCATTCACTAATTCAAATGGTAGTTCTTTAATAGAAATATTTCTTGAATCAATCTCTATTTTATTATTTTTATTTACTAATTTAACGCCTAAATTCGTTAAGATATTTATCATCTTTTCAATATCTGTGAGCCAAGGAACATTCTCTAGGATAATTTTTTCGTTTGTGAGTAATGATGCAGCCAATAATACTAAAGCTGAATTCTTCGCACCACTTATTTCAATACTTCCTTTTAATTTCCCATGGCCAACAATCTTTAAACTCTCAGATTTAAGATATGACTTATTTTTGCTTGGCAAACTATTAAGAATTAATTTATTGAGTTAATAATGCCAAACTAACAAAATTTAGTCCAGTTTATGTAAATTCTTGCTTGAGTTTTAATTATTAGTAAAAATTTGCTTTTTTTATTTATTAAATAAAAAATTAATAAATATATTGATCAACACTTGTATGGAATTAAGATGAAGTTGATATAAAAATTTTTAAATTAACTATAGAAAATACTTTCTTAAAAATAACTAGTAAAAATAATAGTCTAGTTAAAAGATTTAGATCCTTTAAAAGTCGATCTTCACAAAAAGATAAAGACTTTTTTTGTATAGAGGGAACTCATCTAATGGAAGAATTATTGTTTTCTGGAAATGTTCCATCCAAAATTTTAGTTACTGAAAAATGGCTTTGTAATAATCTAAATCTTAGTAAAAAGTTTGATGAATTATTAATAAATATTGTTTCAGAAGAAGTTTTGGCTTCTGCAATATCAACAAAAAATCCAGATGGTGTTGCAGCTTTAGTCGAAATTTCATCAATACCTAATTATCAATTTAATATTAAAGATGATTTTGTTCTCGTTCTTGATAGAATTCAAGATCCTGGGAATATGGGTAACCTTTTTAGAACAGCTCTAGCTGCAGGTGTTAATACAATTTTTTTAGCAGGAGGGGCACATCCATTAAGTCAAAAAGTATTAAGAGCATCTGCGGGAGCAGTTTTTCATCTGCCATTTCAAAGATTTGAAGGTACTGAAGAAGAAATAATTAATTCTTTATTAAAGTCTTTGCATGAATTATCTGATGTTGGCTTTGGGATATTTTCTACTAGTAGCAATAAAAACAGTCTTAACGAATATTCAAAACCATATTGGGAAATTGATTGGTCTAAACGTACTGCATTAATTTTGGGAAATGAAGGTAAAGGAATTCATAAAAAAATTCAAGAAGCTTTTAATGAAACAATTACTATTCCGCATAGTGAGCTTGTAGAATCATTGAATGTGGCTTGCGTTGCAGTTCCATTATTACTAGAACGAAAAAGAGTCGCATACACTTCTAATACAAGAATAAAAAGTGACTGATTCAAGTTTTGATTTTGATTTAATTGTAATCGGAGCAGGATACGGTGGTTTTGATGCCGCCAAACATGCTGCAGAAAAGGGATTAAAAGTTGCCATAATAGAATCTTCCGATATGGGAGGTACTTGTGTAAACAAAGGTTGTGTTCCTTCAAAAGCTCTTTTGGCAGCGAGTGGAAAAGTTAGAGAAATAGCCAATTATGAACATCTAGCGAAATTTGGGATACATGCCTCACCAGTCAGATTTGAAAGGTCAAAAATTGCAGATCATGCAAATAATTTAGTTTTAAATGTTAGAGAAAATTTAACAAAAACTCTTCAAAGGAGTGGTGTCGAAATCATCTTGGGAATTGGAAGACTTGAAGGTAATCAGAAAGTTGGTGTAAGAGATAAAAATGGAGTTGATAGAATTTTAAAATGTAAGAATACTGTTATAGCAACTGGGTCTTCACCCTTTGTTCCAAGGGGAATAACGTTAGATAATAGAACTGTCTTTACTAGTGATGATGCTGTTAAACTTGAGTGGCTCCCTCGATGGATAGCAATTATTGGAAGCGGATATATAGGATTGGAATTCGCTGATGTTTATACCGCATTAGGTTGTGAAGTTACCATGATCGAGGCGTTGGAAAATATTATGCCAACATTTGATCCAGATATCACAAAAATTGCAAAGAAGAATCTTATTCAATCAAGAGATATAGAAACAAAATCAAATGTTTTTGCAACAAAGATTACTCCTGGATGCCCAGTAAAGATAGAACTAACAGATGCAAATTCAAAAGAAGTTGTAGAAAATCTAGAAGTTGATGGTGTACTAGTTGCAACTGGTAGAAGTCCTAATAGTAATAACTTAAATCTTGAGTCTGTTGGCATCGAAACTTTAAGAGGTTTTATTCCTATCGATGATCAAATGAGAGTTATTAATGGTAAAAAAATAATACCTAATGTTTGGGCTGTTGGAGATGTGACTGGCAAGCTTATGCTTGCCCATACAGCAGCAGCACAAGGGACAATAGCGGTTGATAATATTTGTGGTGGAAATGTCGAAATCAACTATAAAAGTATTCCTGCCGCAACATTTACTCACCCTGAGATAAGTTCAGTTGGTCTTTCGGAAAGTGAAGCCAAAGAAATATCTAAAAAAGAAAACTTTAATTTAGGAGTTGTAAAAAGTTTCTTTAAAGCTAATTCAAAGGCTTTAGCAGAGTTGGAGAGCGATGGAATGCTTAAGTTGATTTTCAATAAGGATAATGGAGAGGTATTAGGTGCTCATATTTTTGGGTTACATGCAGCTGATTTGATACAAGAAATTGCGAACGCTATCTCAAGGAAACAAGATGTAATTCAATTATCAACGGAAGTACATACTCATCCTACTCTTAGTGAAGTAGTTGAGGTCGCATATAAACAAGCAGCTTCTCAAATAAAATAATATTGATTTCAATGGAAATAAGACGTAGGCCACCAAATCCAACAGTTAGGGTAGAAAGTTTAGAATATGCTGTCCCTCATAGAGAAGCACAAGCAAAAAATATTCTTGAAGAAATTGTATGGCATAAAGATATTGAGATTAAGAATTTCAAAAAAATAATTTCTTTGGAAGACCTAATAAAAAAGATTGACCAACTACCTGCTACCAAAGATTTCTGCACAAGTATTTTAAGCTCAAAAATAAAACCAGGAGTGATTGCTGAGATTAAAAAAGCTAGTCCAAGTAAAGGCGTTATTAGAGAAGATTTTAATCCTGAAGAAATAGCTTCTTGTTATGAAAGATCAGGTGCATCATGTATTTCTGTATTAACCGATAAAAGGTTTTTTCAAGGTAGTTATGAAATACTTCAAAGAGTTAGAAAATCTACTAATCTTCCTATTCTCTGCAAAGATTTTATTATTTCTGCCTATCAAATATATAAAGCGAGATCATCTGGTGCTGATGCAATTTTGTTAATCGCAGCAATTTTAAGTGATGATGATTTAATTTATTTAAAGAAAATTGCTGATAATTTAAAAATGAGTGTTCTAGTAGAGGTACATAATGATAATGAACTTGAACGGATAGTAAGTTTAAAATCATTCAATTTGATAGGAATAAATAATAGAGACTTGAAAACTTTTAAAACAGAATTAAAAACTACAATAGAATTAATGAATAGATATTTAGATATATTTTCAAAACATAATATTATTCCAATAAGTGAATCTGGAATTAATTGCGCTGAAGATTTAGAATCTCTTAGATCTATAGGAATAAAGGGAGTTTTAATTGGTGAAAGGTTTATGAGGGAAAGCGATATTGAAAAATCCTTCAAGAAATTATTTAAATCAATTTAATGTTTAGCTTGTTACCTTGCTATAAATTGAAATAAAGTAAAGAGGTTTTAAATATATATATGCATGCTGTAATACTAACTGGAATACTTGCAGGATTAATTCATGTTTTAAGTGGTGCTGACCATCTTATTGCAATGGCACCATCAGCAATTAATAGTCCAAAGATTGCCCTTCAAAATAGCTTCTCATGGGGCTTGGGGCATTCTTCAGGAGTAGTTTTGTTAACAGTATTAGCAATTTTTATAAAAGATATTACTCCTTTAAATAACTTCTCCAATATTGCCGAACTTTTAGTTGGAATTTCACTTCTTTTTGTAGGAGTATATGCGATAAAGAATTCTTTTCAATTAAGTATCCACACTCATTCTCATAAACATGAAAATGGTATTGCTCATCGTCATTATCATTTCCATATTAAGGAACAAAAAAATAATAATAAACACTCTCATGCTTTAACAGGGATAGGATTACTCCATGGAATTGCTGGAGGTTCGCATTTTCTTGCAATTCTCCCTGCCTTCGCTCTTTCTCTAACTAATGCATGTGCTTATTTGATTTCTTATTTGATTGGATCACTAATAAGTATGAATCTTTTTACTTGTTTAATATCTTTTACAACCTTAAATATAAGTCAAAAATTTATGAAAAGATTAATAGCTTTTGCAGGAGGGTTGTCCTTTTCTATGGGGTTATTTTGGATTCAGAAAAGTACTGCTCTCTTTTTGAATTAGATAATTTTAAAATTTAATATTCTCGATGTGACAATACCTATTATTTTTTCCTTTTGAACAAAGCCGAAGGATCTACTATCAGTACTATATTTTAAGTTATCTCCAATTACTTCAATAGAATTTTCTTTAAGTTGCTTTATTCTTTTGATTTGTATTCTGTCTTGTGTTGGATGCAGAAATATAACTACTTGACCAACCTTAAGATTAGATTTACTCTTTACGTATTTTCTATAAAAAACATGGTCACCTGTTTTAAAAGTAGGTGACATTGAGTTATTTATAATTTTTGCTTTTTCTCTCTGTCCTAAAAGAGCAAGAATTAATTCACATAAATATTTGAAGATAATAACTTAGCTAGCTTTTACAAAAGCGTCTGTTCTGTCTTTTGATGCCCAGAAAATATTATGAATTTTTTCTACGTAACTCATTAGTTCTTCTGCCTGTGCTAAATCAATATTAACTTTGCAAGCACTACATAATTTAGCTGCTTTCCAAATTGTGTCATGTAGATCAGGATAAGTTTCTAAATGGACTGGTTTAAAATAGTCTGTCCACAAAATTAGAATTTCTTTTTTAGTTTCTTTTGCTTGTTCTTCTTTAACAGCTACATATCTAGAGAATGTATTACTATAAGCAGCCCATTCTTCTGATGCAGTACTTGAAGGAGGAGTTAGTGCAATAAGCTTTTTAGTCATGGATAAGACTGCTTCAGCAGCAACTCTTGTTGAGGCAGGGTCATAAACACCACAAGGGCCATCGCAATGAGCATGAACTTCCATTATGGATTTTTTATTTAGCAAAGAATTGATTAATTTACTTAACATTTCAAGTTTTTAGATTTGTATATATATTACTTGGAGATTAACTAACTTGAAAAGTCTTAAATATTTTTCTTACTTAATTTAACTGACTTTTAATAATTCAACTTCAAATATCAAAGTTGCATTTGCGGGAATAACATTACCTGCTCCTCTTGATCCATATCCAAGTTCTGGAGGAATTGTTAATTTTCTTTTTCCTCCAATCTTCATTCCTGCGACGCCTTCGTCCCAGCCTTTAATTACTCTCCCAGCACCTAATGGGAAGCTGAAGGGTGCTCTACCTATACTGGTGTCAAATTGGGTCCCATCTTCTAAAATTCCAGTGTAATTCACCGTAACTGTTTGACCCGCTTTGGCTTCATCACCTTCTCCGTTAACTAAATCTAAAATAATCAAACCACTTTCAGTAGTTCTTGATTTACTGTCTGATTGTGTTTCTTCTGCCATAGCGAATAGTATAGGGTTTGGATCTGATGGGTCTAGTTCAAATAAATTGTTATTTGAAACATTTGATTGTGTCGTAACAGGTGTTTTTTGAACGACCTGACTTTGTGATTCGGCTGCATTAACAACTTGAGGTGAATTAAATTGACTAACAAGTGTTAATGAAACACAAAAAACAAAGATTATAAAACTAATTAAAACTTCTTTCACTTAAAATTTAAAGCTACTACATTTAATATTACAGAAAAAGGTAAAATATGGATGCTTTTTAATTTAATTTTGCAAATTTAGATTGTTAATTCAAACTCGAAATACAAAGTTTAAACAATATTTTTACCCCTGCTTAGGAGGGATATTAGGAGGAATTTCTATATCCACTCAATTTTGGTTGATCTGTATGCCGATATCTTTATCTATTTTATGGAAGGGGAGTGATCAAAGAATATCAAACTTTTGCTGGGGGTTTTTCTTTATTTTGATAAGTCATTCTTGGCTTTACGATCTTCACCCATTGACTTGGTTAGGGTTTTCTTGGCTAGAAAGTTTAGTTATCACAATTGTAATTTTATTAGCTTGTTCCTTTATAGGTGGAATATTGGTTTGTTTGTGGGGGCTTTTAGGAGAAATAATTCTCTTCAAGAAAGATATTTTTGAAATAAAATTATTACCTTTAACTATAAAAGTATTTTTACTATCTATTATCTGGTCAATCGGTGAGTTAATACTTTCTCAAACATCTTTTTTTTGGATTGGTTTAGGAGAAGGGCTAGTTCCAGGAGATATGTATCTTGCTGGCTTGGGAAGATGGATTGGTTCAAGTGGTTTATGTGTAGTACAAATATTAATAGGATTTTGGATTTATTTAATCCATGGGAAATGGAGAAGAAAAGGGCACTTTAAAAAAATATTTATTTTTGGGCTTTTGGTTATTGTTTTTTTACACTTGTTTGGAGGTTTAATAAATCCTATTAATAGAAATTTTGATTATCCAGTAGCTATTTGGCAAACTAATATCCCTACTAGAGAAAAAATAAAATTTAATGATCAATTTATAACAAATAAACTATTGGCAGCTCAAACGTATGCTTTATCCAATAAAGCAAAACTGCTTGTTGCTCCTGAAGGAACTCTAAATAATAATTTTAATTTGGTTAAAGGAAGCAAGATTAATATGTTGATAGGAGGTTTTAGAAACTATAAAAATGAATTAAGAAGTTCTTTGCTCGGGTATCGAACTGGAGATCAATTTTTTACTTCTTTTATTGATAAACATAGACTGGTTCCATTAGGAGAAAAGATACCAGCATTTTTAGATATTTTTTCAAGAGGATTATCTGCAGTAGGAGGCGTTCAACCAGGTTCAAATTCCAGGTTTTTTGATTCAGAATTTACACCTCCATTGGCAGTAGCGATTTGTTATGAAATTAGTGATGGATTAACTATAAGAAATGCTATCAATAGTGGTGCAAAAATAATAATTTCTTTAGCTAACTTAGATCCCTATCCTAAAAAGCTTCAGAATCAGTTTCTGTCTTTGGCTAGAATGAGAAGTATAGAAAATAAAAAGGATAATTTAATTGCCTCTAATACTGGCCCTTCGGGCTTAATTAGTGATGATGGAAAAATTATTGAAGTGTTGAATTCCAATGCTGAGCAAAATGTGGTTGTATTTCCTAATTTTTCTTCTGAGAAAACTTTTTATACCAAATTTGGAGAAAGACCTTTATTGTTGCTGTTTTTATTTTTTATCCTATTGAATTTCTTTGTTTGAGAATTAACTAATTAATCCACCTCCTAATAAAATATCGCCCTTATAAAAAACTGCAGCTTGACCTGGCGTGACAGAGCTTTGGCTTTCTTTGAAAATTAATTTAAATGATCGAGTTAAATTATCTGCATTTTGTTCAGGGATTAAAATTCCTTTCACTGAAGGGCTTCTATATCTTATTTGTGCTTCTACTTCTATTTGTTTTTGGGGTTCTTCTATTGAAACCCAGTTAACGCTATTTATTAATGCTTCTTTTTTATAGAGATCACTTCTATTAGCAACATAAACAATGTTTTTTTGTTTGTCTAATGTTTTTACATATAGTGGTTCTGGCCAAGCAATACCTAACCCTTTTCTCTGGCCTACAGTAAAGTGCTGAATGCCATTATGTTTTCCAAGTACTTTACCATTAATATGGATAATTTCTCCTTCTTTGGGTTCAATATGATTATCGATAAACTTCTGCATTGATCCATAATGCTCAACCAAGCATAGATCTTGGCTTTCTGGTTTTTCTGCAGTTCGAAGGCCTAATCTTAATGCTTCCTGCCTCGTCTCTTCTTTCCTAAGTTCACCAAGAGGAAGTATTAATCTACTTAATACCTCTTGAGAAAGGCTATAAAGAAAATAACTTTGGTCTTTATTTTTATCAGCTCCTCTTAGGAGAATGAAATCCCTAAATTTTAAATCTTTAGAATTGATTATTTTACTTGAAGAAGCATTTTTAATCCTTGCATAATGTCCAGTAGCTATATAGGTAAACTCTCTTTTTTTTATTGCGAAATTAAGCATTTCTTCAAATTTCACATTTTTGTTGCACATTGAGCATGGAAGAGGAGTAAAACCTTTTTTATATGCTTCAGTCGTTTTGTTTATGACTTCTCTTTCAAATATTTCCCTTGAATCGATTATGTGATGATCAATTCCTAAATCTTCGCAAAGACCTGCAGCATCTACTAAGCCTTCAGAACAACAGGAACCTTCTCCTTTCATTAACCACAGCGTAAACCCCTCAACATTCCAGCCATCTTCAATAAGAAGTGCTGCCGAGAGTGAACTGTCTACCCCACCAGAAAGACCTACAATAATATTTTTCTGATTAATATTATTAGTAGAGGAACTTTTCTTTAATTTTTTATCTTTAAGTGTCTTTAACATGGAAGTTTAAATTTTGGAATAGGACTTAAATTGCTTTGTACTAATTATGAATGAAATTGGATGGCCAATAATTGACTCTAAACATTTGATGGTTTATGCAAATCAAATGCTGAGATTAGAGAAAGAAATGTTTTCTAACGGAATGCCACAAGAAGCTTTGATGGAAAAAGCTGGTATTCAAATTAGTAGGTGGCTATTGAAAAGGAAATTACTTCTAAAAGATGGAATAACTGTCGTAATAGGCCCTGGCGATAATGGTGGGGATGGCGCTGTAATTGCTAGAGAACTTTTCTTAAAGGGATACTTAGTCAAAGTATGGTGCCCCTTCGATTTAAAAAAAAAATTAACAATTAATCACGTTAATTATCTTACATCTATAGGAGTAACAAAATTACAAGAACCCCCTAATCCATATAGGAAAGATCTATGGATTGATGCTTTTCTTGGGAATAATCAGAAAAGAAAAGTTGATGATGAATTAATAAAATTGTTTAATAAAAAGTTTGAGAATAGATTAGGACAGGTAATAAGCATAGATGTTCCAACAGGTTTATGTCCCGATAATGGTGAACCTTTTTTCAAAGATGCAGTAAAAGCAGACTTCACATTAGTTCTTGGATTGAATAAAATTGGTTTGATGCAAGACTCAGCATTGCCTTTTGTGGGGGAATTGAAGCATATAGATATTGGATTTACTAAGAATCAATTATCTAAAGTTGAGAGAAAGATTTTAAAAGTTACCTATCAAGATATTAAAAAAATCCAATTAAATTCCTTACCTAAAAATACAAATAAATATCAACGAGGAAGAACATTATTAATAGCTGGAAGTGAAAAATATCCAGGAGCCGCACATCTAGCAATAAGAGGTGCTATTTCCAGTGGAGTAGGTTTTGTCTCGGCAATTCTTCCTGAGCTAGTTGCTGAATCTAGTTGGCAGGTTGCTCCGGAAATAGTTTTGAAAGCAACTATGAAATCTGATAAAAATGGTAATGCATTATTATTTAGTGCTTTAAAGAATATCGATCTCACTGCTTATGATTCATTAGCTTTGGGACCAGGAATAGGAATTGATAATAATGATTGGGAAAAATCAAAAGATTACCTTTTAAGTTTCGAAGGTTTATTAATCTTGGATGCTGATGCACTTAATAGAATTTCTGAATCGAGTTTGGGTTCTAAATTTTTCCTTGAAAGAGAGTCATCAACTTGGATTACGCCTCATATTAAAGAATTTATGAGGTTATTCCCAGATGTTAATTATGAGAATAAAGTTGAACTGGTTATGAATATTGCTAAAGAATTTAATATTGGTATTTTATTAAAAGGTGCAAATAGCATAATCGCTGATAAGAAGTCAGCATGGCAACTTTTTGGGACCGATTCTGAGACTGCTAGAGCTGGATTGGGAGATCTTTTGTCTGGCTTTGTTGCGGGAAGTTCAGCAATAGATTTATCAATTTGTAAAAATATTAAAGCTGAATCTTTCGCAAAATACGTACTTTTACATTCTTTTGCAGCATCAAAATGTAAAGAAGGTTCAAATGCTGCACTAATTGGCGACGAATTATCCAAGTTAGTTAGAAAAATAAAAACGAGACAAATGTTATGAAAGAAACAATTATTAGCTGTTTTTTATAGTTTTTAACACATAACTATACAATTTATACGTGAAATCTGAAGCGACTATTAAATAATCGGTTATTTTGCGAAAAGTGTAGGAAAGTTTTAATACCTCATTTAGGTAAAAATTATGGTTTCATCATTACCAGCTTCAACTGAACCTCAGAAAAGAAGAGGCAATGATCCGATTAGTTGGTATTTGTCAAATATTGGACGTGTCCCTTTAT
This sequence comes from Prochlorococcus sp. AG-402-K10, assembly GCA_003216835.1. Classification (GTDB taxonomy): domain Bacteria; phylum Cyanobacteriota; class Cyanobacteriia; order PCC-6307; family Cyanobiaceae; genus Prochlorococcus_A. Next base: position 27,195 of record QCIF01000011.1, on the reverse strand, counting down.
TAACACCTGCTGAAGAAATTGAATTGGGTAACCAGGTTCAAAAAATGATGCTACTCACTGAGGATGGTCAATTAAATGAAAACACAAAAGAATTCACTACTCAGCAAAAAAGAATTATAAAAATTGGCAGAAGAGCTAAAGAGAGAATGATGAAAGCTAATCTTAGATTAGTTGTTAGTGTTGCAAAGAAGTATCAAGGGAAGGGACTAGAACTTTTAGATTTAGTTCAAGAAGGATCATTGGGTTTAGAAAGAGCCGTTGAAAAGTTTGATCCTACAAGAGGTTATAAGTTCTCAACATATGCATTTTGGTGGATTCGTCAAAGCATGACTAGAGCAATTGCTTGTCAATCTAGAACTATTCGCTTACCTGTACATTTAAGTGAAAGGCTTGCCTCTATAAGGAAAGTGAGTAGAGATTTAGCTCATCAACTAGGAGCAATGCCAAGTAGAATTGAAATCGCTGAAGCGATGGATATTGATGTAGAGGAACTTGATTCTGTTTTAAGACAAGCTTTATCTACTAGTAGTTTGGATGCTCCTGTAAATGGAGATGATGGACGTAGTTTCTTGGGTGATTTAATAGCAGATAGTAATAATGAGGAACCTTTAGATCAGGTTGAGCAAAAAATGCATCAAGAGCAATTAGGAAAGTGGTTAAGTCATTTAAGTGAACAAGAACAACATGTTCTGAAGTTGAGATTTGGATTAGATGGAAATGAAAGACATACCTTAGCGGAAATAGGAAGATTATTAGAAGTTTCTAGAGAAAGAGTAAGACAGGTTGAACTTAAGGCTCTTAGAAAATTAAGAAACTTGACCAGAAAATTGCCAAGTGGAATTTAATCTAATCTTCAGACCATATATATTTAGTTAATTCGTTAGATGGTGGTTCTGGCGCATCTAGTGCATTCTTTACTGATTCAGAAATCTCTAAATCAATTTTCTTTTCTATACTTTTTAATTCTTCTTCTTTAGCAAAATTACCCTCAATAATTTGTTTGGATAATTTTTTAATAGGATCTCTTTTATTCCAAAATTCTTTTTCTTCTTCAGCTCTTAATTCATCTGGATCTGCTAATGAATGCCCTCTAAATCTATATGTTAAGCATTCTAGTAAAGTTGGGCCTTCTCCTGCCCTAGCTCTTTTAATAGCTCTTTGAGCAGCTCCTCTTACAGCTAAAACATCCATCCCATCTACTTCTTCGCCCTGCATTCCAAATGCTGCTGCCTTCCTCCATATTTCTGGGCTGCTAGTAGCTCTATCATGAGCCATACCTATAGCCCATTTATTATTCTCCACTACGAAAATTATTGGTAATTTCCATAATTGAGCCATATTTAAACATTCATAGAACTGCCCATTATTACAGGTACCATCTCCAAAAAATGCAGCTGTTACAGAATCACTCTGAAGATCGCCCGCGACTTCTTTTTTATATTTGCTGGAAAAAGCTGCACCTAAGGCGACTGGAATTCCTTCTCCAATAAAAGCATATCCTCCGAGTAAATGATGCTCTTTTGAAAACAAATGCATAGAGCCACCTCTACCCTTACTACATCCTGTAGCCTTCCCAAATAATTCGCTCATTACTTCAAAAGATGGAACTCCTGCACTGAGCGCATGCACATGGTCACGATATGTACTACAAAACCAATCATGTTTCTTTTTCATTGCGCCAATTACACCAGTACTGATAGCCTCTTGGCCGTTATAAAGATGTACAAAACCAAACATCTTGCCTCGGTAGTACATTTCAGCACATTTATCTTCGAATCTTCGACCTAGTGTCATGTCTTTATAAAGAAACAATCCAGTTTCACGATCTAACTTCGCTTTTTTTAAGTCTTGAAGATTTGAAATTCTCTCTACGTGTGTTTCCAAGAAAATACCTTAATGAAGTTTTGATTTGTTAACATTCTAAGCTTCAATGGACGATTTTCATGTTTTTTTTTTAAAAGTCTGTAAGACCTTATGAAAAAAATTTATAAATTGATAAACTTTATCTAGGGTTTTTTAATAGGATATTTGTTTGGAACTTCCATTAGATCATTTTCGTTTAATAGGTGTAAGCCCTTCTGCAACCTCTGAGGAAATATTAAGGGCCTTTCAATTACGTTTAGATAAAACTCCTGATGAAGGATTTACATACGAGGTTTTAAGTCAAAGAGCTGAGTTGCTTCGTCTTACTGCAGATTTATTAACAGATATTGATAGTAGAAGAGAATATGAAAATCAATTACTTAATGGAGCTTCAGGTTTAGAGTTGTCTTCTAATAGAGAAGTTGCCGGATTAATTCTCCTTTGGGAATCAGGATCACCAAAAGAAGCATTTAGAATTACTAGAAAAGCATTGCAGCCCCCTCAAACTCCAGCGTTAGGTAGTAGTAGAGAGGCAGATTTAACCTTGTTAGCTGCTTTATCCGCTAGAGATGCTGCAATTCAAGAACAAGACAAAAGATTTTATTCGAATTCAGCAGATTTTTTACAAGATGGGATACAAGTTCTTCAAAGGATGGGAAAACTTGGAGAATTAAGGAAAAATCTTGAGGAAGACTTAGCTTCGCTCCTACCATATAGGATCCTTGATTTATTGAGCAAAGATTTAAATGACTATGAGTCTCATAAAAAAGGTTTGAGTATGCTGGAAAACTTAATAATAAAAAGAGGTGGATTGGAAGGGAAAAATAAATCTGAATATATTAATTACCTTAATCAACAGGAATTTGAAGTTTTTTTTCAGCAAATCAAGCCATTCTTGACAGTTCAGGAGCAAATAGATTTATTTTTAAATTTACAAAAAAGAGGTTCTATAGAAGCAGGATTTTTGGCTTTTCTATCTTTAACAGCAATTGGCTTTTCAAGGAGAAAACCAGAAAAGTTATTGGAGGCAAGAAAAATATTAAAGAGACTAAATTATGCAGGACTAGACTCAATGCCATTAATAGGTTGTCTTGATTTGCTTTTAGCAGATGTTGAGCAATCCTTAGCAAGATTTTTAAGTAGTTCTGATGAAAAATTGATTGATTGGTTAAATAGTTATCCTGGAGAAAAATTAGAGGCAATCTGTATTTTTTGTAAAAATTGGTTGGAAAATGATGTTTTGGTAGGTTATAGAGATATTGACATTAATTCTATTGATTTAGATTCTTGGTTTGAAGATAGAGAAATACAAGAATTTATAGAAAAATTAGAAAAAAAATCAAATAGATTAACAATAAAAGCAAAACTTCAGTATCAACCAAAATTTGATTCGAAAGAATTGATTAAAGAGTCTGAAATTAATGTTGATAATCTTGAAGAAGGTAAATTACCATTGCCAGGAGGATTTAGAGGAGATGATGAACAAATTACTGAAGAAAGGACTAATTCTGAAAAAATCATTACAAAGAAATCGATAGACTTATATAACTATGCAAAAGAAAAGATTGCTGAATTAAAATTTATTTTTAGAGAAAATAATCGAATTTCTGATATTTCTCCCTATTTAATTTACTTTTATGCGTTTTTGATTGTATTTAGTTTTGGTATAGGGGTGGGAGTTTTAAGAAATAATTTTAAAAAACCAATTGAAGATAAAGTAAAAATTGATAACTCTATAATAAAAAATCAAGACGCAAATATATTTAAAAAAGATTTAATAAAAGAAGGAAACAAAAACTCCCAAGATAAATCGAGAATTGGTTTTTCAGAAAAAACTTATAATAACTCTTTCCCAGTTCAAAGACTTACTGCTCCGTCACCTTCTTTAGAACAAATAAAATATTTAATTAATACTTGGCTTTATCAAAAAGCTAATTTTTTAGCTGGTAAAAGTGAAATAGACATTTCGAAAATAGTCCAAAATAATCTAATTAGTAGATTAACAAAGGAAAGGCAAGATGATATCAAAAAAGGTATATATAAAAATATCAATACTAATATTGAAAAAATTGAACTATTAAGTCAAACTGCCTCTAGGATAGCAGTATCCGTTGAATTGAAATATACAGAAAAAATATTTAAAACAAATGGAGATTTGATTAATGAAACAAGTTTTACTCCTTTTTTAAAAGTTAAATATATATTGGGAGTCTCTAATAAGTCTTGGAAATTAGTTGATTATATAAGTGGTGTTTAGTTATCAATTTCAGTATCAACTATAATGAATAAAGAAATTATAGTTGATAATGTTTGATGAACTCTCTTCCCGCTTTGAAGACGCAGTAAAGGGTTTAAGAGGTGAAGCTAAAATTAGTGAAAATAATATTAATGATGCTTTAAAGCAAGTTAAAAAAGCATTATTAGACGCAGATGTTAGTTTATCTGTAGTAAAAGATTTTATTTCAGATGTAAAAGATAAAGCTATTGGAGAAGAAGTAGTGAGAGGTGTGAATCCTGGGCAGAAATTTATAGAGGTAGTTAATAAAGAACTAATAAACATTATGGGAAATGAGAATGCCCCATTAAATGAAAATGAAGCATCTATAAATGTTATTTTGATGGCAGGTTTGCAAGGGGCTGGGAAAACAACAGCAACCGGTAAATTAGGCCTTTATTTGAAGGAAAAAAAACAAAAAGTTTTATTAGTAGCAGCTGATATTTACAGGCCAGCAGCTGTAGAACAACTTAAAACACTTGGGAATCAGCATGATCTTGAGGTTTTCTCAGCCAAAGAAAAAAATAGTAAGCCTGAAGAAATAGCAAAGGATGCCTTGGATTATGCTAATTCAAATAATTTAGATACAGTAATTGTTGACACGGCAGGAAGATTACAAATAGATGAATCAATGATGAGTGAAATGGTCCGTATTAAAGAAGTTACGAAGCCGGATGAAGTCTTATTAGTCGTAGATTCAATGATTGGACAAGAAGCGGCTGATTTGACGAAATCATTCCATGAAAAAGTTGGAATAACGGGTGCAATTTTAACTAAGTTGGATGGAGATTCAAGAGGTGGAGCTGCACTCTCAATAAGAAAGATAAGTGGAAAACCAATAAAATTTATTGGAACTGGAGAAAAAATTGAGGCATTACAGCCATTCCATCCAGAGAGAATGGCAAGCAGAATTTTAGGGATGGGTGATGTTTTAACACTTGTTGAAAAGGCTCAAAAAGAAGTTGAACTCGCTGATGCAGAGCTGATGCAAAAGAAACTTCAAGAAGCAACTTTTGACTTTAACGATTTTGTTAAGCAAATGAGATTGATTAAAAGAATGGGATCGCTTGGAGGATTAATAAAATTAATCCCTGGTATGAACAAAATTGATGATGGCATGATAAAAAGTGGTGAAGATCAACTTAAAAAAATTGAATCTATGATCTCATCAATGACAACAGAAGAGAAAAAAAAGCCTGAACTTCTTGCTGCACAGCCATCAAGAAGACAAAGAATCGCTCAAGGTAGTGGATATCAAGCAAAAGATGTAGATAAAGTCCTCTCTGATTTTCAAAGAATGAGGGGTTTTATGAAACAAATGTCGAATGGAGGAATGCCAGGAATGGGAGGAATGCCAGGAATGGGAGGAATGCCAGGAATGGGAGGAGGTAACACTAATAGATCATCTAAAAAACAAAAATCTAATAAAAAGAAAAAAGGTTTTGCAGATTTATAGTGTCTAAATATTTACCTTTAAATGATATTATTAAAAAAAACGCATTAATTAAAAATGATTAAATTGCGCCTTAAGCGCTTTGGAAAGAAAAAAGAAGCAAGTTTCAGAATTATTGCATGCAATAGTACTTCGAGAAGAGATGGTAGGCCTCTTCAAGAATTAGGTTTTTACAATCCAAGAACTAAAGAAACGAGGCTTGATACCGATGCATTAAGAATCAGGCTATCTCAAGGTGCTCAGCCAACTGATGTGGTTAGAACTTTATTGGAGAAGGGAGGATTATTAGAAAAAAAAGAGAGACCTTCTATTGCTATAGGAAAGGCTAAGTTGGAAAAAGAAAAAATTTCAAAGTCCAAAGATAAAGATAAAGAAATCGATAGTAATCAAGCGGAAAGCTAATTGTTTGTTAAAGTTATTTTTATATCCAAAAATTAAATGAAAGAAGTTTCCAAAACTGGTCACTTCATTATTGATTTACCTAGCCCTGATGCTGCAACGGCACTATCTGGTCCTGGAAATGATTTCTTGAAAAAGTTTGAATCTCTGACTGGGGTATCCTTGACTATTAGAGGTTTACAACTAGAAATGAATGGGGTTATACCTAAGCTTGAGAGAGCATCGGCATTGGTAGAATTAACAAGGCCTATATGGGAACAAGGGTTAGAAGTCCCTGAAGTAGATCTTAATGCTGCTTTTAGTTCCTTAAATATGGGAGAATCATCTTCGCATGCTGAACTCGGTAAAAAGGTTCTTGCTCGCTCCAAAGAAGGAAGATTTTTACGACCCAGAACTATAAGGCAAAAAGAATATGTTGAGTCAATTGAGAACTTTGACTTAACCTTTGCGATTGGCCCAGCTGGTACAGGTAAAACCTTTTTGGCAACTGTTTGTGCGGCAAGATTATTAAACGAGAAAAAAATAGAAAAAATTGTTCTAACCAGACCAGCGGTAGAAGCTGGTGAAAATTTGGGATTCTTACCTGGCGATTTGCAGCAAAAAGTAGATCCATATTTGAAACCTTTATTTGATTCTCTTCATAGTATTTTTGGATTCGATAAAACAAATTCATTAATTGATAAAGGAATTATTGAAGTTGCTCCATTAGCTTTTATGAGAGGAAGAACATTAGATAACTCTTTAGTTATTTTAGATGAAGCTCAAAACACTACTACTTCTCAAATGAGAATGTTTTTAACTAGGTTAGGAGAAAGATCAAAAATGGTAGTAAATGGAGATATTACTCAAATTGATTTAAAAAACCAACAGATCAGTGGTCTTGTTGAGGCATCAAAAATTTTCCAACAAACTAAAGGAATAAAGTTTTGTTATTTAACTGTTGAAGATGTTGTTCGTCACCCTTTAGTTCAGAAAATAATTGAAGCTTATAAATAAAATATAATTTGGGTGATCCGTACACTGAAATATAAAAAATTAGGTAGAATAAAATTAGTTCAAATGGATAAAAATGCCAGCAAGTAGTAATTTTAATCAAGCTATTCGCGATGCTCAAGCCAGTTCAATAGTTGGACCAAATGTTGTACAAAAAGCTCTCCCATATGTAGGAGGAGGGATGGTCCTAACTTCCTTAGGTGTATTAGCAGGCGTATCACTCATAGCGACCAATCCTTCATTATTTCAACCTCTATCTATAGTTGCTTTAATAGCGGAATTGGTTCTGTTTTTCGTAGCAACAAGTGCTGCTAACAATGCTAATAATGCAAAAGCTCTTCCTCTTCTGACAGGCTTTAGTTTACTAACTGGATTTACTTTAAGTGGAATAGTCGCATTGGCAATAGGAACTATTGGAATTGGTTCCGTTGGAACAGCTGCTTTAGCTACTGGAATTACTTTTGTAATTGCTTCCTACACTGGACAAAGAATGAGTGATAGTGTTGGACAGGCTCTTAGTGGTGTAGTAGGTCTTGGCTTAATAGGACTTCTAATAGCAATGTTTGTGCAGTTAATTGGTGGATTCTTTGCTCCAGGAGTATTTGGAGGATCAGGTCTTGAACTTATAATCGCAGGATTTGGAACAGTTCTATTTGTGGCAATGTCTTTTGTTGACTTTTACACCATGCCTAGAAGATACAATGATGATCAATATTTAGCTGGAGCTTTGGGGATGTATCTTACTTATATAAACTTATTTGTATTTATCCTAAGACTTATGATTGCTCTTCAAGGAGGAGGAAGAAGAGATTAAAGTATTAGTTTATTTTTCTTCTAAAGCGTAGATTTATTTCTACGCTTTTTTATTGGGCAATATCAAAAATTTGTTGCTTAATAAATTCCTTTTGCTGGTAATCATATTTTATTGAATTATCAAAGCTATTCCCCATATTATCTAAGTCCTTAACAATTTTATTAATAGTTTTTGTAACTAACTTTGTCTCTAAGACACGCAAAATATCCTTACACCTCTCTGATATATTTTCTGATGTAATCTTGTATTCAATATTATTTTCTCTTTGATGAAAAATAATTTGAGCAGAACTCATTAATAGATTTTTAACTACAATTTCTACTACCTCTTCCCCTCCTTCAGTGAGCATGAAAATGATTGATGAAGGAAGTTTATCTAACAAATAACAATCTCTATCAGATAAAGAGTATGCAAAAAACCCTCTTAGTCCATTTTTTGTTTTAATAAGTTCTGAGATCCTATCTGCTAAAACTTCATCACTAAGAAGATCTTCTCCCCATTCTTTACACCATAGGGCTGAAATATTTATTGCTTGAGTAAAAGAAGCTTCTTTTAAGTTTATGGTTTTTTCTTTCATTTGTGATCAGAATTTTATTATGGATTCATTAAAAGTCTTTGGATAATTATAGATCTGGTTTTGTAACTTTATTAGGAAGACCGAATGTAGGTAAATCTACTTTAATAAATAATTTGATTGGAGAAAAAATAACAATTACTTCTCCAATTGCTCAGACTACTAGAAAAAAATTAAAAGGAATACTGACTACAAAAAATGGACAAATAATTTTTGTAGATACGCCTGGTGTACATAAACCTCATCATCGGTTGGGGGAAATATTAGTTAAAAATGCAAAAGCTGCAATAAATGGAGTTGATATAGTTATTTTTGTCCTTGATTCAAGTGAAGATCCTGGTAGAGGCGATAAATATATAAAAGACTTTTTAGAAGCGAGTCATACCGAGTTTATTGTGGCATTAAATAAATGGGATTTAGTAGCAAGCGAATTCAAGAATTTGCGTTTAGAGCAATATAGAAGATTTTTGGGCAAAAATAAAAATTTTCAAATTGTAAGTGCTTCTGAAGGAGAAGGATGTACGCAATTGCTTGATATGGTGTTTACTTTTCTTCCAGAGGGTCCAAAACTCTATGAAGAGGATACAATATGTGACCAACCGTTAGAAACTTTATTATCAGATTTAGTTAGAGAGCAAGTATTAAGAAATACAAGAGAAGAAGTCCCTCATAGCGTTGCAGTAAAAATAGAAAAGATAGATGCAATGAAAAGAAAAAATGGCAAAAGTTTTACAGCTATTTTGGCTACTATTATTGTGGAAAGGACAAGTCAAAAAGGTATTATAATTGGAAAAAAAGGATCAATGTTAAAAATTATTGGTCAGTCAGCAAGATCAAATATTTCAAAATTAATTGATGCTCCAGTCCATTTGGAGTTGTTTGTGAAAGTTGTTCCCAATTGGCGCAAAAAAGAATCAAGATTAATTGAGTTTGGTTATGAGGAAGAAGTGTAGATGAGTAATTTTAATTTTGATGTAATTACATTATTCCCTAAAGCTTTTGAATTAATAAAAAATTCAGGTGTAATAACAAGAGCATTAGAAAAGAATTTGATTGATCTGAATTTACATGATTTAAGAGAATTTGGAGAAGGTTCTTATCGACAAGTGGATGATAAGCCTTATGGAGGAGGAGCAGGAATGGTATTAAAACCGGAACCTATTTTTAATGCTCATGAATCAATTAGCAAATTCCCAAAAAGTAAAACTTTATTAATGACTCCTCAGGGCAAAGTCCTTAAACAAAAGGATCTTGTCAGATGGTCAACTTTGGATCAAATTATAATTATATGTGGCCAATATGAAGGCTTTGATGAACGGGTTAGATCATTAGCTGATGAGGAAATATCTTTAGGAGATTATGTCCTTTCTGGAGGCGAAATTCCTGCTATATCTATAATTAATGGTTTAACGAGATTATTACCAGGAACTCTTGGTGACCCAGATTCCTTGGTGGATGAGAGCCATAATTCCTATTTACTTGAATATCCTCATTACACAAGGCCGCTAATTTTTAGAGAAATGAAAGTGCCAGATGTTTTGGTAAGTGGCAATCACAAGGAGATTAAATTATGGAGAAATCAAAAAAGTTTTGAAAGAACATTGGAGAGAAGAAATGACTTGATTTCTAATGAAAACTATAAAAAATCGCCAAAAAGTAAGAGAATAAATAAAGAATCAAATCTACTTATGGAATTTCGAATAGGCAATGGATATGATATTCATAGGCTAGTTGAGGGTAGAAATTTAATTATTGGTGGTATTACATTGCAACATCCTGAGAATTTAGGTTTGGATGGCCATAGCGATGCTGATGTTTTAATCCACTCAATAATGGATTCATTATTGGGAGCCATTTCTCTTGGAGATATTGGCAAGTTTTTTCCACCAACTGAAGAAAAATGGAAAAATGCTGATAGTTTATTTTTGTTATCTAAAGTCATCGAATTAATCAGAAAGGAAGGTTGGGAAGTAAATAATATTGATAGTGTCATTGTTGCTGAAAGACCAAAAATCAAGCCTCATGTTGAGGCTATGAAAAAAAATATTTCTGAAATCTTACATATTGATGAGAATCTAATAGGAATCAAAGCGACTACAAATGAACAATTAGGTCCTGAAGGAAGAGAAGAAGGAATAAGCTGCCATTCCGTAGCATTACTTGTGAAAAAATGAAAGTAACTGTTTATTTGAAAGAAAAAATTAAGCGAGTTTGTTTTATGTTAATTTTTTTAGTGGTTTTGATTTGCCAAACTAATTTTCAAATTGTTCAAGCTCTTTCTATGGAAAATTATCAACGGGGAATAGTCATAGAGGAATTAAGACTTAAAGTTCCTTCTGAATTTAAAGAAGTATGGTTAAATGCTGAAAAAAAAATCTGGGAACCATGGTTATCCAGTCAAGATGGGTTTCTGGGGAGACAAATATTATGGGATAAAGAAAAAGAAGTGGCTTTAATATTGGTTAATTGGAAAAATAAAAAATTATGGAAAAGTATATCAATGAAGGAAGTCAATGAGGTACAAGCAAAATTTGAAGAGAATGTTAAAAGTTCTCTTAAATTAAGTGAAAATCCTTTTAAACTTATTTATGAAGGAGAATTAGACAATCAAGGATGAATTTAGATATTAGGTTTGACTTTCAAAGAAGAGAGAGAATTGGACTTGTTGAAGCAATTTGGGGCGCAGACAAAAGTGTGGATCAACTAAAAAGAATATCAGAAGAGGTTTTACGTAAAAAAGAAGTTGTATTTATTACTCGTATAAATAGTGAAAAGGCTAATTATCTTTTAGATGTTTATCAAGAGGCAAGATTTAATAAAGATGCAAATTGCCTAATAATTGGTGAAAATTTGAATAAAGTTTATACGACTAAAAAAGTTGGAATTGTTTCAGGTGGCTCTAGTGATTTAGCTGTAACACTTGAGGCCCAATTAGCATTAGAAATCTATGGAGTAAGTTGTAAATCTTTTATAGATGTAGGTGTGGCTGGACTTCATCGTTTAATGAATCAATTAGAAGAAATTAACACATATGATGTTCTTATAGTTTGTGCTGGTATGGAAGGAGCTCTAGCAACTGTTGTTGGAGGATTATTGCCTCAACCGATTATCGCAGTACCTATCTCAGTCGGCTATGGAGTAAGTAAAAATGGGTTAACTGCATTAAATAGCATGTTATCAAGTTGTTCACCAGGGATTACAGTAATGAATATAGATAATGGTTATGGAGCAGCAATGGCTGCGCTAAGGATTATTAAGTGTATTAACTAAAAAATTTTCTTATTTCTTCTCGATTTCTAGTAGATCTTCTATCCATAAATTAAGTTGTTTTGAGAGTATTCCTTCTTCACGCATTTTTATTGCCTTTACAACTACTTCTGTGTTAACCCATTCTGGGAATCTTCTTGGCATATATTTTTTTAATTGGTAATTATAATTTGGTACAAATTCTTGTAAAAACAAGATCTAAGTTACAAATTTAATCTATTTTGTTTGATTTGGTACCTAATCTAGATAATTCTGACGAGGCATGTTCATTTTCTACATTCTTTAGTCTTTCGATCAATTCTGATAAATCTTTATGAGCTAGCTCACCATTTTCCTCCCATTTCAAGGATCTGGAACTATTCTCTGTATTCTCTTTCATTATATTATTTAAGTATTAAGAATATAAAACGAAAATAACTAAATTTGGGTTATTGTTTCAGGCTTAAAGTTAAAAAAAGATGAAGATTTCTGTGATTTACAGTTCTTAAAAAAAAATCTCTCCTAATTAACCTCCTCCAACGATTGAAACGATCTCTAAATTGTCTCCATCTTTTACTCTCACTTCATCCCATTTCTTAGAGTTTATGATTAAATCATTTAACTCAACAACTATTGTATTAGGTTTATATCCTATGGTTTCTAAAGTTTTAGATAGTAAAGGATTCTCTTGGTTAAGATCTATTTTTTTTTCTTCACCATTAACTTTAATTTTCATGAGATAATTCTTTTAAAATCATAATAGCTTCTTCTTTGGGATCTTCAGAATTCATTAACTCTGAAACCATAGCAAATTTGCTAATACCATTGTTTTTTAAAAAAGAAATATTTTTTTTATTGATCCCTCCAATAGCAAACCAAGGAATTTTAATATCTTTTGTTAAAAACTTGATCTTTTCTAATCCCAAAGGTTCCTTATCCTTTTTTGTTGAAGTTTTGAATACTGGTCCTATCCCAATATAGTCACAACCATCTTTTATAGAAGTAGAAATATCAATTTCATTATTAGCACTTATTCCAATTATTTTTGAGTTACCTAATAATTTTCTTGCTGTTTTCAAATCTAAATCATTTTGTCCAAGGTGAATACCATCTGCATCCGATGCCAGAGCGATATCAACCCTGTCATTGACAATAAAAAGTGCATTATATTTTTTACATAAGTTTTTAATTTTAATTGCTTCTTCAAGACGATTTTTATCAGTCCCTGTTTTAAATCTATGTTGAATAAGCTTAACTCCCCCAATCAAAATATCTTCTATTTTTTCTAGTACATTTGACTTCTGATCTGTTATTGCATATAAAACATTATCTCTTATTATTTTTTCCGACTTTTTGCGTGTGTTGAAATTTAATAATTCAACTTCTAAAGTATAAATTTCATACCTAATTTCAGAAGCAATTTTGGAAAGCTCTTTATTATTTATCCTAGAGAACTCCTCTATCACCCTAAGGGCTTCTTGAACTCTAGCAGCATTTGAACTAATTATTTTTTTAGGACTTTTTCTGTTGTTTTGTTCTACATGTGATACTCCTTTGCATTGGTCTTCTATATGATTTCTTGATTTCTTATAAACTTCTAAATGATTTTTACCTAATATTTGCCTAAAGTTTTTAATTTTAATTACATAGTTTTCCAAACCCAAGCCAAATCTAGCCCAGTCTTCAAGAACTCTTAAACCTTCTCTAGCTCTATCAAGATTAGCATCAATAATTTGAGATATTTGTAGATCGTCAGGTTCTCTTCTCTGTGAATTTTGCATTTTTAGATTATATGTTGAATTTTTCTAGAATTCTTAAGGCATTCTCTCTATCTTTTTTTATCTGATTAGATAGTTGATCAATATTTTCGAACTGTATTTGAGATCTTAGCTTTTTAACAGGTTCTACTGACAAATTTAAACCATATAAATTGATATCTTTATTAATCAAATGAACTTCAACTGCAGATGGTAGTAGAGGGTCGATTGTTGGTTGGGAGCCTAGATTCATTATAGAAGCAATTTTGTGAGAGGAAATTTCTATAGTTGTCCAAGCTGCATAGACACCTTCTCCAGGTAAAAATTTTCTTCCATCTATTTCAAGATTTGCAGTTGGGAATCCTAGACTTTTGCCTATACCTTTACCTCTCACAACTTTGCCTTTGAAACTGTACGCCCTATTAAGGATCTTGCAAGCATTCTTTAAATCACTTTTTTGTAATAAGTCTCTAATTCTGCTGCTGCTAATTCTTCCTTCATTGTCTTCTAAAATTGAAATTATTTTTAGTTTTATATCCATATCTTTGATAACGTGTTTAATTGTATTAATATCTCCACTTCTTTTGAAGCCAAATCTGAAATTAGCACCTACAGAAATATTTTTTGCTTGTAATTGATTAATCAAAATATCTTTTATAAAATTCTCTGCAGTTAATTTAGACAGTTTCTTATCAAAGGGAATAAGAACTAATTGTTCAATTCCAAGGGCTTCTAGTATAGGAAGTTTTTCCTCTGGGAGATCAAGTCTGAGACGTGTTTCATTATAAAGTACTTCTCTAGGATGTGGCCAGAAGCTGGCAATTGTTGGCGTGTATTCATTTTCTTCGACAACACTTTTTATTAAGTTTCTGTGTCCAGCATGGAGACCATCAAAACTACCAATAGCTATTGATGTGGGATTCTTAACTTCAGATGGTGATATTAAAGAGATCACAAGATAACGTGCAAATTTATGTTTTTGATGGCAAATTTGAATAGATTACAATTTATTCAATCAAATGAATGTCTGACAAAATTGATTTTCAGTCCCTTTCATTTGGAATGCGGCGAATTGGATGGATACGCTTTTGGGTTCAAGCCATTTTAGGTGTTGTCGTAGCAGCTGTTTTGCTTTTTTCAAATGTTGTAAATAGTAGTGAACAACAATTGGGATTAAGTCCAGGATTGTCACTTACAACAATATCTTTAATTTTACTACTTTTTAGTCTTTGGCAAGGTTGGTTGATAGTTAGAACTGGTAGGGCAATTGCAAGCAATGCTAGACCCTCACGCGGCCAGACAAGCAAATTAATCAAAAGAGGACTTATAAATGATTTACTTGGAATTTTATTTGGATTAATTGGATATCAGGCACTTATGGGTGCACTCTTTATACAAGCATCCTCTCAAACAACAGGTCAATTGATCACAGCGACTTCTGAACTACCAATTACTGGTCTTGAGATTTTATCGGTACTTAGTAATACGCAAGTGATTGCGGCACATTTTTCAGGGCTTTGTTTTTCTTTGTGGTTGTTAAGAAGGATTTATAAATGAATTTTTGATTTTAGGTAATATTTCTAAACTTCCTCTCCAAAACAAATCTGGTTCAACAGGTGTAAGCGATATTTTATTTTCTTGTATTTGAGATACGTCACTGGGCCAATTCTTTGGACCATACCCTTTTGATTTAAGATCTAAAACTACCTCACCTGCCAACCAATAATAATCATCACCTCTTGGGTCAGACCTTTTAGAAAATTGATTTTTATATTTTCTGATTGATAATCTTGTCCAGGACAATTCTTTTATTTTATTTTTTTCGCAGGGGGGGATATTAAGATTTAATAGAAGTGAAGCTGGCCAACCATCATTAATTGCTTGTTCTGCAATATTCATAGCAATTTCTCCAGCAAATTCAAAATTCTTCCATTTAAAACTCGCAACACTTATTGCCATGGAGGGAACATTTTCTAAAGTTCCTTCCATGGCTGCTGCAACAGTGCCTGAACAAAAAATATCTGTCCCTAAATTTGGCCCGTGATTTATTCCAGATAAAACTAGATCAGGTTTATTATCCAAGAGTTCAGATAGTGCTAATTTGACGCAATCAGCAGGCGTTCCCGAACATCCCCAAGCTTTAATACCTTTCACAAATAATTCGTCTGCTCTTTCCAGTCTTAGTGGAGATTGCAAAGTAAGACCATGACCTGTAGCCGATCTTTCCTGGTCAGGACATACTACTGTTACCTTGTGTCCTCTTTTTTGTGCTGATTTTGCTAAAGATCTTATTCCCTCTGCAAAAACACCATCATCATTACTAATTAATATATTTAACGGTTCCATTAATCAATACATTTTATTTATGGACGATATTTAAGTAAGATAAAGCAATACTTATTTTTACTATATCAGTGAGTCAAATTGAATTATTAAGTCAAATTGAGGAAAAACTAAATAATCTTTCTCTAACAGCAAAAAATAATATAAATAAAGCTAATACTCATGAAGAACTGGATTTGTTGAGAGTTTCTCTACTAGGAAAAAAAGGAGATTTGTCAATTATTCTGAAAACAATGGGGCAATTATCTGCTACTGATAGACCAAATGTCGGCCAGAAGGCAAATTTAATAAAGGTAAATTTGCAAGATCTAATAACTAAAAGAAAAAATCAATTAAATAGTGAAGCTTTAGATCAGCAGATTAAAAACGAAAAAATTGATGTAACTATTCCTTCAATTGGAACACCCCCAGGGAGTAAACATCCCTTGATTTCAACGCAAGATGAGATTATTGATATTTTTTGTGGTTTAGGATATTCAGTTGAGAGTGGTCCTGAAATAGAAACTGATTTTTATAATTTTGAGTCTCTTAACATACCCAAAAATCATCCTGCGAGAGATATGCAGGATACTTTTTATTTAGATGAAAATCGACTCTTAAGGACACATACTTCTCCTGTTCAGATAAGATACTTACAAAGTAATCCTCCTCCAGTAAGAATTATTGCCCCTGGGAGAGTTTACAGGAGAGATGCTGTAGATGCTACTCACTCGCCTGTATTCAATCAGGTTGAGGTTTTATGTGTCGATCAAGATATTAATTTTAGTCACTTAAGAGGAACAGTTCTAACTTTCTTAAAGACCTTTTTTGGAGATATTCCTGTAAGATTTAGAGCTAGTTATTTCCCATTTACTGAACCTTCAGCAGAAGTAGACGTGCAATGGAAAGGTAAATGGTTAGAAGTTATGGGCTGCGGAATGGTAGATCCAAAGGTCTTAGAACAATTAGGAATAGATTCTGAGAAATGGACTGGATTTGCAGCTGGATTAGGAGTTGAAAGATTTTGTATGGTGAGACATCAAATTGACGATATAAGAAAATTTTATACAAATGATCTTAGATTTTTAGAGCAGTTCTAATATAATTGAAAATTTTAAATTAGGATTGTATAACGAATTAGTTTAAGATGGTTATAGTTTTAATTTTTTGATTGGTACGTAAAGCAGGACTAATCGTTAATGATGGGAAAGAACTTGCTGTTCAAACTGCAACTTCTGTGGAGGAAAGATTGAAAAAATCCAATTACGAGGTTGTAAGAGTTAGTAGCTCTGGTGGGATGGTTGGATTCGCTAATCCTGATCAACATGTTCGTCCTTTAGGTTATACGAATTGTGTCCCTGAAGGGTTTGATTCATCAATAGAATTTGCAATTGTTCTTGGCGGAGATGGAACTGTACTTTCTGCAGCAAGACAAACAGCACCAGCAAAAATTCCAATCCTTACAATAAATACAGGTCATTTAGGATTTCTTGCGGAAGCTTATTTATCTAACCTGGAGGGAGCTATTGATAAAATGATTTCTGGAAATTGGGATATTGAAGAAAGAACTTGCTTTATTATTAGTGTAATGAGGAATGATCAAAGGAGATGGGAGTCTCTCTGCCTTAATGAGATGGCTCTTCATAGGGAACCTTTGACAAGTATGTGTCATTTTGAGATTTCTATAGGGCGACATGCCCCTGTAGATATTTCAGCTGATGGAGTAATTTTATCTACTCCAACTGGTTCTACTGCATATTCTCTGAGTGCTGGAGGACCCGTTATTACCCCTGATTGCCCAGTCGTGCAATTAACTCCAATTGCTCCACATTCATTGGCATCAAGGGCACTAGTTTTTAATGATTCAGAGCCAGTAACTGTTTTCCCCGCAACTCCTGAAAGATTGGTAATGGTTGTTGATGGAAATGCTGGGTGTTATGTTTGGCCTGAAGATAGAGTTTTAATAAGAAAAAGTAAACACTCAGTGAAGTTTATTAGACTTGAAGATCATGAATTTTTCCAAGTTTTAAGAAATAAACTAGGCTGGGGATTACCCCATGTGGGTAAACCTAATAAGTAATTTTATTTTAAATTTATTTCCCTCCTCACAGCGAGAATATGAGATTGTTTTTCTTCATTTTCATCCCTTCTGAAATACTTAGACTTTTATATTCCTGAATTAGATTTATATTTACTTATGAACTTTTTTAGTGAAAGAATCCCTTTAATTTTTGATTATCAATTTATTAAATGACAATGATATCTCGAGAATTAATTTTTTTAGATAATTAATAAATATATTAAAAGTTAAAAATTTTGCTTTAAACTTCTAATATTTAAAAGTTTATTATTGATGTGAAATAATTTTGCTATCATTAATCCCTTAGGGGTAAGTTTAACTTCATCATTTTTTAAAATAATCACTCCGCTATCTAGTTGTTCTGAAATCCTAATATTCATTCCGTTCTCTAAAACAATTTCTTTTAATTTTGCAAGCTTTATTGAATGATTTTTGCTGTTATACATTTGGAGAAACATATCAACAGTTAAAGATCTATCTACCATTATTGGTACAACAATGGCATAAATAAGGGAAATAAGACTAGCAGTCAAAGCAGAAACAAACAAACTAAAGTAAGAAATAGTTTTTTTTCTGAGTAAAATAACATATCCTAATGTTATCGCCAGCATGATATCTATAACTATTAGTGGGGCGATATGAATATAAAAAAAGAAATTTAAATGAATAAAATGTAATAAGGAAAACAAGAATATAAATATAAAAACATAAAAGAAAAACAGAAGATAAGTTTTCATATTAGGGTTATCAATATAAAATATATTCATACTATATAGAATAATTAACTAAATCTAATCAAAAAAATTTTTTACTAAATAATCTATTATTATTTTTTAATTAAATTGTTAATTATGCTACTTATAAAATATTTAAAGAAAAATTATTGGAATAATTAATATGATTTTTAAGCATATTTATAAATTTTTAAATAATAAAAAATTACCATTATTAATTATTGTTTTATTTTTTATTTTAAGATTAAGATACTTTACAACTGATATTTATTTCCCGGATGAGATACATCATACCTTTTTAATGTCCAAAATTGGAAACTTTATAAATCAAAATCTCTCTCTGCATTCATATCCATCATCTAAATATTTATTGGCATTAAAAGAAATAATCTCTGAGAATTCTGTACAAAATAATATATATAATGGAGAGTTACTGAATAAAAACTTTTCTAATATATTTTTAAAAGTTTTTGGCAAAATATCAAATTATGAGGGATTCGGAGCAACATACTGGGTGTTAGGAGGAATATTAAGTGCCGTAACAAAAGATTTCAGATTAGTCTTGCGGATACTATCACTTTTATCAATTTGTTTAGCAGCTTTTTACTTTTATCGCTCATTGAGAACAGATAATATAATAAGATCTTTTTCAACATTATTATTTTTATCAACTCCATTTTTATGGTATGGAGGGAAATTAATTACACCAGAATTTTATATATTGCCAATAATATTTTTTGCCTATTATAAATTTTTTCAAGATAGTAGTTTTAAAATAAATTCAATATTTCTTGGCTTGGCAGTGGGAATAAAGTCAAGTATTGCTCCTGCATTATTTCCTTATTTGTTAGAATTTTTTAAAAATATAAAATTTCATCTTTTAAAAAAGAAAGTAATAATATTATTTTTATTATTTATTTTTGGATTAATTATTTCTAGTCCCAATCTTATTTGGGATCCACTAGGTTATTTCAATTCTATTCCAAAGAATTATCAAATATCTAAACTTTTAAATCTAGAAGAAATCAGTTTTAAAGCAATCAAACTTTGGAATCAGGGATTTATAATTCAAAGGGAATGGGACCTAGTAGTAAGTTCGGGATATTTTAAAGTTATTTTTTCATTTTTAAACTTAATAATTCTTACCCTAATAAGTTTCTCAATAAGAAAAGTATCCTTATTAAAGGAATTAAGCCTATCATTAACACTCTTTTTTATTTTAATGTTTATTCAGGGAAACTATATATGGCATTATTTTAGTCTTATACCAATAGCATTTTTCTACATAACTAAATTAATCAACGTAACTTCTTCTAATCAAGATAACAAAATCCTAAAAAAATATTTATTACCATTTCTCATATTATCTATAATTATAAACATTTCAAATATAAATTTATTTATTAAACAAGATAATAAAATTAGATACGAAACAATTTCTGATATAAAAAATTATGAGGTTTCAAATACAGAATGTATTATTAAATACTTTGAGTCGAAAGATGAAAAAGATTTTGTAATTATAGATGGAACTGGGATGCTAAAAACATCTAATGGAAAACAAATTTTAAATAGCCAAAAAATTGAAGATGAAGTTCAACAAACATATTATTCCTTTATTGATCCTTCCAGTTTTCTAAAAACATTTAATGGGAAAGACTTTAGAGATAGTGAAAAATTTTTTATTAAGGAGAACAATAATAATTTATTTACGAATAATAGTTTTATTATTAGAAAAAATTTATACTTCCTTTTTTATAAACCATATAAACAAATTATTAATAACGGAAAAAATATGCAAGAGCTTTTTTTAGAAAAATACATTCGTCCTAAAGTTAACTTTGAAGATGCAGTGGAAACAAATAATTGCGGAAACATAATTATCAATAAGTTAATTTAAAAAATTGTTAGGCTATAACTTGTCACATTTTTTTTAACCAAATAAATAATTAAGTGTTTATTTGTTTTTTTCCTCTCAACAAAAATACGGGATTGTTTGGCTCCAATCTTATTCCCTCTGAAATACTTAAACTTTTGTAAGTCTGTATTAGATTTAAACTTACTAAGAAATTATTTTCTGTTAAAGCGCGTTTTAAATCCTCAATAATTTGAATATCAATAAGAGGGATAATAATAATATCTCCATAATCCATATTTTTAGATAATTCATTAATGATTCGAAGCTTAGTTTTTTTATCACAGCCACCGATAATCAATCTGTTGGCATTTCTCAGAAAATTAATTTGATTTGAAATCAATAAATTATTTATATCCTCTTCAAAAATATCCAAAGGACTAACTCCTAATCTTTTTGCGTTTTCTGCAATTAATTCTTTAGATCCAATTCTTCTATCAATACTTAATAAATTTAAATTAGGTCTTAATTTCAACGCCTCTAAACCAATTGAGCCGCAACCGGCTCCAATATCCAAAATTTTTCCATTGTTTGGCAATTCTAAATCAGCTAATATTTGGATCCTAATTTCCCTCTTAGTTAATAAAGTTGGTCTATCTTCAAAAGTTTTAAAGATATTATCTTTTAATCCAAAGAGAGGGATATCATTTTCTTTTGTAGGCTGTTCTTTTTTTAAGAGAACGGCAATATTTAGTTCGGAAATATCAGAGGGGAATTTATCTTTTAAATTTAATTTTCTTATCTTTTCATTTTTTAAGCCTAAATCCTCACAAAGCCAAAATTCATAAGAATCAACTAAATTTAACTCTAGTAAATTATTTTGAATTATTTCCAAACCTTTATTCTTAGTATCTGTAAGTACTGCCAATATTGAAGGTTTTGACTTTAGAGTCTCTATTAATTTGCTTGAATCTCTTCCATGAATACTTAAATAGTTAGCATCTTGCCATGGTACTTTTAGTTTACTAAAGGCTGCCTGAATACAAGTATTTGATGGGTAGAAACATAATTCTTCTTTTGAAAAATTTTCTAGAAGTATCCTACCAATACCAAACCAAAGAGGATCACCTCTCGAAATTAAAATTACATCAGTTTTTTGAGATCTAAGCCAATTAATAAGTTCGTTATTACTGTTGCTCGAAAAAAATGATTTCTTTTTTTCTAAACCATTTTCGCTCCATGATTTAATTTCTTCAAAATATGAATTTGGAACTGCAATATTTCCTGTCTTTATAAATAGATCTTGTAATTTTGAAGGTAAGTCTTCAAATATATATGACTTAATACCTACTACATGAATTTTTCTATTAACTTCAGTCATCAATATTTAATGAAAAGGAACTAAACTGTTTGAATCTTTTATTAAATTATCTTATTATTATTTCAGTTATCATAATAAATTAATTGTCTGATAGGAGAAAGAGATTACATGATTTATTGTTAACTCTAATTAATAAAGATATTGAATTTGACTTTATTGAAGAAGATTCTAGCGATTTAACATCTGAGTATTCTGAAAAAGACACTTTGAATTTATCTCGAGTTATAGAAAAAAATCGTAAAATAATCAAAAGATATCAATCTATTGTAAGAACAGCTGTAACTCTAGATGCTCTAATGGATTCTGAAAATGAAGATGATTACAAAATCAAATAAAGATATTTTTTTAAAAGGATTATTACCTTTACTTTTACTCCTGTCCTTTTTTTTAAACCCCTTTAAAGCTTATGCAGAAATTGCAGAAACTGAAATTAATGGGGAATTCATAAATGCTAGTAGTAATTTTTTAAGGGACTTGGACTTTGAAACTTGGCAATTGGTGGCTTATAAATCCCCTCTTTTTGAAGAAAAATTGATTTTAAGGGTAATTGGATATCCAGGAAATCTTAGAATCGATCATCCCACTCATTTGAGGGTTGAATCTGGAAGAAAACAGTGGTTCTTAGATGATAAAACATTACTTAATCGAGAATTAGCAAATGACGACAGACAAGCTGCTGCAGAATTTGATCTTTATGAGTTGATAAAAAATCTAGATAAAAATAGACCATTAAGATTGTATTTGTCAGGTGTTTTCTCTGAGTTGCCAATCCCTCCTTTCGTGGTTAAAGAGTGGAGATCAATAAATTGATTTGATTTTTAAAGATGTCTGAAAGCAGCATAGCAGAAACAAAATGGATGAAAAGAGCAATTTCTTTGGCTTCTCTTGGCAAAGGGAAAACAAGTCCTAATCCCATGGTTGGAGCAGTAATTCTTGACAAGAATGGGAACCTTATTTCAGAAGGGTTTCATTACAAGGCAGGGATGCCTCATGCCGAGGCAATGGCTTTTAATAATTTAAAAAAAGATGCTAAAGGTGGCTCAATGTATGTAAATCTTGAACCTTGCTGTCACCAAGGTAAAACTCCTCCATGTGTAGATAAGGTAATATCCTCAGGGATAAAAAAGATATATATATCTATTCAAGATCCTGATAAAAGGGTCTCTGGTAAAGGTATTAAACTGCTTAAAGACGCTGGAATTCAAGTACATTTAGGATTATGTAAAAAAGAATCCTTAGACTTAAATAAGGCTTTTATTCATAGGAATATTACTAAAAAGGCATTTGGTGTTTTGAAATGGGCAATGAGTATTGATGGCAGAATAGGTTTGAAAAATGGCAAAAGCAAATGGATCACTAGTGAAGACTCAAGATCATTAGTTCATCTTTTTAGATCAGAATTTGATGCAATAATCATTGGTGGGAACACCTTAAGAAAAGATAACCCACTTTTGACTACTAGAGGATCGAAAAATCCTGAGCCTTTACGAGTTGTTTTTACAAAAAGTTTAGATCTACCCTCCAGATCTAATCTTTGGGATTGCAATAAGGCAAAAACTATAATTATTTATGATTCTTCTACAGCAAATGAAAGTTACCTAACTAGGATTCCACAATGTGTGGAGGTTGAAAAGGTTCCATCAGATAATCCTGAATTAATATCAAAAATACTAGCTAAAAGAGGGTGTAATAAAGTTTTGTGGGAATGTGGCCCTAGATTGGCTACCGCCGCAATTAAATCTAATTGTATTCAGGAAATTATTACTTTTATTGCTCCAAAAATTTTAGGAGGAGAAAATAGTATGAATCCATTTGGAGATTTTGAATTTAGGGAAATGCATGAAGTTATTAAATTAAGCGATTCTCAGTTTGGTTTGATTGGCAATGATATATGCTTTATGAGTTCTTTAGAAAATTAATTGTCACTATTAATGTAAATTAATTAAACTCCCGTACGGTTCTCACCCAAAAAAATCAAACGGATACGGAAACTATTTGTTTAGTTTATAATAAGTTCAAAAATTTCCACAATCATGCCAATAAGACAAGACGATAATCAACCTAATAGAAGATTTGGAATTGTAAATATTATTCTAATAGGATTTGGAGCATTACTTTTATTTAGTAGTCTTTTCCCTAATCAAAACATGCAGATTCCAAGAGTTCCCTACTCTTTATTTATAGATCAGGTTAATGATGGGGAAGTAAAGAGAGCATATATTACACAAGAACAAATTAGATATGAACTTAATGGAGCTGAAGAAGGCGCCCCTTCAGTTTTAGCTACAACCCCAATTTTTGATATGGATCTTCCTCAAAGGTTAGAAAGCAAAGGGGTTGAATTCGCTGCCGCTCCACCAAAGAAACCTAATTTCTTTTCAACCATATTGAGCTGGGTTGTTCCTCCATTGATTTTTATACTCGTCCTACAATTCTTCGCTAGAAGAAGCATGGGCGGTGGGGGTGCTCAAGGTGCACTAAGCTTTACTAAAAGTAAAGCTAAAGTTTATGTGCCAGATGACGAGTCAAAAGTTACTTTTGCTGATGTAGCAGGAGTGGATGAGGCTAAGGATGAATTAACAGAAATAGTTGATTTCTTAAAGAAGCCAGAAAGATATACAGAAATTGGAGCTAGAATACCTAAAGGTGTACTTCTTGTCGGCCCTCCAGGAACAGGAAAAACTCTTCTTTCGAAGGCAGTTGCAGGTGAAGCCGAAGTTCCGTTCTTCATTATTTCAGGTTCCGAATTTGTTGAACTTTTTGTAGGAGCAGGTGCAGCAAGAGTTAGAGATTTATTTGAACAAGCCAAGAAAAAAGCTCCTTGCATTATTTTTATTGACGAATTAGATGCTATTGGTAAAAGTCGATCAGGTTCAATGGGAGTAGTTGGTGGTAATGATGAGAGAGAACAAACTTTAAATCAGCTTCTTACTGAAATGGATGGATTCTCTTCTGCTGATAAGCCAGTTATAGTACTTGCTGCTACTAACCAACCTGAAGTTCTTGACGCGGCACTTTTAAGACCGGGTAGATTTGATAGACAAGTTTTAGTAGATAGACCAGATTTGTCCGGTAGAAAAATCATATTAGAGATATATACAAAAAAAGTTAAACTCGCCGATTCAATAGACTTAGATTCTATTGCACAAGCTACTAGTGGATTCGCTGGAGCCGATTTGGCTAACATGGTCAATGAGGCTGCTTTGCTTGCCGCTAGAGCAAAGAGGAAAAGTGTAGAACAAAAGGACTTAAGTGAAGCTATTGAAAGAGTAGTTGCTGGTCTAGAAAAGAAAAGTAGAGTTCTTCAGGATGACGAGAAGAAAGTTGTTGCTTACCATGAAGTTGGTCATGCTATAGTCGGTCACCTTATGCCTGGGGGTTCAAAAGTTGCAAAGATTTCAATTGTACCTAGGGGGATGAGTGCACTTGGTTATACCCTTCAATTGCCAACTGAAGAAAGATTCTTGAATTCTAAAGAGGAATTAAAAGGACAAATAGCTACACTTCTAGGAGGAAGATCTGCAGAAGAAGTTGTTTTTGGAAAGATAACTACGGGAGCTTCAAACGATTTACAGAGAGCAACTGATATTGCAGAGCAAATGGTGGGAACATTTGGTATGAGTGATATCCTAGGACCTCTCGCATATGACAAGCAAGGAGGGGGACAATTCTTGGGTAATGGTAATAACCCAAGAAGATCTGTAAGTGATGCTACTGCGCAAGCCATTGATAAAGAGGTTAGAGATCTAGTTGATGATGCACATGAAACTGCACTTAATATTTTGAGAAATAATTTACCTCTTCTTGAATCAATTTCTCAAAAAATTCTCCAAGAAGAGGTTATTGAAGGGGATGATCTTAAAAATCTCTTAGCAGAAAGTAAAATGCCTTCATAGTAAAATTAGGTCTTTATAGAAAGTTAGATGTTAAACCCAATCAAGCTAGCTAAAAATAATTTTTTATCAAGTTCAGATATCTCTAAAGAAGAATTAATTCACATTCTAGAATTAGCAGGAGAATTTAAAAATAAAAAATTATCTATACACTGTAAAAATAAAGTGTTGGGATTGATTTTCGACAAGTCTTCTACACGTACCAGAGTAAGTTTTCAAGTTGCCATGTCAAGGCTTGGAGGTACAGCCATAGACTTAAATCCTAATACCTCACAAATAGGGAGAGGTGAGCCAATAAAGGATACAGCCAGAGTTCTCAGTAGATATTGCGACGCTTTAGCTATAAGAACTTTTAATCAATCTGATTTAGAAGATTATGCTAAATGGGCAACCAAGCCTGTTATTAATGCTCTGACTGATCTGGAACATCCATGTCAGGCTCTAGCTGATTTTCTTACAATTAAAGAGGAATTCGGTGGATTTGACAATATAGTCATAACTTTCATAGGTGATGGTAATAATGTTGCAAATTCACTTATTTTGTGTTGCGCATTGCTGGGAGTTGAAATCAGAATTGCTTGTCCAAAAGGATACGAACCAAATCCTTTAGTAATCAAAAAGGCACAAGAAATTAGTAAAAATAAAAATTTTTTAGAAGTAACTAACGATCCTCAATCTGCCGTATTGGGTGCAAATGTTTTATATACAGATGTTTGGTCTTCTATGGGTGAAGAGAATAAACAAGAAGAAAAAGATAAGGATTTTAATGGTTTTTCTATTAATAAAAGTTTAGTGGGGAAAGCTAAAAATGATTCCATTGTTTTGCACTGCCTTCCTGCTTATAGGTCTAAAGAGATTACTGATGAAATAATTGAAAGTGAAAAAAGTAGAGTTTTTAATCAAGCAGAAAATAGATTACATGCTCAGCAAGCACTTTTAGCATGTTTGTTTGCATAACGAAGCCTTGCTTTACTTCTTTAAGAATGGTACAAATGTATTAAGATAAATTTGTTTTAGTGCTAAATTCAACTGATAGAAATCTTTCAGATCCTCAAAATGAGTTATTTGAATGGATAAAGGAATACATGAGGGACTTTAAACATAGTCCTTCTATAAGGCAAATGATGGAAGCAATGGGATTAAAATCTCCAGCACCAATTCAAAGTAGACTTAAGCACCTTCAACAGAAAGGCTATATTTGCTGGCAAGAAGGTAAAGCAAGAACACTTCAGATAGTCGATGAAGTGCTAGAAGGCGTTCCAATTATGGGTTCAGTCGCTGCAGGAGGATTAATTGAAACTTTTTCTGATGTTAATGAAAGCCTAGATCTTACCGATGTACTTAAGAAAAAGGATTTATTTGCACTCTCAGTTAATGGAGATTCTATGATAGAGGCATGTATTGCCGACGGAGATATGGTTTTGATGGAGCCAATTATAAACTCATCCTCCTTAAAAAATGGAACAATTGTAAGTGCCTTGGTTCCAGGACTTGGGACAACTTTAAAATATTTCTTCAAAAGAGGGAGTAAAATTTTTCTAGAAGCTGCAAATCCA
>QCIF01000010.1 GCA_003216835.1 Prochlorococcus sp. AG-402-K10 | reverse complement strand
TTCTCTAGCCATACTTTTCAGACCTCTTGTAATACGTGATAGCTCTTGAACTCTATTGTCAGGAGTTGTGCCTTCCATTAATTGCAGATAATCAATTACTATTAGCCCAAGTTCTTTTTTTTGTTCGGCAATTAATCTTCTGCATAGAGATCTCATTTCTAGTACACCTAAATTAGGTTTGTCATCTATAAATATTGGTAGCTGACCTAATGAATTAATACCTTCTCCAAGTAAAGGCCATTCCTCTTGCTGAAGTCTTCCTGTTCTCAATCTGCCACTTTCAATGCCTACTTCCATTGACAACAATCTATATGTTAGCTGTTCCTTACTCATTTCAAGACTAAATACACATACAGGTAAATCTTGAGATTGAGCTACATTTTTTGCAAGATTGAGAACTATTGAGGTTTTCCCCATAGATGGTCTCCCAGCAACAATTATCAAATCACTTCTTTGGAAACCATTAGTCATTGCATCAAGATCGTAAAAGTTCACTGGAATACCTGGTACAGATTTTCCTAAGGATCTTGACTCTATTTCATTGAAAGTACTAGTTAGGATTTCTGCTGCTTGAGTAAGTCCTTTTGATGGTTTTTCTTGACTGATCTCAAAAATTTTTTGTTCGGCTTTATCTAATACTTCATTAGTATCTTGAGTTTGATCAAAGCCTAGTTGCACAACTTCGTTGCCAGAACGTATTAGTTGTCTTCTCATGAATTTATCACTAATTAGATTTGCAACTTGTTCTATGGAAGCTGTTGATGAAACATTCTCTACTAATTCAACTAATTTATTGTTACCTCCAATTTTTTCTAGTGACCCATTATCTGCAAGCCATGCACTCATTGAAGTTAAATCTGTTGGTTTGCCCTGGGTATGCAACATTAATGCTGTTCTATAAATCTCTTGATGTGCATTTATATAAAAAGCTTCCGGCTTTATCAGGTCTGCAATTCGTCCTATTGCATCTGGGTCTAGTAGTATTCCTCCTAAAACTGCTTCTTCAGCTTGAATGTTTTGGGGGGGCACCAACCCTGCATTTTCACTATTAAAATCTCTTTTAAAGTTCTTATTTGATCCATTATTAGCAAAAGGAACAGAAACCATATCTTTAAATGCTTAGATATATACTTTGGCGACTTTTCAAAATTATGCAACAAAGTTATTAACTTATTACTTCAATTTTGACTTCTGCATTTACTTCTGGATGTAGTTTTATTTTTGCAACATAGGAACCTAAATTATGGATATCGGGCACTGAAATGGTTCTTCTGTCAATTTCTTTTTTAGTTGTTTTTTCTATTGCTTCAGCAACATCTCCGTTAGTTACTGTTCCAAAAAGGACTCCATCTTCACCAACTTGTTTTTTAATTGTAAATCTACCTATTGTTTTTAAAGCAGTTTCAAAATCAACAGCTTCTTGTTTTAAATTGTCAGCAGCAATTTTTTCTTTTGCTTTTTTTCTTTCTATTTGTTTGAGAACTGCTGGTGTAACATTAACTGCCTTACCAAAAGGTAAGAGAAAGTTGCGTGCGTAACCAGGAGCGACGTCAACAATATCACCATCTTTACCTAGAGAAGAGATAGATTCTGTTAATGCAACTTGTACTCTTTTAGCCATAACAATATTTATTAATGTATTTAATAATAAGACCTAGAGGGTAATTTTACTTTTTTTGCAAGTCCTAATTTAGCAAGAATCTTAATATGTTCCCAAGTTATATCAATTTGTCCTCTAAATAAACCTTGTCTTGCTGAATTTGGAAAAGCATGATGGTTATTATGCCAACCTTCTCCGAATGTTAGCGCTGCAACCCAAGCATTGTTTTTGGAGGAATCACCACTTTCAAAAGGAGCTTTACCCCAACAATGAGTAGCAGAATTTACTAACCATGTTACGTGATATACAACAACAAGTCTCAAAGGTATCCCCCATAGGACTAAAGACCAACCGCCAACTCCTAGTTTTTCTCCAATTACATAGAGAGAGAGACCAATAGGAATTTGTAAAAATAAGAAATATTTGTTGAGAAATCTATAATATGGATCTTTAATTAAATCTGCACTTAGTTTGGGAACAGCTTGTAGAGCCTCAACATCTTTAAACATCCAACCCATGTGACTCCACCAAAACCCTTTTTTGCTGTTGTGATGGTCGACTTCTGTATCCGAGAAAGAATGATGATGCCTATGTAAACCGACCCAATCTATTGGTCCATGCTGGCAGCTAATAGCTCCACAAGTAGCAAAAAATCTCTCTAACCATCTTGGTAAAATGAAAGATCTATGGGAAAGTAATCTGTGATATCCAAGAGTTACTCCTAAACAAGCAGTAACCCAGTAAAAGAATAATAATGAAATGACTGCTGGGATACTCCAAAATTTTGGTTGTAAAGCTATCAGTGACAGTATATGAATTGTCAGCATAAATACAATGGTTCCCCATGTTTTATGTAATCTTGGAGGGTATTTTTTTGAATGACTAGAGGGCTCCATCAATTTTGCTGAAAGTTCTAAAACCCTTTCTGCTGGTACGGGTTTTTTTAATTTTGCTGTTTCTTGGAAGATAACTGATTTCATATTTATAGAAGGACTATTCTCAAAAATATCGATATGTAATGATATCATACTATATTATTGATAATATTAATTATTAGTGAGTACTGGATATCGCGATAAACTGTTAAGAGGTCGAAGGGCAATGGCTCATTTGATCCATCTTTGGCATGAAAGAAATGGCTGGTCTCATAGGGTTCTACCTCTGTTATCAGAGACTCTTGACTTAGGAAGAGTTCATAATTCTCAAATTTCTAATCTCAGGAATGGAAAGCTATCGTCACCTGGTCCTGAGGTTTTTCTTGCTTTGGCTCAAGTTAATACGATTCTTGATCAAGGTATTGAAATAATCAGGGATCGTTTAGAAAGTGATTATCCAGAATTATGGAAGTCTTTGCAAGATTCTGCAGAGCCTTTAAGAAGTGATTCTGGTTATCCGCTAACGGCAGGAGAATTATTTGAAATTTTCTCAGGATTAAAATCTCTTCCTTCTTCTTTTGATTGGTACATAGAAGATGAAGAAGCTTGTGATTTAAGTGATGCTCTTTCTCATCATTTTTGTCAGAATAGCCCTTGGAGATCATGTAAGGCTTCAGTAATGAATGCTTATCCAGTAACGAAATCTACTCGAAGAGATCGTTTTGCGGAGGTAATAGCAGGAATAAGAGACTATACAGCAGAAGAATTAGACGGCGAGCTTCTCGATTTATATGAGACTTCTAAAAAACTTTCTTATTGTGATGGAGCCGGACCTAATGAATTTCTCAAAGAACTAAGGAATTTAGTTTCTGAAAAAAAAAATAAGCTTTTATAGTAATGAAACAAAAAAATCATAATTTCAGATTGGCTGAAGATACGGTTTTTTCTGTTGAGGAGAATCTAAGTAATGTTTTTCAAGAGAGGTCGAATCAGGTGTTTCATAGATTAGATAATATTTTAAAGATTTTTAAGGAAGAAAAAGTTTCTACTAGTCACTTCAATCAATCTTCTGGGATTGGCTATGATGATATCTCTAGAGAAAAAATTGATGAGGTATTTGCAAGAGTATTTCGTGCTCAAAAAGCAGCTGTAAGATTGCAATTTGTTAGTGGTACGCATGCAATAAGTTCTGTTTTATTCGGTATTTTAAGACCTGGGGATTTAATGTTATCTATTACAGGTCAACCTTATGACACCTTAGAAGAAGTTATAGGAATAAGGGGGAAAGGGAAAGGCTCATTAATAGATTTTGGAATTAAATATAGACAAATAAATATTTGCGAAATAATTGATTCTTTTGAGGAAAAACTTGTCGATTTTTTTAAAAATAATTCATGTAAATTAGTCTTTATACAAAAAAGTTGTGGTTATAGTTGGAGAAAATCTCTCACTAATCATCAGATAGAGAATATCTGTAGTCTTATTCATTCTTTAAATCCTAACTGTATATGTTTTGTTGATAACTGTTATGGAGAGCTTGTTGAAGATAGTGAACCAATCACTAAAGGGGCAAATATCATTGCTGGTTCATTAATTAAAAATCTAGGCGGGACAATAGTACCTACAGGTGGTTACGTTGCAGGAGAGTCAAATTTAGTTGAAATGGCATGCTCTCGCCTAACTTCACCAGGGATTGGTTCCTCTGCAGGAATTAATTTCGGATTAGGAAGATTAATTTTGCAGGGTTTATTTTTAGCGCCACAAATTGTTCAAGAATCATTAAAGGGTGCAGATATGGTTGCTGCAGTGTTTCAAAAGTTGGGTTTTAAGGTTTTGCCAGAACCAGGAACGTATAGATCAGACATAATACAGTCAGTTAGATTAAATGATCCATATCTTGTTCAAAAAGTATGTCAGTCTTTTCAAAATTCCTCTCCTGTAGATTCTTTTTTAAACATTTTTCCATCACCAATGAATGGATATGATTCACAATTATTGATGTCTGGAGGGACATTTATCGAAGGTAGTACAAGCGAATTTTCTGCTGATGCTCCTTTAAGAGAGCCATATAATATTTTTGTTCAAGGTGGTGTTCATATGGCTCACATCAAAATTGCATTAATTCAATTATTATATGAATTATTAGAGGAGAATTTTATTACAAAAGAGTCTCTAATTTCTTCTGAAATTTAATCATGTCCTACAAGTTCCCAGATAACCTTCACTATGCAGATACGCATGAATATGTTGTTGAGGAAAAAGGATTATTAAAGATTGGTGTTAGTGAATTTGCTATAGATCAATTAGGAGATATTGTTTTTGTTGAATTAGCTGATTCAGGAGCTACTTTGAAAAAAGGTGAGACTTTTGGAACAATAGAATCTGTCAAAGCTGTAGAAGAAGTTTACCTCCCTTTCCCAGGGAAAATTATATCTATCAATGAGACTGTTGTTGATAACCCCGAAGTATTGCAGAATGATCCAATTGGCGAGGGTTGGTTAGTGATTTTAGAACCACTATCAACAGTTTCCCTGGATGATTTGATGACTTCCGAACAATATAAATCAAAGGTTGTTCCAAAATAAAGCAAATTTTTCAAAAAGAGCTATTTTAAAGAAAATTATTTTCATATGAAATCTAAAGTTTTAGATTCTTTTATAGATAGACATCTTGGTTTGCGAGATATTGATGAGCAAAAAATGCTAAGAAAACTTGGCTTTAACAATATTGATGAATTTATAGATAAAGTTATTCCTGAAGAAATTCAATTAAAAGATAAATCTTCTCAAGTATTACCACAAGGTTGCTCTGAAGCTGAAGCTTTAAATGAATTGGAAAAAATTTCTAATAAAAATATTAAGATGAGATCCTTAATTGGACTTGGTTATTACGAAAATTACATGCCTAAAGTTATACAAAGGCATGTTTTGGAAAATCCAAGATGGTATACATCTTATACACCTTATCAAGCAGAAATATCACAAGGAAGATTAGAAGCCTTATTTAATTTTCAAACCATAATTTGTGAACTAACCGGGCTCTCTGTTTCTAATGCATCTCTTTTAGATGAGGGAACAGCTGCCTCAGAAGCTATGGCAATGAGTTTTGCTGCAAGAAAAAATAAATCTGCAAATGTTTTCTTAGTAGAGGCAAATGTCTTTGATCATAGTTTTAATGTTCTTTTAACTAGGGCAAAACCTTTGGGAATTACCTTAAAGCGTTTTAATCAAAAAGATTTGCAGAATTATAATGATGTATTTGGAATTTTGATACAATTGCCTGGCAAAAATGGCGAATTATTTGATCCAGAATTTTTAATATCCCAAGCACATAGATCAGAAATTATTGTAACAGCAATAATTGATCCCCTTGCACAAGTTTTAATAAAACCAATTGCTCAATTCGGTGTAGATGTTGCAGTCGGGAGTATGCAAAGATTTGGAGTCCCCATGGGTTTTGGAGGCCCTCATGCAGCATTTTTTGCGTGCAGTGAAAAATATAAAAGACTCATGCCTGGAAGAATTGTTGGACAAACACTATCTAAAAATGGAGAAAAATCTCTTAGATTGGCCTTGCAAACCAGAGAACAACATATAAGAAGAGAGAAGGCTACTAGTAATATTTGTACATCTCAATCTTTGCTAGCAATAATTTCTTCTTTTTATGCTATTTATCATGGTTCATCAGGGTTAACAAAAATTGCGAAGAGAATAGTAAAGTTAAGGATCAACCTAGAATCATGCTTGTCTCAATTAGGGTTTGAAATTCCTGATGCGAGTAGGTTTGATAGTTTTGATGTTTATTCTGAAGAATCTGAAAAGATTCATAATGAAGCTATAAAAAATGGTTATAACCTAAGAATCTTGCCTGTAGGATCAACACTTGAAGATTCAACTGGTTTTGGGATCTCTCTTGATGAGCTTAGTGATGAAGAAGAAATCAATAACATCGTAGCTTTCATAGCAAATGCTATTGGTAAAACAGAAGATATCAAGCAAATTTCATTTGATAAGTGTTTTGTTATAGAGAGCATACCTTTGAGAAATGATGTTTGGATGAAGCAAGATATATTTAGAAACTATCAAAGTGAAACTGAGTTAATGAGATATATATTTCGACTTGCTGAAAAAGATTTTTCTTTAGTGGATGGAATGATGCCATTAGGAAGCTGTACTATGAAATTAAATTCTGCAGCAGAATTAAGTCCAGTTTCTTGGCCAAACTTGTCCTCAATTCATCCTTTTTCTCCAGAAAATCAAACTAAAGGCTATTCAAAAATAATATCTGATCTTGAGAAATGGATAAGCGAAATTGTAGGTTTGAAATCAGTTTCTTTTCAGCCTAACGCTGGTTCTCAAGGCGAGTTTGCAGGTTTATTAGCAATAAAATCTTATTTCGCGTCAAAAGGTGATTTTTCTAGAAATAAATGTTTAATTCCTAAAAGTGCGCATGGAACAAATCCAGCTAGCGCAGTTATGGCTGGCTTTAATGTAGTAACTATTGAATGTGATGCTGAAGGTAATATTGATTTTCAAGATTTATTAATAAAGGTTCAGAAATTTAATAAACAAGTTGGCGCTCTTATGTTGACTTATCCTTCTACTCATGGAGTTTTTGAATTACAAATCAAAAAAATATCTGATTTAATTCATTCCGTTGGTGGATTCGTTTATTTAGATGGAGCTAATCTTAATGCTCAGGTTGGATTATGTAAAGCGGGTCATTATGGTGTAGATGTTTGTCATTTGAATTTGCACAAGACATTTTGTATCCCACATGGTGGAGGAGGTCCCGGAGTAGGACCAGTTGCTGCATCAGAGACTTTAAGTCCATTCCTCCCTACTCATTCATTAAAAGCAAATGATGATTCTCATCAAGAATATTCTGTTTCTTCTGCTCAGTTTGGAAGTGCAAGTATTCTTCCAATCAGTTGGATGTATATCAAAATGGTTGGTTTAAGTGGTTTAAGGAAAGCAACTGCACATGCAATTTTGTCTGCTAATTATATTGCTTATTCCTTAAAGCATAAATTTAAGATCCTCTACAAAGGAAAAAATAATTTTGTTGCGCATGAATGTATTCTTGATTTCCGGGATTTAAAATCCAAAACTGGTTTGAGTGTTAATGATTTAGCGAAACGATTAATAGACTATAGCTTTCATGCCCCAACAATAAGTTGGCCTGTTCCAGAAACCGTAATGATAGAGCCCACTGAAAGTGAGAACTTAAAAGAATTAGATAGGTTTTGCGAAGCTATGCTACTAATAGGGGAAGAAATTAATGAAATAGAAAATAATCTTGATCTAAGAAATAATAATGTAATCAGCAATGCTCCTCATACAATTAATGAATTGATTTCTGATAATTGGAATTACCCATATTCAAAAGAAAAAGCGTCTTTCCCTTACGTAACCAAATCTAGTATAAAGTTTTGGTCTTCAGTTTCTCGAATTAATAATGCCTATGGTGATAGGAATTTAATTTGTTCTTGTAATGTAAATGAAAATGATCTAATGGAAGAGAAGAAATGTGCTTAAAAGACTAGCACCTTTATATTTTCTGAGTTAATATCAATTTGAATCAAAATTTAATATTTTTTAAAGAAATTTTTTAAATTTTTTTATTAGCATATTCAAGCATCAAATTTTTTGGGGTATTTGAAGCTATGAGCAAAGAATCTAAATCTGGTAATGTTAAACACTTACCAATTAATAACAATTTGGACTTACCAAATTTTGTAACTAATTCCAAAGAGAATAATTCAAAAGTATTCTATCAAGAAGGAACAAATGTTATAAGAGTACCATTTGGCAAAAGATTTTCAAAAAAACAGAGACCTGAAAAGAATCAAAGAATTGCTACTTTAATCTTGCCTATAAGTTCTTACAATACCCCTACACCACCACATGTTGCTTGAATCAATTTAGTTTGATTCTATACCTTTTAGTGTTTTTGAATAATAATTTTGTAATTGCAAAGTTGCTTGATTCCAATCCCATTTTTCAGCTTCATTTCTTGCTTCTTTTCTCATAACTTCTCTTTTATCTTTGTTTTCTAGAATTTTTTTTGTCGCTTCAATTAAGCTTTGTTCCCCTTTATCTATTTCATCAGGATCATATAAACAACCATTAACACCATCGCTAATAATATCGGGTATGCCTCCTTTATTTGCTCCGATCACGGGACATCCCGCCGCCATTGCTTCTAATAGAACTAATCCAAGTGTTTCAGTACTTGAAGGAAATAAAAATATGTCTCCAGAGGCATAAGCGCTGGCAAGTTCATCGCCAGACAAATATCCTATGAAATTAGTCTTGGTATTTTCGAAGATTTTTTCAAGCTGGTTTCTATATGGTCCGTCACCTACAAGTGCTAGACATGCATTAGGAATACTTTCTAAAACTGGTTTTATTCTCTCAATTTGCTTTTCTGCTGATAACCTTCCTACATAAATCAATAGATAATTAGCATCCTTATATTTACCAAATAATTTTTCTCTCATTTTCTCACTTCTTAAATCTGGTCGGAAATTGAAAGTATCTACTCCTCTTTGCCATAAAGCAGTCCTTTGAATACCTTTATCTTTTAACTCATTTACCATAGCTGTGGAAGTACATAAATTTAATAAGGCTTGATTGTGAGCTGCTTTTAGTAATTCCCATAAAAGTGGCTCCAACATACCCATACCGTAGTGTTCAAGATATTTAGGAAGATGAGTATGGTAGCTTGCAATTAAAGGAATATTATTTGTTTTCGCCAACCATATACCACCTAAACCAAGTACAGCTGGATTAACAACATGTATTAAATCTGGTTTGAATGATTCTAACTTATCTGAAACTGCAGGACCTGGTAGACCAAGTTTCAATTCTGGGTATAAGGGTAATGGCATTGCAGCCACTCCAACTACAGTTGCTCCCATGTATGACTCTGGACATCCCTCAGGACAAAAAACTATAACTTCATCACCATTTTTTATTAAAAATTCAATAGTTTTAGTCAGTCTTGTTACTATGCCGTCAACTTTAGGTAAAAAAGTTTCAGTAAACAATGCAATTTTCACTTTCTTCAGGTAAGTATTCAGAAATTTTAATTAGTCTTTATTGCTTCAGCTTGTTTTTTGGTCCAGGATGAAACACAAGGTATGCGATTTAAATCACATCTCTTAGAGTATTTTTTAGCAACTTCTACAACTTCTGCTAATAAG
Organism: Prochlorococcus sp. AG-402-K10; assembly: GCA_003216835.1. Lineage (GTDB taxonomy): Bacteria > Cyanobacteriota > Cyanobacteriia > PCC-6307 > Cyanobiaceae > Prochlorococcus_A. The sequence continues at coordinate 32,639 of QCIF01000010.1, read as the reverse complement.
CCATTATCAAGAGTTGTTGGGTTTAAACCTAATTCTATAAAGCATTTATTATCAACTATCAAATCATTTTCGACTGCTTCGTTCCTTGGATTTGGTAAATAATTAATTTCAGCGCCTGTTAGAGAGGCAACTTTTTTTGCTAGTTCTCCAACTTGATGACTTTCAGTCATTTGATTAAAGATTTTTACTCTTTCTCCAGATTTTGGAGGATTCTCAAGAGCAAGTTGTACACATTTTACCGAATCTTTTATATGTATAAATGCTCTTGTTTGCCCTCCTGTTCCATGTACGCTTAATGGATATCCAATGGCAGCCTGCATTAGAAATCTGTTTAGAACAGTTCCATAATCTCCGTCATAGTCAAATCTGTTTGTCAATCTAGGATCTTTCGAAGTTGCTTCTGTATTGGTCCCCCAAACAATACCTTGATGCAAATCAGTGATTCTTACAAGATCATTTTTGTTGTAGTAAAGAAATAATAATTGATCTAAAGTTTTAGTCATATGGTAGACACTGCCGGGACTTGCAGGGTGCAATATTTCTTCTTCAAAGCGGCTTCCATCTGGTTGAGGCACTTCAACTTTTAAATAACCTTCTGGAATTGTTGCACCTCTATGTGATCCATATCCATATACACCCATTGTTCCTAAATGTATGACATGAATATCTAAATTACTTTCTACTATTGCAGCAAGCAGATTATGAGTACCATTAACATTATTATCTACTGTATATCTTTTCGTGAAACTTGATTTCATCGAGTAGGGAGCTGCTCTTTGTTCAGCAAAATGTATAATTGAATCTGGTTTTTCCTTAATCAGCAAATTTAGTAATTTCTGATATTGTTTAGAGATATCCATATTAAGAAATCTCATAGGTTTTCCTCCAATCTCTTCCCATGCAGAAAGTCTTTCTGATATTGAAGAAATTGGGGTTAAAGATTCTACTTCTAGATCAATATCTATTTTTCTACGACTTAAGTTGTCGACAATAATTACATCATGATTTTGCTCTGCTAAATTCACCGCACAAGGCCAACCGCAAAAACCATCTCCGCCAAGAACAATAACTTTCACTCAAAACTCCAGAAGTAATAGGGGAATAATCTATTTATTAAATTACTACAGCATGCTTCCAAATTGCGAAAAAATATTGTAAAAAGTTTCAAATCTTTTTTCTTAATGAAAAAGATTTCTTTAATAAAATATTAATTTTTTTATTAGGTTCTATACATCCAAGAGGTAATAGCTAACTAAATTGAAATATTCTTTTCCGGGGAACTTGCTATTGCTATATTTTGTTTTTCAATCCTCCCAGCTAGAAAAGCATGCCTCCCTGCTTTGACTCCATAATTTATTGCTTTTGCCATTAGAGGTGGATCCTCAGCTAGCGCAATGGCACTATTGATTAGGACTCCATCAGCGCCGAGTTCCATAGCTTGAGAAGCTTCACTAGGAACTCCAATGCCGGCATCAATAATCACTGGCACTTTGGCATTCTCAATAATTATGGATATATTTGATAAATTTAAAAGACCTTGTCCCGAACCAATTGGGGAGCCTAATGGCATTACAGTTGCACAACCTATCTCTTCGAGTTTTTTTGCAAGGATAGGGTCAGCATTGATATATGGGAGTACGACAAAACCTTTTTTTATTAAAGTTTCTGCTGCTTTAAGAGTCTCTATTGGATCTGGTAACAAATATTTTTTATCGGGTATTACTTCTAATTTGACAAAATTATTTTCCTCTTGCCCTGATAATTTTGCGAGCTCTCTTCCTAAAAAAGCTATTCTTATTGCTTCATCTGAATTGGCACAGCCTGCTGTATTAGGAAGCATCCAGAATTTTTTCCAGTCAATTTTTTCTAATAAATTTTCTCCAGTTTGATTATTTGTAACTCTTCTTACTGCAACAGTTATAATTTCGGATTCTGAATTTGATAAACTTTTGACCATATCTTCTGTAGATTTGTATTTACCAGTACCTACCATTAATCTATTTGAGAAATTTTTCCCTCCAATTTGTAATCTTGAATAATCTCTCATTCTTAGAATCCCTTATCTTTTAAACCTTTATAAGGTGTATAATCATTTCTTTTTTCTAATTCCTTAGTTTTTTTAAGTGCTGTTTTGTTGGAAGGGTCTATTAGTAAAACTTTTTTATACGTTTCATATGCTAAGTCGTATTCGAGTAACCGTTGCTGTGCTGATGCAAGATTATTTAAAGCTACTGGATATTCTGGTAGAGATTTTATAGCAAAGTTATAGTGCTTTATAGCTTTTTTAAATTCATTTTGAGCTGCATAAGAGAAACCTAAAGCATTCTCGATGATAGCTTTGGCTTCTGGCGGTTCATTGTCATAAAATTCCACCGCTTTTAAAAAAGTTTTAGTTGCTTCATCGTATAATCTTTTTTTAATTTGAATAGATCCAAATTCATATAATTCCGAAGCCTGCGTTAGAGAATCTAAACCTTTCTGTTCAAATTTTACTAAATTTAATTCTTCTTTTCTTATTCTCAGAAATTGTCTAAAGACAAAAATAGAAATTATTATTAATACTATAAATAGAATTATCAAATAGGATTGAAAGGAAGATATCTCCATTAATTTTTAAATTATTGTTTAAATTATATTGCTATTTTCTATTTGCTAACGGCAGATACTATTTTTTCGAAACATTGTGGATCACTTAAAGCTAATTGTGCAAGCATTTTTCTATTTATAATTATGTCTGATGATTTCATGCCATGAATTAATTTGCTGTAGTTTGTTCCATTAATTCTGGCAGAAGCATTTATTCTAGAAATCCAAAGTCTTCTAAAATCTCTTTTTCTTCTTCTCCTATCTCTGTAAGCATTACAAAGAGCTTTCATGACTCTTTGGTTTGCTGTTCTGAAAAGATTTTTGTTGCCTCCTCTAAAACCTTTTGCAAGACTTAAGATTTTGTTTCTTCTTTTTCTGGCTATGTTGCCTCTTTTTACGCGTGCCATAGATATATATTAGAAATAGTTTTTAAGATTTATGCGTATGGAATCATTAATTTTACATTATCAGCATCTCTTTCATCAACAACAGCTTTAGTTGATAGATGCCTTTTTAATTTTGAGCTTTTATGATCAAGCAAATGATTATGGAAAGCTCTTCTTCTCAAAAATTTACCCGTAGCAGTTGCTTTAAATCTTTTTGCAGCAGATTTACGAGTTTTAAGTTTAGACATTTAAGTCAGATATGTTTAATTAGAGTAATCTAAACCTTTATATGCATTGGCGCAAATTAAAGTTTTAATTTGATAAGGAAAGCTATTACTTATGCTCAGTAGATTTAAATTTTTTTACATATTGTCAGGATTTATTTTATTATCAGCAATCAACCCAATATTTGTATCTAATACTAATGCTGAAGAATCTTTGAAAATTGATCTTAATAGCGAATTAAAAAAAGGAACTTTTTTGATTGGTCTAAAACAATATTTAGGAGGCACAAATGATAGTTTTTCTCAGAATAATAATATTACTTTTAAAGCTGATAAAGGTTTCCTCAATTTGCATTCATTTAATGGCATTAAACATAAATCAAAAAAAATAAATATTATTTGGAAAGATATTCCGCTTCAAAATCCAGATACTCTTGAAAGATTAGTCTTTGGTCCTTATGCAAGTTATGAATCTGCACAAAAACAAGCGAAGAATTTAACAAAAGAAGGATTCGAAGCTTCTGTTGCATACCCTAAAAATTGGGAAGTCTGGATTCCATTTCAAAATAATCGCCCTAAGGATCAATCAAAATATAAACTTTCTAAAATAATTAATAAATCTCAAATCACACCTTTTCTAAAGAGCGAAAATACGTTCCAAAAACTTGAAGGACCAATATATATTTCTTCTAAGGAAGATATAACAATCAATAATATTAATTTTGGTAAAAGATTTTATTTAGCTAAAGATTCATATGGAACTTGGACATTGATTCAACAAATTAAGTTTGATGATTACTTGAAAGGTGTTTTGCCATATGAAATAGGACCAAATTCTCCTTTTGAAGCACTAAAAGCACAAGCAGTTATAGCTAGAACTTGGGCAATTTATAATGCTGGAAGATTTAGTATGGATAAATATCATTTATGCATAACTACTCAATGCCAAGTTTACAAACCAACAAAGATTGAAAATAAAAAAGTAAAAAAAGCAATAAAAGAAACTTCAAATTTGATAATCACATATAAAAATCAACCAATTAATTCTTTTTACCATGGATCCAATGGCGGTTTATCAGCTACTGCAAGTGAGTCTTGGAGAATTGAAGATTTTTACTACTTGAAAACAAAAATTGATGGTTCAAAATTATTAAAGAAATCTTTTAATGTTCCATTTCAAAAAGATTCAGATTTGAACAAGTTTTTAGATTTTGAGAAAAAAGATTTTTATGGAAGCAATCATTCTCTTTTTCGTTGGAATAAAAAAGTTTCTAGTTTAAAAATTGCAGATTATTTAATTAACAAAAAACTTATCAATAAAAATGGAATTATATTGGATTTAAATGTGATTGAAAGAGGGGCTAGTGGCAGAGTCACAAAATTAGATATTAAGGTGCAAAATTCAAATAATAATATTGTTCTTGTCAAAGATGAGATTCGACGCATATTTAATTTTTTACCTAGTAATTTATTTACTATTGATAAATTAAATGATAATTTATGGATTTTCAGAGGAGGAGGCTTCGGTCATGGTGTAGGTTTGTCTCAAGCAGGAGCAATTGAAATGGCTGAACTAGGATTCAATTATCAAAAAATATTGAATCATTACTATCCAGGAACAAAAATTAAAAAAATTGAGATATTGTCACGATGAGAAAAAAATACTTTGAAATTTAGTTTAATGAATAATAGTTTTTATAAAAATCGCAGATTAAAGGCACTTATATTTTTTGTTGCTTGTGCTTTGTTAACTATTATTCCACATTATTTTGATATTAAAAATTTTTCTTATCTTATATTTGCTTGTTGTGTAGTTATTTCATTTTATGGTTTATTAGTGATTTCGAAAAATAATAATAGGAGTATTCTTTCAAATACTTTTAACAAGAAACTTTCTGAAATAAAGTTACCTGTGCTTGATATTTTAGTCGCAGCAAGAGATGAAGAGAATGTAATTGAAAGATTAGTTGAAAGATTATTTAATTTAGATTATCCAAGGAATAAATTAAATATTTATATAATCGATGATGGTAGTTCTGATAAGACTCCTTTAATTTTAGATCGTTTATCTAAAGAATATGAAAAATTAAAAATCATAAGTCGCTCGCCAAACGCTGGTGGAGGGAAGTCAGGGGCCTTAAATTATGCATTGAAGTTTACACACGGAGAATGGTTGTTAGTTTTAGATGCTGATGCGCAATTAAAAAAAGATACTTTACTGAGATTATTTAGTTTTGTAGAAGAGGGTTCTTGGTCTGCAGTTCAATTAAGAAAATCAGTTACAAATGTCAATAATAATTTTTTAACTTCCTGTCAATCAATGGAGATGGCTATGGATGCTATCTTTCAATACGGAAGATTATCTGTTGCTGGAGTATCTGAATTAAGAGGAAATGGAGAATTAATTAAAAAAGATATTTTATTGAAATGTGGTTCATTCAACGAGGATACTGTAACTGATGATTTGGATTTAAGTTTAAGATTATTACTTTCAAAGTCCAGAATTGGAATTTTATGGGATCCTCCAGTCATGGAGGAAGCAGTTGAAAATTTCACTGCATTATTTGCACAAAGGCAAAGATGGGCTGAAGGAGGTTTGCAAAGATTTTTTGATTATGGTGATCAGTTATTTACTAAAAAAATTGATTATTTACAGAAATTTGATGTGACTTATTTTTTCATCTTGCAATATGGATTACCTATAATTTCTATGCTTGATCTAATTTTGAGTATTGCTTTAGTTGAAGCACCAATTTATTGGCCAGTTTCTCTAACTGCATTTACTTTGTCAGGAATTGCTTTGTTTTATGGTGCTTCTTGTAAAAGCGAGGGTCCAGTTTCGCAAAATAGAAACTTATTAATAATAATATTATCGCTTTTGTATTTATCACATTGGTTTTTAGTCATACCTTGGGTAGCAATGAAAATGTCTATTTTTCCTAAAAAGATTCTTTGGAAAAAAACTCTTCATACTGGAGTATAAATTATTCATCTAAATCAATAATTTCTCCGTTAAAAAATTTTGCTAGGTTTTCAGAACTATTATCATAAGCTTCTTTAGGAGAAAGCTTTTTGGTTAGATTAGATTGTTTGTTCTCTATTATCTTTTTTGGTTGGGATTTATTTATTTTTTCTTGTGAGGTGCTTAATTTGCTGGTGTTTAATTCTTTTCTAGAAAAATTAAGCTTTATTTGCTCTCCAAATATTTTTTTTACAGCATTTTCAATAATAATTTTTCTGCTTTTGATCATATTTTCCCAGTTGGGAGATAATGCGATTTCAATTTCACCTGAATCAATACTGACCAGTTCTGCTTGTTGAGAGAGTAACATTTTTGTTGATGGTAATTCTAATTTTGAAAGTATTAGTTCCCATTTTTCTTTTAAGTCGACAGATTCATTACCTTTTTGGATTTCATTAGAATTATTTACTTTATTAATTAATGCTTGATTACCTATCTTTTCTGATTTACTTTGATTGTGGATTTCATTAGAATTATTTACGTTATTAATCAATTCCTTTTTGTTTGTATTTACCGACTCACTTGGATTGACAAAATTTTGGTTGATTGAATTATTACTCTTACTTACTTTCTTGTGCTTATCAAGAAGGCTTGTTAAGTGAACTTCTAACCAAAGTCTTGGATTATCGCTTGTTTTAATCTGATATTCAACGTTTTTTAGCTTATTATGCCATTCAATTATTGTTGTTTTTTCTAAACTCTTTGCAAATTTATTTAATTCACTTTGAAATTCAATAGATGTGTAATAAAGGTCTGAATATGTATTATTTATTGAATTTAATAATAAATCTCTTGTGATATTTAATAGTCCAATAATTATTTGATTAGGTTCGTTTCCTGCGTCATATAATTTGTTGCAACTTATTATCAATGATTCTGCATTATTATCAATTAATGAATTAACTAAGTTGATTAAATCAAATTCTGATATTTCTCCAAGTAAGTTTTGAACATTGTTCGTATTGATTCCTTCTGGAAGAAGACTGAGTTGGTCAAGAAGACTTTGCGCATCTCTCATGCCGCCTTGAGATCTTTTTGAAATCAGTTTTAATGCTTGATCTTGAAACTTTATTGATTCTTTAGTAGCTATTTCACAAAGATGGTGAAAAATTTCATCAGAGCTGATTCTTCTGAAATCAAATTTTTGACATCTACTTTGTATAGTTGTTAAAACTCTTTCAGGATTAGTAGTCGCAAGAATGAAAACAACTCTTGCAGGAGGTTCCTCGATGGTTTTCAGTAAAGCATTTGAAGCGGCTGTCGAAAGCATATGACATTCATCAATGACATAAACTTTCCATCTTGCTTGAGAGGGTGCAAATCTTGCTCTTTCAATTATTTCTCTAATATTTTCAACCCCAGTATTAGATGCCGCATCGATCTCGATAATGTCGAGTGCGATCCCATCTGTAATCTGTCTACATAATTCACATGTGCCACATGGACTTACTGTTGGTTGGTCAAATGATAGACAATTTAAAGACTTTGCGAGTATCCTTGCACTTGATGTTTTACCGGTACCCCTGGGACCATTAAAAAGATAAGCAGGAGCGATTTTTTTTGATAATAACGCTTGCTTTAATGTTGTTGTTATAAATTCTTGTCCCACCAATTCATCAAGGTTATTTGGCCTATATTTTTGATGAAAAGGTTTATAAGTATTCTGCATTGATTATTCTTAGTTAAAAATAACTAAGGCTGATTTTGTAGAAAAATATTTTTAATCATTAGGCAGATTCTTTAATAATTCTTTTTGACCCGGAAGGAAGTTTAACAATTTTGGATGAAAATAGATTATCCACCATTTTTTTTGTGATTGTGTACTCTTTTACATCTGCTTGAGAAGGAAGAGAATACATTATATCGAGCATTAATTCTTCAATTATTGACCTTAAAGCTCTTGCTCCTGTTTTTCTATTATAAGCTTCTTTAGCTATTGCTTCGACAGAGTCAGCTTCAAATTGTAATTCAACATTATCCATACTTAGTAATGTTTTGAATTGCTTTACTAATGCGTCTCTTGGTTCTGTGAGAATAGATTCTAAAGTTTCTTTAGTAAGACGATCCAATACTGCGCAGACCGGAATTCTGCCTATGAATTCAGGAATTAAGCCATATTTCACCAAGTCATCTAGTTCTAAATTTTTTAGAGCAACATGAGAGTCAAGTATCTTTTTTGAGTCAACTTTGATTGGATCTGTATTAGTAGTAAAACCAATAGAATGTTTGCCCAGACGTTTTTGAACAATATCCTCTAAACCTATAAATGCACCTCCACAAATAAACAATATTTGACTTGTATCGATTTGAATGCAGTCATGATAAGGATGTTTTCTACCCCCTTGAGGTGGAACATTAGCAATTGTCCCCTCAAGCATTTTTAATAATGCCTGTTGAACTCCTTCACCTGAGACATCCCTAGTAATTGATGGATTTTCACTTTTTCTGGCTATTTTATCTATCTCATCAATATATATAATTCCTTTTTGTGCTAGCTCTACATTCATTTCTGACTTTTGTAGAAGTCTTAAAAGTATATTTTCAACATCCTCTCCAACATAACCAGCTTCAGTTAAAGTCGTTGCATCAGCAACTGCAAAAGGAACATCTAGAAATTCAGCTAATGTTTGAGCTAGTAATGTTTTTCCGCTTCCAGTTGGGCCAATTAGTAAAATATTTGATTTCTGCAATTGAGTTGCATGTGAATCATTAGAATTGCTATTTTGATTATCCTCTTTAACTCTCCAAGCTAATCTTTTGTAGTGATTGTATACGGCTACTGATAGTATTTTCTTGGCAGCTTCTTGTCCAACTACTTGATTATCAAGAAAACTTTTTATTTCTAATGGCTTAGGGATTGAGTTTAACTCTAAAGGAATAGGTTTATGAGATTTTTCAACTGGTAATTTTTTCTTTACTTGTTGGGAGTTAGGATACTTTGCTTGATTATCAAGTAATTCTTCATCAAGAATTTCATTGCAAAGATCTATGCACTCATCGCAAATGTAAACACCAGGTCCAGCTATTAGTTTTCTAACCTGATCTTGTGACTTGCCACAAAATGAACATTTTAGATGGGCGTCAAATTTAGCCATCGATTATTAAAAACTTAAAAAATTAAATAAGGTAAGATTTCTCTTATTTACTAGGATTGCTTATAAAATTAGATTCGTCATCATATTCTTAAAATATTACTTTTACTTGTCATTTTTTAAGGACTTTATCAATCAATCCATATTCAACTGCTTCTGAAGGAGATAAGAAATAGTCTCTTTCGGTGTCTTCGTTTATTTTTTCTAAAGGTTGCCCTGTGTGTTCAGCTAATAAAGAATTTAATGTTTTTTTGAGAAAAAGTATTTCTTTAGCTTGTATTGCAATTTCTACTGCTTGTCCCTGAGCGCCTCCTAAAGGCTGGTGAATCATGATCCGTGAATTAGGTAAAGCCAACCTCTTACCTTTCTTACCTCCAGAAAGGAGAAATGCCCCCATACTTGCAGCAACTCCAAAACATATGGTTACAACGTCTGGAGAGATCTGTTGCATAGTATCGTATATTGCCATTCCTGCAGTAACAGAACCTCCTGGTGAATTGATGTAAATTTGTATGTCTTTTTCAGGGTCTTCTGCTTCTAGAAATAATAATTGGGCAACTAGTGAATCTGATACTTGATCATTAATTCCTGTACCTAAAAATATTATTCTTTCTCGTAATAATCTTGAATAAATATCAAAAGCCCTCTCTCCTCTTCCTGACTGTTCAATAACTGTTGGAACGGCTGCTTTTATCTCATTAATACTTTGAAAAGAATTAATTGAGCTTTGGATTAAATGTTTTTTTTCAGAATTCACTAAAAATAATTGCTTCTTTTTTCTAATTTAAGAGTTTTTTTGTTTATTAGTTAGATTTTTCATAAATTAGTTTTTTTCTTTTTTATTCTGTGGCTTTTTGCTTGTCTTTTCAGAAATATTAGTTTTGCCACCTTTTTTATTAGCTTGAGGAGTTTTCTTGGTTTTACTTGTTTTAGTAGCTTTTTCTTTTATTTCTGAGTTTTCTTCCAGCCATATTATTAATTTTTCCTTTAGCAAATCGTTCCTCACTATATCTGTTAATTTCTGAATATCTATTTGTTTGGATGATTTAGAAATTGCATCTCCATATTCTTTCATTTTTATATCAATTTCTTCTTGTTCGACGGTGATATTTTCTTTTTCTGATAATGCTTTTAAAGCTAAACTTCTTTGCACATTTTTTTCAGCTTGAGGACGTGTTGATTCTGCTAATGATTTAACTAATTCTGGAGTAAAAGTTGATTTCACATCTAGACCTTGCTGAGCGAATCTTTGTGCTGTTTGTTCAATATTGTTTCTAACTTCAAGGTCAATCATTGATTTTGGTATTTCGGCATCTAATTCGTTTGATAATGCATCCATTAAAGCTTCAATTTTGATATCTTTCTGAGTTTTTTCGAAGTTATCTTTTAATTGCTGTTCAATATCAACTTTTAATTCTTCTAAGGATTCTTTATTGCCAGATTTTTTTGCAAAATCATCATTAAGTTCTGGCAATTCTTTTTCTTTAAGGTCTTTGAGATGTACTTCAAAGATTGCATCTTTTCCTCTTGACTCTTCATGAGAATAATCTTCAGGGAATTTAAGGTTTAGAGTCTTAGTCTCTTCAGTTTTCATACCAACAATACCTTCAACGAAGCCCGGAATCATTTTGTTTTTTTCTAATTCAAGGTCCATTGATTCACTACTTCCTCCATCAATGTCTTTTTTAGAATCTTTATATTTTCCTTTAAAACTAATTACAGCAATATCTCCCAATTTGGCAGGTCTATTATTAATAGGAACAATAGTTGCGAATTGATTTCTTGATTTTTCTAGGGCTTCATCTATTGACTTAGGGTCAAATTTATTTTTTGAGATTTCAACTTTAAGGCCTTTAGATTTCTTTAATTTTAACTCCGGAGCAACATCAGTATGGAGGGTAACTTTAAGAGATTTTTCAGGACTAAATTTTTTAAGTAATGATTCAAATCCATCGACTAATTCTGGTTCACTAAGTGATTCTATTGATTTTATCTTTAATGCCTCGTTCCATGATTTATCAATTATCTTTTCGAGTGCAGAAGCATGTAATTGAGTAATTCCTATTCTTTGGATTAAGACTTGCTTGGGGATTTTCCCAACCCTAAATCCTGGAATCTTAGCCGAACGACTAATTGAGTTTATTGTTTCATTTATGCAGGATTTGCATGTCTCAGATGGGATCTCGAGTTCTAGCGCAATTCTACTTTGAGGTAGAGATGTTGTTTTGACTATTAATTCTTCTTTCTTCATGTTTGTTTTTTAATTATTACAATAAGCCGAAACTTAATTATTTCACATTAAGTGATTTACTTGAAAGTAAATATTTTTGATACAGTAAGAAAAACAATCAATAACATAATTTTTCTATTTTAAGAGTGAGACAAACTCCGTTTTTGCCAAAGAGGCCCTTAAAAGTAGCTGTTTTAGGTTCTTCAGGTGCTGTGGGATCTGAATTGCTAAAAATTCTTGAAGAACGAGATTTTCCTATATCAGAATTACGTTTACTCTCATCCGAGCGTTCAGAGGGGAAAAAAGTTAATTGGAAAGGAGAAGAATTACTGACTAAAAATACTACGGATAAGGAATTTTTTAATGTTGATTTGGTTTTAGCTTCAGCGGGCGGTAGTATCTCAAGAAAATGGCTATCTACAATTAAGGATCAAAATGCCGTTTTAATTGATAATTCAAGTGCATTTAGATTAGACAATGATGTACCACTTGTTGTTCCTGAAGTTAATTCAGGTGATGCTTTAAAGCATAATGGCGTAATAGCAAATCCAAACTGCACCACCATTTTGCTGACTTTAGTTTTATTTCCTTTAAATAATATTTCTACTATTAAAAGAGTAATTATTTCTACTTATCAATCTGTTAGTGGGGCAGGGCAATCCGCTATGGAAGAATTAAAGCTTCTAACTGAACGATATTTGAAAGGGGATCCACAAAACAGTCAAGTATTGCCTTATTCATTGGCCTTTAACTTGTTTTTACATAATTCACCTATGCTTTCAAATAATTATTGTGAAGAGGAGATGAAAATGGTAAATGAGACTAGAAAAATATTAAATATGCCTGATTTAAAGGTTTCCTCTACATGCGTTAGAGTTCCAGTTCTTAGAGCACATTCTGAATCTATTAATATTGAATTTGAAGGTATAGTTCAACCTAAAGATGCTCTAGAAGAATTATCTCAATCTGCTGGCATTGAAATAATAGAAGACTATGAAAATAATAGATTTCCTATGCCAAATGATGTTATGGGACGCGATAATGTGGCAGTTGGCAGGTTGAGAGCTGATATTAGTCATCCTAATGGATTAGAATTATGGTTATGTGGTGATCAAATAAGAAAAGGTGCAGCACTTAATGCTGTTCAAATAGCTGAATTATTAATCCCAAACAAATGATTGCAAACAAAGATAAGTTTTTGAATCCATGCTTTGGACGCATTTTGACAGCAATGGTCACTCCATTTAAAGAAAATGGAGACGTTGATTATGACCTAGCAATAAAACTCTCCAATTATCTTTTTGAACATGGTTCCGATGGTATTGTTTTGTGCGGAACAACTGGAGAATCCCCAACACTTTCATGGGCTGAACAACATGATTTGTTTGTTGCTGTTAAAGGGTCCTTGAATTCAAGATGTAAGGTGATTGTTGGTACTGGAAGTAATTGTACAAGTGAGGCTATAGAAGCTACAAAAAAAGCATACGAATTTGGAGCAGATGGTGCTTTGGTTGTTGTTCCTTATTACAACAAACCTCCGCAAGACGGTCTTTATACACACTTTAGTTCTATTGCTAATGCAGCTAAGGATTTACCTTTAATGCTCTACAACATACCCGGCAGGACTGGGTGCAATCTCTTGCCAAATACTGTAAACAAACTTATGAATTTTTCAAATATTCTCAGTATTAAAGCTGCAAGCGGTAGAATAGAAGAAGTAACAGAGTTAAGGTCTATTTGTGGATCTAAACTCTCTGTATATAGTGGCGATGATTCATTGTTGCTTCCTATGTTATCTGTAGGTGCTGTTGGTGTAGTGAGTGTGGCTAGTCATTTGGTTGGCTTGCAATTAAAAGACATGATTGAATCATTTCTTAAAGGAAAAGTTTCTAATGCTTTGGAAATACATGAAAAACTTCAACCTTTATTCAAAGCACTTTTTATGACAACTAATCCGATTCCAATTAAGGCTGCTTTAGAGCTTTCTGGATGGAATGTAGGTAATCCAAGAAGCCCATTATCTCCATTAACTATTGATATGAAAGAACAACTCCAAATTATCCTAAAATCCTTACATTAAGGGTTTTATTTGGCTTGATAATTAAATACAATTTATTTGATTACAAGTAGGTTTTTATAAATTTCAACATTATGCAATCACGTACTAATTCAACAATTAATAGATCTCAAAATAAATCATCAGGATCTAAAAGTAATATTCCAGCCTTAAGGGTGATACCTCTAGGAGGCTTGCATGAAATTGGAAAAAATACTTGTGTGTTTGAATATGGAGATGAACTAATGCTAGTTGATGCAGGCCTGGCTTTCCCTTCCGATGGTATGCATGGTGTAAACGTTGTGATGCCAGATACAACTTTCTTAAGAGAAAATCAACGAAGAATAAAAGGAATGATAGTAACTCATGGCCATGAAGATCATATTGGTGGTATTTCTCATCATCTCAAGCATTTTAATATTCCAATTATTTACGGTCCCAGGCTAGCCATGTCAATGCTAAGGGGAAAAATGGAGGAGGCAGGAGTATCCGATAGGACGACTATACAAACTGTAAATCCAAGGGATGTAGTAAAAGTTGGTCAACATTTTTCAGTTGAATTTATTCGAAATACTCATTCAATTTGTGATAGTTTCTCTTTGGCTGTAACAACACCAGTTGGCACAATTATTTTTACAGGTGATTTTAAATTTGATCATATGCCAATTGATGGAGAGCAATTTGATATTGAAAGAATGGCTTATTACGGAGAGAAAGGTGTTTTATGTATGTTTAGTGATTCCACTAATGCTGAAGTTCCTGGTTTCTGTCCTTCGGAAAAAACTATTTATCCTTCTTTGGAAAAACACATTGCTGAAGCAAAAGAACGTGTAATTATCACAACTTTTGCTAGTTCTGTCCATCGAGTAACAATGTGCTTAGAGTTGGCAATGAAACACGGTAGAAAGGTCGGTTTGTTAGGGCGATCAATGATTAATGTTATTGCTAAAGCTAGAGATATCGGTTATATGAAATGTCCTGATGATCTTTTTGTTCCAATCAAACAAATAAGAGATTTACCAGATAGAGAAACTTTATTATTAATGACTGGTAGCCAAGGTGAACCTTTAGCTGCCTTGAGTAGAATATCTCGCGGAGAGCATCAACATGTTCGTCTTAAAACTACTGATACTGTTATCTTTTCAGCCAGTCCAATTCCTGGAAATACTATATCAGTTGTCAATACAATAGATCGACTAATGAAACTAGGAGCGAAAGTTGTTTATGGCAAAGGTGAGAATATCCATGTTTCTGGGCATGGTTTCCAAGAAGATCAAAAATTAATGTTGGCACTAGCTAAACCTAAATTTTTTGTACCTGTTCATGGAGAACATAGAATGCTTGTTTCTCATGGTAAAAGTGCACAAATTATGGGAGTTCCAAAAGATAATATTTTAATTATTGAGAATGGAGATGTTGTTGAATTAACTACTAATTCTATACAAAAAGGAGATCCTGTAAAAGCTGGAGTTGAATTGCTTGATAATTCAAGAAATGGAATAGTTGATGCGCGGGTTTTAAAAGAGAGGCAGCAACTAGCAGGTGATGGTGTTGTAACTGTTTTGTCACCTATTAGTACAGATGGAAAAATGGTTGCTCCACCAAGAGTTAATTTAAGAGGGGTTATTACTACTGCAGAACCAAGAAAAATGTCTATGTGGACTGAACGGGAAATTAGCTGGGTTTTAGAAAATCGATGGAAACAATTATCTAGGCAAACTGGACCAAATAATTTTGAAGTTGATTGGATTGGTGTGCAGAGAGAAATTGAAAGTGGTTTGAGTAGGAGAATGAGAAGAGAATTACAAGTAGAGCCATTGATTCTCTGTTTAGTACAACCTGCTCCAAGTGGAACTCGTGCTTATATTCCAAAGATGACTGAAGATAATTCTTCTTCGAATAAGCATAGAAATAATCAAAATTTCCAAAAAAAATCAAATAATAATACTTCAAGTCATGCAAATACTTCCAAAAATCTTAATAGCCAAAAGAATTCAAAAGTTTTACAAGATTCATCAGTGAATACTGATAATGAAGAATCTTTTGAAGGTAGGACTAGAAGAAGAAGATCTGCTATGACATCTTAACTGTTGTCAAAGTTTATAAAATTCTTATCCCAAGTAATTCTTAATCCTTCCGGTATATCTATTTGACCTGTATTTTTATTAAAAATTGACTTTGCTAAATATGATAAATTTTTGGAAATCATTTGTTTTGTGCAAATTTCCCTTAGAAATCTATTTAAGATCGTACATCTTGCTTCAAGACACATTTTGTTCAACAGATCTCTTTTAATACCTTTTTTGTCTTTACAGTATAGATATGCCAATTCAGTAAGATCATTACGTTCATGATTATAGCTGCTCATTTTTTGGCTAAAATTATTGATCCTTTCAGAACACCCTGGATAGATACTCTCTAAAGTAGGAATAATTTTTTGTCTAACTAAATTTCTTTTAATTTTAAGATCAGAATTAGTTGGATCCTCCCAAACTGGGATGTTCATACTATTACAAAATTGCTTTGTGTCTTCTCTACTAAAAATTAATATTGGTCGTATTAAAAAAATTTGATTTTCCAGCAATCTTTTGCTCGCTATATTACTCAGACCTGAATAATTGCTTCCTCTAGCTAAATTGAGGATAAATGTTTCTGCATTATCAGTATTAGTATGGCCAGTTAATAAGTAAAAATTATTTTGTTGTTTTTCGATTAATAAATTTTTTGCTCTTTCACTTAATTTTTTATATCTCCAATCTCTTGCTTTCTCTTCTGAAGAAATGTTGTCTTTATTAGCTCTATCAGAATAAAATGAAATGTTTTTCTTCTCGCAATAACTTTTTAATTCAAGCGCATATATTAAAGATTTATCATGCCACTGATGATCGCCATGCCAAACACTTATTGACCAATTATATTGTATTTTTAAATCATTGATTAGGTTTAACAGTGCCATTGAGTCTTGACCCCCTGAAACTGCTATTAAAAGATTGGCTCTTTCAGGAATTAATTCATTACTCAAAATCTCTTTATGAAGAAGATGATGCCACGATGTCCAATTTTTCTTAATGGATTTTTTATTAGACATTTTGTGTTGCTCAGATAATATTTTTTAAAAAATGCACTGTTTTACTAAAACAATGTCACAATCGGGTAATCAATATATTAGGTCAATGAGTAAGATTAATCTTTTGCCAAAAACAATTCAAGAAGAGTTGAGAAGTAAATCTTTACTAAAAGTTATTTCTGGATTAAATAATTTTGAACTCCAATCTGTCAAAACAATTTCTGAAGCTGCTTCTTTAGGTGGTGCCGATCTTGTAGATATTGCTTGTCAACCTCAACTTGTTGAAACTGCAATTAAGATTTCAGAATTACCTGTGTGCGTAAGTTCTGTAGAACCTAAGCTTTTTATAGATTCTGTTAAAGCAGGAGCCTCTCTAATTGAAATAGGAAATTACGATGCTTTTTATGCTCAAGGCATCACTTTCTCAGATACAAAAGTTTTGAATCTTACTAAAGAGACAAGGGATTTGTTTCCTAATACGCCTCTGTCAGTAACTGTTCCACATACTATGCCCATTGATAAACAAGTTGATTTGGCAATTGAATTAGTCAGCGAAGATGTTGATATTATTCAAACTGAAGGAGGTACAAGTTCAAATCCTTATTCATTAGGAGTACAAGGATTTTTAGAAAAGGCAGTACCAACACTAGCAGCTACTTACGCCATATATGAAGAATTTGAGAAACAATCTATCCATATTCCAATTATGAGTGCATCAGGATTAAGCCAGGTTACTTGCCCAATGGCAATATCTTGTGGTGCTTCTGCTGTTGGTGTTGGATCTGTTGTTAATAAATTAGATAATTTAGTATCAATGATAGCTGTTATAAGGGGCTTAAAGGAATCCTTGAAAAATTCAAAAATTTCAGAAAAAATTTCTTAAGATATATAAATCTTGAGTGATTAAATGAATAACTATAAGCTTCAAGCTCCATATGAGCCAAATGGAGATCAACCTGAAGCTATTCAAAAATTAGTTAGTGGAGTTAATAGCGGGAAACAGTTTCAAACTCTTCTTGGCGCTACAGGGACTGGTAAAACATTTACTATTGCTAATGTAATACATCAAACGGGAAGACCTGCACTTGTATTGGCTCACAATAAAACTTTGGCAGCACAATTATGTAATGAATTAAGGGAGTTTTTCCCAAAAAATGCTGTTGAATATTTTATTTCTTATTATGATTATTACCAACCTGAAGCTTATGTACCAGTAAGCGACACTTATATTGCAAAGACTGCTTCAATAAATGAAGAGATAGATATGCTTAGGCATTCTGCAACTCGCTCTTTATTTGAGAGGAAAGACGTTATTGTTGTTGCTTCCATAAGTTGTATTTATGGTCTTGGTATACCAAGTGAATATTTAAAAGCTGCGGTTAAATTTGAAGTTGGAAAATCTATAAATTTACGTTCTTCTTTAAGAGCACTTGTTGAAAATCAATATACAAGAAATGATATAGAAATTAGTAGAGGTAGATTTAGAATTAAAGGAGATGTTTTAGAAATAGGCCCAGCTTATGAGGATAGATTAATAAGAATTGAATTATTTGGCGATGATGTTGAGGCGATTAGATTCGTCGATCCATTAACTGGTGAGATTCTTGACAGTCTTGATCAAGTTAGTGTTTATCCAGCAAAGCATTTTGTCACTCCAAAAGAAAGACTCGCAAGTGCAATTAGTGCCATTAGAAGTGAATTAAATACTCAACTGGATAAATTTGCTTATGAAGGGAAATTATTAGAGGCGCAACGTTTAGAACAAAGAACTAAATATGATTTAGAAATGCTGAAAGAGGTTGGTTACTGTAATGGTGTTGAAAATTATGCTCGTCATTTGTCAGGAAGAGCAGAAGGAACTCCTCCAGAATGTCTTATAGATTACTTCCCAAAAGATTGGTTGTTAGTAGTGGATGAGAGTCATGTAACATGTCCACAATTACATGCTATGTATAACGGTGATCAATCTAGAAAAAAAGTATTAATAGATCATGGCTTTAGATTGCCAAGTGCTGCAGATAATAGACCTTTAAAATGCGAGGAGTTTTGGGAAAAATCTAAACAGACATTATTTATTAGTGCAACTCCTGGTAAATGGGAGTTAGATCAATGCAACGGTGAGTTTGTTGAGCAAGTTATAAGACCAACAGGTGTTCTTGATCCTATTATTGATGTCAGGCCGAGTGAAGGACAAATAGAGGATCTTTTAGCAGAAATAAGAATCAGAGCAAAAAAAAATCAACGTGTTCTAGTAACTACACTTACTAAGAGAATGGCAGAAGATCTAACAGACTTTTTATCGGAAAATAAAGTAAGAGTAAGATATTTGCATTCTGAAATTCATTCAATTGAAAGAATTGAGATTATCCAAGATCTTAGAATTGGTGAATATGATGTCTTGGTAGGAGTGAATTTGTTAAGAGAAGGTCTTGATCTTCCTGAAGTTTCATTAGTAGCGATTTTGGATGCTGATAAAGAGGGTTTTTTGAGGGCAGAACGATCACTAATACAAACAATTGGAAGAGCTGCAAGACATGTTGAAGGTGTTGCCTTACTGTATGCAGATAATTTTACAGAATCTATGAAAAGAGCCATATCTGAAACTGAAAGAAGGAGAACTATCCAAGAAAAATATAATCAGATTAATGGCATTACTCCAAAACCTGCAGGTAAAAAAATAGAAAATTCAATATTATCTTTTTTAGAACTTTCTAGAAAATTAGATGGAGGTGGGTTATCTAAAGATTTAATAAATATAGTGAATGAAAAAACAGACTCAATCTTAAATTCTAGCGATAACCAATGTTTACTTGAAGAAATGCCAGAATTAATAGATAAGTTAGAAGTAAAAATGAAAGATGCGGCAAAAGAATTGAATTTTGAAGAGGCAGCTAATTTGCGAGATAGAATCAAAAAGTTAAGACAAAAATTAACAAGAAATAGTTAATAATTACATTTATTTTTCTAATTCAAAATGATTATGAATAGCATTTACTGCTTCGGCGCAATCTTTTTCTAAAACGATACAAGATGTTCTGATCTCACTAGTAGCAATCATTTCAATATTTATATTTTTTTTAGCAAGTGCTCTAAATATTTTCCCAGCTGTTCCAACCTTAAAAGCCATTCCAGATCCTACTGCGCTAACTTTTGCTATTGCAGGGCCATCTTCTATAAATAATCCCGGTAGTTTTTTTGTTAAGGAATCAAAAATTGCGTCAGCTTTTTGTCTGTCCTGCTTGCTCATTGTAAAACTGATATCTTTAGTCTTTCGAGAAGTACTTCTTTCTGACTGAACAATAGTGTCAAAAATTAAATTATTTTCTGCTAGAGCTAAACATATGGAAGCAGCCACACCTGGTTTGTCAGGTAAGTTTCTAAAACTAACTTGCACTTGGTTTTTATCTAAAGCAATTCCTCTGACTTCAGGCTGATCTTGTCTTTTATATAATGGATTAACAAATATTTGTTTATCTGATAGTTTAAACTTTTCTCCAACAAATCTAATGGCTTTTGGAATATTAGTTATTTCAATTACGCAGCTAACCTTGATTTCGCTAGTAGCTATTAATCTTACATTAATATTTGCTTGGGATAAAGTATCAAATAAATCAGCTGAGACACTAGGCCTACCCATTATTCCTGCACCCTGAATACTTAATTTAGTCATATTTGTTTTAAAATTATATTCACCACCTAATTGACTAGTTATCATTTCACATTGCTCAATTGTTTTTGTGAGATCGGATTCATTAACAGTAAATGTTATATCGTTATTATTGCCATCATGAGTAGCTTGAATAATTAAATCAACATTGATTTTTACCTCTGATAGCGTTTCAAATATTTGCGCAGCAATGCCAGGTCTATCAGGTAGCCTTGAAATACTAAAGACTGCTTGGTTTTCTAACACTTCAAGACTATTAACAGTTTTGGTTAATTCTAAGCTTCCTCTTTTTAGTGGTAAGGGCTTATTTTGACTATGTAAAAGAGTGCCTTTTGACTCGCTTTGACTTGATTTTACAAATAATTTAATTCCATAATTGCGAGCTATTTCAACGGCTCGTGGATGAAGAACTGAAGCGCCAACGCTAGCCAGTTCTAACATTTCTTCGCAACTAATTTCATTTAAGAGTTTTGCATTAGGTACTATTCTTGGATCAGTGGTTAGTACCCCTGGAACGTCAGTATAAATTTCGCAAGTTTCAGCACCCATAGCTGTTGATAAAGCAACTGCAGAAGTATCTGAACCACCTCTTCCTAAAGTTGTAATTTCCATTGATCCAGTATGGCTAAGAGTTGCACCTTGAAAACCAGCAACTACTACTACGTAGCCTTGTTCTATATAGTTTTTGATTCGTTCTGTTTTGATATCAAGAATTCTTGCTTTCCCATGAATTGATTCAGTAGTGATTCCTAACTGGCTGCCAGTCATAGAGATGGCAGGTATCCCACATTCATTTAATGACATTGAAAGAAGAGCAATGGTTACTTGCTCTCCAGTTGAGAGAAGCATATCTAATTCTCTGCTATTTGGATTTCTGCTTATTGATTCTGCTAAGTGATTTAAGTCATTTGTAGTATTACCCATTGCTGAAACAACAACAACAATGTCATTACCAGCTTCTTTGCTTTGACAAATACTACGCGCAATAGCCTGAATTTTTTTTACATCTCCTACTGATGTTCCACCAAATTTCTTGATTAGTAAAGCCATATTTAAAGCATAATATAAATAATTAAACTTAAAATTTGGTTAATTTAAGTTCATTAGATTGTCAATAAAAACATTAATAGGATTATTGCCTTTTTTTAGCAATGATTCAATATTCAATAAATTACTCATTAAATTTATCAAATACTCTTGTGATGTATGCTTTATCTTTTTTCTTATAAAAAAGATTCTTTTTGGATTAGTAATATTTGCAAGATTACATATTTTTTCTACGTCATTTTCTTGAGAATTGTTTGATAACTTAATTATTGCATGTATTCTGATTTGACTAATTAAACCTGCATTTAGTCTTAAAGCAGGTTCTCCTTTGCATAATAAATACTGTATTTCAATAAGACTTTCTTTAATTTTTTTTTCTAAAAGAAGATCAATTATTTTAAAGATGTTTGATTGATGATCATTAAATATTTTTTTTACATCGTTACTTTTTAAACAAAGTTTTGCGTTTTCATCATTTGCTAAAGCAGTTAGATATATCTTTGCTTTAGCTAATTCGTTAATTAATTTGACACTATCATTTCCTACTGAATCAATGATTAACTCAGCTGTAATTTTATCCAGGGAGATATCCATTTCCTTTGCTGCATCTTCTAGATACCTTCTTTGACCTTCATAATCCCAAATATCTGGTAACGAAAATGATTTTTCAACAACTACATTTTCTTTTATAAGTTTTTTAATAAATTTAGTACTCTTGAGTCTGGAGTCTGGCTTCTTAATATTCTGCAAAATGAAATAAGTATTGCTTGGGATATTCCTATAAATTTTTTCGAATTTAATTCTTAAGTCTTCATTTTTAATAGTAAACATGGGATTGTTTTTTAAAATAACTACTCTTGCTCCATCCCCTAAGGGAGGTGTTAGTATTTCCTCCATGGCCTTATTTATTTGCAGTTCATCATCGCCATTTAGATTGGTAACATTAATTTCTTTCCAGATTTTTGATACTTTCTGATCAATTACTTGATGAATATATTTATTATGTGCACTTAAATCATTGCCCCATATTATTTGTATTGGCATATTTGCTTAAAAAAGAAGCTTATTCTAATTATGCTTAGTTTTAACTCAAATTAAAATTTAATGATAAAAGATCATCCTATTTTCATAGAAAGTATAAATTTTATACGAACTAATCTAGAAGCAAATGATTTTAATTATCTGGAAAATAAAGTTTTAGAAAGATTAGTTCATACTTCGGGAGACTTTAATATTCAAAATCTTTTAGAATTTAGTGAGGATGCTTGTGAAAAGGCGATTCAATCCCTTAGAGAAGGCGCACCAATATTAACTGATACTGATATGGCAGCGACAGCTATAAAATCAATGGCACAAAATACGACAGGTAATCAAGTGTGTTCAGCTAAAAAGTGGTTTCAAGATAATGCTTATTTAGGATCCACTAAAACTGCTTATGGAATTTTGAAAGGGTGGAAAGAATTATCTGAGAAATATATTGGAATTAAATCACCGATTGTCGTTATCGGAAGTTCACCCACAGCACTTATGGATTTATTAGATCATTTAGATGATTCAAATAATACTCCTAGTTTGATTATTGGAATGCCAGTCGGTTTTATTGGAGTTGAAAAAAGTAAACAAAAATTGCTTGGAACTAATTATTCTAGGATAGTAATGAATTCAACAAGAGGTGGAGCTGCAATGGCTGCAGCAACTGTTAATGCTTTGTTAAGAGAGTGTATTTGACTGGAATATTTTTTTAATATAATTTGACAAATTAATTGATTGTTATTTGAGTGTTAAAATTATTGTTTTTTTCTAACGAATCTAAAACTAATTTTGCTTTTTCTATTACTTCTGTTGGAATGCCTGCCATTCTCGCAGCTTCAATTCCGTAACTTTTATTTGAACCACCCTTCTCAATTTTATGAGTAAAGTCAAGCTTGTCGTTTTTTTGTTTAACGAGTACTTGAAAGTTTTCTATATTACTATTTGAATTTTTTAAATAATTCAGTTCGTGATAGTGAGTAGCAAAAATAGTATTACATTTAATTTTTTTTGCGAGATATTCACTTACAGACCAAGCTATTGATAGCCCGTCAAAAGTAGATGTTCCTCTTCCTATCTCATCAAGTAGTACAAGAGAGTGTGATGTTGCTTGATTTAAAATTGATGCGGTTTCTGACATTTCTACCATAAAAGTTGATTGTCCAGATGCTTGATCATCAACAGCTCCAATTCTGGTAAAAATCCTGTCCACAACTTTGATCTCTGCTTTTTTAGCAGGAACAAAACTACCAATTTGCGAAAGAATTTGTATTAAACCTATTTGTCTGATATAGCAACTCTTTCCGCTTGCATTTGGTCCAGTTAGAATTATTAATTTTTGATTTCTATTGAATAAACTGTCATTTGCGATAAATTTTTTATCATTTAATAATTGCTCCACTATTGGATTTCTTCCTGCGATAATTTTTGTACTTTTTTCTTGACTTAAATTATTTATAGGGATAAGTGTAGGTTTTACGAAATTATTTTCTAATGATGTAATTGCTAAAGCAAGCAATGCATCAATAGATGCGATGGCTTTTGCAATTGATCTGATATCTTTTGTTTTTGCAGCAACAAGATTTCTTATTTCGCAAAATATTTCATACTCTCTTGCAGAAGCACGATTTTTTACTTGAAAAATTTTGTTTTCTCTATTTTTGATTTCTGTAGTAACATATCTTTCTTCATTAGTCAGAGTTTGTCTTTTGATCCAATGCTCTGGAGCTAAATTTACTTTTGACTTGTTTATAGATATGTAGTAACCATAGTTTTTATGGAATTGAATTTTTAGATTAGAAATTTTACTAATTTGTCTTTCTTTTAATTCTTCTTCACGTAGCCAATCAGAGTAGTCGTCAATTACATTACGTAAACCATCTAAAATATTGTCAACGCCATCATGAATCATACCTCCATCACTTGTATTAAGAGGAGGGTTTTCTACAAGTTTAAAACTTATAGTGTCAGCTAACTCTAATAGTTTATTATCAATATGTTTTAATTCATCTGTCCAGGATGGGAGATCATAATTAAATGATTGAAGAATTGACTTTAATTTAGGTAATTTTTTTAGACCTTCTGAAATTGCAATTAAATCTCTTGGACTTGCATGACCAGCACATGCTCTGCCAGAAAGTCTTTCCAAATCACCCATTGCTCTTAGGATATTTTGGGTATCTTTTCTTAATTGGGTTGATTCTAAAAAATTTGAAATAATATTTTGTCTTTTATTGATTTCATCAATATTTAATAATGGTGATTCAATCCATCTTCTTAAACATCTAGCCCCCATGCAAGTATATGTTTTATCAAGACTCCAAAGAAGTGAACCAACATAATTATTTTCTCGCTGTGTATTCTTGATCTCTAAATTCTTTTGAGTTTGATAATCAATAATTAGGTTATTATTAGAAAATTGTATTTGTGGAAAATCTAATGAAATCTTTAGAGAAGAATCATTTTCTAAATTTGAAGGATTAATTTTTTCTAAATAATTCAATAAACCTCCAAGTGATTTGGTTGCATTATTTAAATTTTTCAGTCCTAAGCCTTCTAAACTTATAATCTGGAAATATTTTTTTATGATAGAGTTTGCTTCATTAATGCTAAAAAAAGTTTCTTGAGTAACCGTATATGTAAGTTGATTATTTTTCTGTTTCAATAAATCTTTTGCATCATTGCTAGCCAAGATTATTTCTGATGAATCTAATTTAATAATTTCATCAAAAAGTTTCGAGAGAGATTGACCTTCCATGGTTAATAGCTCTCCTGTGCTGACATCAGCTCTTGAAATTCCCCACTCGCGTAAATCATCAGAGCTTTGTTCCGATAAGTGAATCGCTGTAATCCAGTTATTTTTTTTGGCAACCAACATGCCCTCTTCAATGACAGTACCAGGTGTAATAATTCTTGTTATGCCTCGTTTGATTGGGATACTATAATTACCAGAACTTTTTTCTAACTGGTCGCATATAACTACTGAATGATTCTTTTTAATTAATTCAGCGCAATATCTTTCCATTGCATGATGAGGAACTCCTGCCATGGGTATCTTGCCAATTTCTTTCCCAGCATCTTTGCTTGTTAATGTTATTTCTAAAATTTGTGATACAAGTACTGCATCTTCAAAAAAACATTCAAAAAAGTCACCTAACCTATATAGAAGTAATCTATCTTTATTTTCCTCTTTAAGGGTTACATAATGCTTCATTACAGGAGTTAACTTAGGCTTCGCAACCGTTTTATAACTGTAAGATTTTTCATGAATGAAATCATTTTTGCGCTCTAAATTTACATTAGTCTTAAATTTGTTTACTAAATTAGTTGAAGTTTTTCTGTGCCTAGGTCTTTTTTTTGATTCTTTTTTTAACTCTTCTGTAGATAAATCTTCATTAATAACCTTTGGACTGATTTGTTTGGAAGATTCATTATTAACTGCAAATAAATTTTCTTGAATTATTCTTTCTTCTTGCATACTTTTATTATTGCTACATAGATCTTAGGGAAGAATTTATTTTTTGCATTTTACAAGTCACTACGAGTATGTAAAGTTTTACCATAAAATGCATTTTCATGAGAATATAATAGCCATACAAGTTAATTTTTAAATTATGCAGGCTGTAAACTTTTTCTTTATAAATGCCCTTTTGTTTTCATCTTTAATAGCAGTTGTTGGAGTACCTTATTTCTATGCAACTCAAACCGACCCTTCTGACCGCCGTAACCCAGAAATAAAAAAAGTTGAGATAATTGGTGGAGTTTGGTTTCATTTAGTTTTAATAAATGGAGTTATCGCAGGTTTAGTCTGAATTAAATACTTCTTCATGAGAAGCGTATAATATAATAAAATCAAATGGCTATTTACGAAGGCTCTTTTACTGATGCTTCTACATTAAAATTAGGTATAGTTGTAGCAAGATTCAATGATTTAATTACATCAAAGCTTTTGTCTGGATGTTTAGATTGTTTGAAAAGACATGGTGTTGATACTTCAGAATCTAGTAGTAATCTTGATATAGTATGGGTTCCTGGCTCTTTAGAGCTTCCAATCGCAGCAAAATCTATAATTAATAAATCTAAATATGACGTTTTAATTACTCTTGGTGCAGTGATTAAAGGTGATACTTCGCATTATGATGTTGTGGTTTCTGAGGCTAGTAAAGGGATATCTAAAGTTTCTTACGAAAGTAATATACCTATTATATTTGGTGTTTTAACCACAGACACTATGCAGCAGGCATTAGAAAGAGCAGGAATAAAAAATAATCTTGGTTGGAATTATGCGTTGCAAGCAATTGAGATGGGATCTTTAATTAAAAACCTAAATTAGTTTCAAAAAAATTAATTTTTTGTATCCTTGATTCCTTCTTTAGGATAAAATAAAGAAGCTATGCGGATGTAGCTCAGTGGTAGAGCATCTCCTTGCCAAGGAGAATGTCGAGAGTTCGAATCTCTTCATCCGCTTTTGATGAAAATCTCATTTAGAGTATTGTTTCTTATAAATTAAGTAATGTCCAAAGTTATTACTATTGAAGATTTGCAGGAATTATTTACTAAGCCTTATGGAGGAGCGGCGCCAACAAAACAAAAATGGGCAGAATTTTATAATGATGACGTTATATTCATTGACCCTACACAAGAAACAAATGGATTAGATTCTTATATAGAAGCTCAAGAAAAGTTGGTCAAAAGGTGTGATGATCTTTATATAGAAACGCATGCAATTGCAATAAACGGAGAGTTTGGATTCGTTGAATGGACTATGGGTTTAAAAATAATGGGCAAAACATTTATTTATCCTGGGACTACACGTTTAATATTTTCTGAAAATGGTTTGATAAAAGAACACAGAGATTATTTTGATTTTTGTGGTCCTACTTTTGGCCCAGTTCCTATATTAGGATCATTTCTAAGATGGCTGTATGCGAGATTTGTATCTTGAGTTTGATTATATTAAAGTGAAATTTAGCAATTGTATAAATCTTTTAAAATAAATAATCTAAAATATTCAAGTTTTGTTTCTATGGTGTCATTGCATCATATATCAATTATTTAGTATATATTTCTTTTTATTTTATTTCTAATAATCTAATATTTGCTTCCCTTTGTGTTTATGCTATTGGGTTTTTGGTTTCATTTGTTTTGGACAAATTATGGGTATTCAGAACTACATTAAAACAACCAATAGTTAAATCTTTTAATTTATTTTTTAGGAGGAATAGAAATATTTTTTGTTTTAAATTAATTGATTAAGAATCATAAGATTGCACGTTTCTTGGGAGCATTTATTGGAGTATTAAATAATTATTTGGGTTCAAAAAATATTACTTTTAGAAAGTAATCATATTTCCCGAATTAATAAATTTTGAGTAATAACTTCTTTGAAATCCATTTGAGAATAGAATAATTTTTTGTTTGTGGTCATTAAATATATTTTCTTTGTATTTTTTATCTTTTTTGAATTTAAGAGACTTTTAACAATTAACTTCCCATAACCATTCCCCTGATGATTCTCATCGATAATAATATCCCAAAGTACTCCTCTATAAACTCCATCTGATAAAGCTCTGCCAAAACCGACTATTTCACCATCAGACCAAATACTTATGATAACGTCACTATTAGCAAGACATTTTTTTAGATCATTAAGTGTTCTATTCTTTGCCCAAAAAGCATTCCTATTAAAGAACTGCTGTAATTTAAATAATCCCTTGACTGGTTTCAGATGAGGTCCTAACCCCAAAAATCTTAATCCAAAAGCCCCTTTTGAATGTTTTATTAACAATATGTCTTTCATTAGTTAAAAGTTCAGATAAAAAAATGAAGGTAATAAATTTATTTTTTGATGATTGTAATTTCAATACCTTAGTCTATTATTTCTACTAAAATAAACAGATATCATATTTACTGATTGAGTTGTAACGCGTTAATTTATAATGTTTTAATAGGAGAACTTTTTTAGAAGGAACATTATGCTAAAACTTTTGTTGGGAGATCCGAATGTACGAAAGTTAAAGCGCTATCAACCAATTGTTGAAGAAATAAACTTTTTAGAAGAAGAAATATCTGGACTAAAAGACGATGAGCTTAGAAGAGAAACTAACTTGCTTAAAGAAAAGATTTCATCAGAATTGAATCTTAACAAGCAGAAGGAATTACTAGATGAACTTCTTCCTAAAGCGTTTGCAATTGTAAGAGAAGCAGCAAAAAGAGTTTTAGAGATGAGGCATTTTGATGTTCAGTTAATAGGTGGAATGGTTCTACATGAATGTCAAATTGCTGAAATGAAAACTGGTGAAGGTAAAACTCTTGTTGCAACATTGCCATGCTACTTAAATGCTCTTACTGGAAAGGGAGTTCATGTTGTTACTGTAAATGACTATTTAGCTCGAAGAGATGCTGAGTGGATGGGACAAGTTCATCGTTTTTTAGGATTATCCGTTGGTTTAATTCAGCAAGATATGAGCCCCTCAGAGAGAAAGAAAAATTATGATTGTGATATCACTTATGCTACTAATTCAGAATTAGGATTTGATTATTTGAGAGATAATATGGCTACTGATTTTGAAGAAGTAGTGCAAAGAAAATTCAATTACTGTGTTATAGATGAAGTTGATTCGATTTTAATTGATGAAGCTAGAACTCCCCTAATAATTTCTGGCCAAATTGAAAGACCACAAGAAAAGTATCAGAAAGCTGCAGAATTATCTTTATCTCTTATCAAGGCAAAAGAACTGAGTAAAGATGGTATTGATCCTGAAGGAGATTATGAAGTAGATGAAAAACAGCGAAGTTGTATTTTAACCGACCAAGGATTTGCTAAATGTGAAGAATATTTGAAAGTTAGTGATTTATATAATCCTCAAGACCCTTGGGCTCATTACATAACTAACGCTTTAAAAGCTAAAGAATTATTCATTAAAGATGTAAATTACATTATTAAAAATGAGGAAGCAGTAATTGTTGATGAATTTACAGGAAGGATAATGCCTGGAAGGCGCTGGAGTGATGGACAGCACCAGGCAATTGAAGCCAAAGAGGGTCTAAAAATTCAGCCTGAAACTCAAACCCTCGCATCTATTACTTATCAAAACTTTTTCCTTCTTTATCCTGGTTTGGCAGGTATGACCGGTACTGCTAAAACAGAAGAGGTGGAATTTGAAAAAACTTATAAATTAGAAGCAACAGTCGTGCCGACAAATCAAATTAGAAGAAGACAAGACTTACGTGATCAAGTTTTTAAAACTGAAATTGGTAAATGGAAAGCGGTTGCGAAAGAAACAGCAGAAATTCATAGAAATGCTAGACCTGTTTTGGTGGGTACAACAAGTGTTGAAAAAAGTGAGCTTCTAAGTGGACTGTTATTCGAAGAAGGAATTCCTCATAATTTATTGAATGCTAAGCCGGAGAACGTCGAACGCGAAGCGGAAATAATTGCTCAAGCCGGTCGAGCAGGGGCTGTTACTATTGCGACAAATATGGCTGGAAGAGGAACAGATATCATTCTTGGAGGTAATAGTGATTATATGGCAAGACTTAAATTAAAAGAGACTTTAATTCCTTTATTGGTAAAGCCAGAAGATGAGCATAAGCCCCCAATTCCTAAACAAAGAAATTCAAAAAAGAAAGGAGGGTTTTCCTCAAAGGTTGAATCTATTTCGAGAAAGAATAATCAAAGTTCTTCAATAAGTCTTTACCCTTGTAAACTTGGAGAAGATATTAAGAAGAAACTTTCACTATTGTCTGATGAATTGGTTAAGAATTGGGGAGATAGATTACTTACTGTAATTGAATTAGATGATAAAATTGCTACCGCAGCTGAAAAAGCACCAACTGATGATAAATCAATACAGTTTTTAAGAGATGTTTTATCAGATGTGAAAAAAGAATATGAAAAAGTACTTATTCATGAAGAAGAAAAAGTTAGAGAAGCTGGTGGGTTACACGTTATCGGTACTGAGAGGCATGAGTCAAGAAGAGTCGATAATCAACTAAGAGGTAGAGCTGGTCGACAGGGAGACCTTGGAAGTACAAGATTCTTTTTATCTTTAGAAGATAATTTATTAAGGATATTTGGAGGGGATAGGGTAGCAAATCTAATGAATGCATTCAGAGTTGATGAAGATATGCCTATTGAATCAGGAATGCTTACACGATCTCTAGAAAGTGCTCAAAAGAAAGTAGAAACTTATTATTACGATATTCGAAAACAAGTCTTTGAATATGATGAAGTAATGAATAATCAAAGAAAAGCAGTTTATACAGAGAGACTAAGAGTATTACAAGGAGTTGACTTGAAGAAGCAGGTGATCGGATATGGAGAAAGGACGATGGGTGAAATAGTAGAAGCTTACATTAACCCTGATCTACCACCTGAAGAATGGGATATTGATCAATTAATTTCTAAAGTCAAAGAATTTATATATTTATTAGATGATCTAAAAATTGAAGATGTTCGTTCATTGTCTGTAGAAGAACTAAAGAATTATCTTCAAGAGCAATTGCGAATAGCTTATGATTTAAAAGAATCCCAAGTAGAAAAGTTTCGTTCAGGGTTGATGAGGGAGGCTGAAAGATTTTTCATCTTACAACAAATTGATAATTTATGGAGAGAACATCTTCAATCAATGGATTCCTTAAGAGAATCAGTAGGATTAAGAGGTTATGGACAAAAAGACCCTTTAATAGAATATAAAAATGAGGGTTATGATATGTTTCTTGAAATGATGACTAATATGAGAAGAAATGTTATTTATTCAATGTTTATGTTTCAACCTAAGAGTGATAAAGATTCCAAAAATTAAGAAATTTTTAATCATCTCCAAGAAATTCAAGAATTTCTTTGTCTTTTAGATTTTGAGCATCACCCAGTTTAGAAATGTCAACAGCTTCTGAGTTTGCCAAACATTGAAGAGCTTTTTGTAATTTAAGAATTTCATTCTCAAGCTGGTCGATTCTATCCATTAGATTTTTTATCACATTAGCCTCAGCATCTGGTAAGGCAGAGTGTGCTAGTGGGTTCACTTTTACGCCACTTTGATGAACTACTCTACCAGGAACTCCAACTACAGTGCTATTCCCTTCCACATTGCGAACAACTACAGAACCCGCACCAATTCGTGTATTAGATCCAATTGTTATTGATCCAAGAACTTTTGCACCTGCTCCAACTACAACATTTTTCATTAATGTTGGGTGTCTTTTCCCATGACTTTTCCCAGTTCCTCCCAATGTTACCCCTTGGTAAAGTAAACAGTTATCACCTATCTCGGCTGTTTCACCAATAACAACTCCCATACCATGATCTATGAAAACTTTTTTACCAATTTTTGCTCCCGGATGAATTTCTATACCTGTTAATAATCTATTCATATGACTTAATAAGCGTGGAATTAAGGGAAATTTTAGTTGCCATAATTTATGGGTAAATCTATGTATGACTATTGATTGGAAACCAGGATAGCAAAGGAAAATCTCAAATATTCCTCGCGCAGCAGGATCTCTCTCTCTTATTATGTCTATATCAGATTTAAAGTTTTTTAACATGAAAAATTAATTAATTAGTCCAATTTCTTTTTTTAATTGATTTACTGTTTCGATACTTAAATAGTTTTTAGCACAAATTAATTGGGGTACTCTCATTAACTGTGAGCGATTTTTTAATAGTGTGTTTTCTACAACTGATAAACTTGGTCCATCACAAATGATGTAATTTGAAGCTTTTAGGAGTCCTAATAATCTACTGTGGTTGTCTGATATCGCAGTCATAAGAATTAATTCGCCACCTCTTATGCTGTGTATAATAACTTCTGCAGCCCTCAATAAGCCAGGGCTAATGCTTACAATCCCTACACAATTATCAGTTTTTAATTCTTTGATTATTTTTAATTCTTTTTGAAAGTCACTTAAATCAACTGCAATAGCTCTTATGCCATGTGCTTTTGCAACTTTTTCTAAAGGCTGTAAGAAATATCTACTTGTAACGATAGTCCCATTATTTGAATTACACAGGACTTTGTCTAATTCTTCCATGGGGACAACTTCTACAGGAACATTGATTTTGGGAGATAGGTCTTCTGCTATTAGCATTGAAGCACCTATATCTTCTCTAGGAGTACTAACTAGAATTCTTGTTCCGCATTTGATGCGCCAATCGATCTCATTGGTTAATATTTTTCTTGTTTCTTGAAGAGTACAGCCAAGACTGATTAAGTTATCAATTGCTTTTTT
>QCIF01000009.1 GCA_003216835.1 Prochlorococcus sp. AG-402-K10 | reverse complement strand
CTCCATTTAAATTACCTTTACTTAAGTGAAATTGTGAAACTGATACTTGAAGTATTCCTTGAATAACTTGTCTTTGATCTCCGTCAACCGTATTCCATATATCTTCAAAAGCATCATGAGCTTCATACCATTTTTGTTCATTAAAGAGATTTAAAGCAAAATAAAGGGAATCCTGAAAACTTTTTGTGTTTTCTTCATTCATAAAATTTAATTTTTAGAATTTTTCTTCTTATTTATCTTTCTCATTCTTATTGAATCAGGAGTGACTTCTAACATTTCATCTGGGCCAATATATTCAAGAGCTCTTTCAAGAGTAATCTCAACTGGAGACTGCAAAGTATCAAGTTCTTCTGCACCCGCAGATCGCATATTAGTCAATTGCTTAGTTTTACATATATTCAGCTCCAAATCTTGTGGTCTGTTATTCTCTCCAATTATCATACCCTTGTAAACTTTTACGCCCGGTTTAATAAAATAGACTCCTCTATCTTCAGCGTTTTTTAATGCATAGAATGTGGCTACGCCCTCTTCAAAAGCAATAAGTACTCCGTTTCTCCTTGTTTCAAAATCTCCAGATTTAGGCTTGTATTCATAAAAGGAGTGACTCATTATACCTTCTCCTCTTGTTATACGAACAAATTCACCACGAAAGCCAATTAGTCCTCTTGATGGCACTAGAAATTCTAGTTGAGTTCTACCATCTGAAGTAGTCTGCATATTCTTCATCTCCGCTTTTCTTGATCCAAGTTTTTCGATACAAGAACCAAC
This sequence comes from Prochlorococcus sp. AG-402-K10, assembly GCA_003216835.1. Taxonomy (GTDB): domain Bacteria; phylum Cyanobacteriota; class Cyanobacteriia; order PCC-6307; family Cyanobiaceae; genus Prochlorococcus_A. Next base: position 53,423 of record QCIF01000009.1, on the reverse strand, counting down.
TGCAACTTCAGGGACGTCTAGAACTAAAGTCTCTATAGGTTCACATTGAACATTATCAATTTCCCTGAATATTACTTGAGGTTGTGAAATCTGAAACTCAAATCCCTCTCTTCGCATAGTTTCAATCAAAATCCCCAAATGTAGTTCTCCTCTTCCTGAGACAGAGAATCTATCTGGAGAATCCGTTTCTTCTACCCTTAGAGCAACATTTGTTAAAAGTTCTCTCTCTAATCTATTTTTCAATTGTCTACTGGTAACAAATTTACCTTCTTTACCTGCAAATGGGGAGTCATTTACAACGAAGGTCATATTTAAAGTAGGTTCATCTACCTTTATTAAAGGGAGAGGATGAGGAGATTCAGGGCAAGCGATCGTTTCTCCAATATTTACGTCATCGAAGCCTGAAATAGCAACAATATCTCCTGCAAAGGCTTCATTTATATCAATTCTTTGCAAACCCTCGAATCCTAATAGCTTACTAATCTTACCCTTAATATTTTTTCCATTCTCTTTAATTAAACTAGCTTGTTGACCATTTTTTATGGTTCCATTATGTATTTTTCCTATTACAATCCTACCTAAGAAGTCAGAATAATCCAAAGTTGTAATTTGCAACTGAAGTGGCTTATTTGAGTCCCCAACTGGAGGTGGGACATGTCTTAAAATAGCCTCAAATAGAGGCATCATGTTGTCACTATTTAATTCCATTTCTTCTTTTGCGAATCCTGATAGCCCACTTCCAAAAAGATAAGGAAAATCGCATTGATCATCATCAGCTCCTAATTCTAAAAACAAATCAAGAACTTTATCGATTGCTATTTCTGGCATTACTCTAGGTCTATCAATTTTATTTACGAAAACTATTGGTCTCAGTCCTTTCTCTAATGCTTTTTTTAAAACAAATCTTGTTTGTGGCATTGGACCTTCATTTGCATCAACTATTAACAAACATCCATCGACCATTCCCAAAACCCTTTCCACCTCTCCTCCAAAATCAGCATGACCTGGAGTATCGATAATATTAATTCTCGTGTTTTTATAATTAACAGCGGTATTCTTTGAAAGTATTGTTATTCCCCTCTCTCTCTCGAGATCATTAGAATCCATTACACATGTAGGAACAACTTCATTATCTCTAAATATTCCAGATTGAGATAACAATGCATCGACAAGAGTTGTCTTCCCATGATCAACGTGAGCGATGATTGCTACATTTCTAATTTCTTTAATTGAAGATGACATTTATTAAATCTATAAAAACAATTTTAGTAATTATATTAAGGCTAACTCAAAGAATGCTTATAATGAGGAATTTCTTTTTAAGACTTTGGAAATCATAAAATTATTGAATATATTATTTAATCCATTAAATTACTTAGATTTTCTATTTGAATTTTCAAAAATTTTTAAAGCTTCTACTGACCCCTCATATCTCCAATGCCAAGGCTCGTAATCAATATGTTTATTATTTTTGTTGAAGGATAACTTAAAGTGATACTTAGCGGCATTCTTTTGTAGCCATTTAAAAGCGTCAGTGTTCTCAAAATCAACTTCAAAGTCAGTCTCTCGTTGCATATAATCTCCAATATCAATTGCGAAACCAGTACTGTGTTCAGAATATCCTGGAGGTGCTGATACTCGAGCTCTTTCTGACGCTATTTGATTTCTAATTGACTTTAAAGAATAAAAAATATCATTTTGCAGATCTATTGATCTATAACCACTTAAGAAGACCAAATATACTCCATCCTTTTTTGCTTCCTCTCTCATCTTTAAAAGTGATTCCCTCATATCAACATGAACTTCAATATGGGGTTCAATAACAACCAATTTTTCTTTAGAGATTTGAGGATAGGGTAAATGACCCAAAATTCTGTGATCAGGTATATTATCAATTTGTTTATCCAAAAAATTTAAAGAGATTATTTTAGAATTTTGAATCAATCTCAATCCAGTAAAGAAAAAAAGGAGTAAAAGAAAAGGTGAGATTAATAATAATTTTAGAAATAATTTTGAATTGGAATTTTCTAAGTATGTTCTTTTAGCAAAAGGAATATCAAATACTTTATTTAGATCTTCTTTTTGTTCCAAAGTTAATTGAATTTCTGAAAAACATATTTCGATATTAACTATTATTTTAAGAAATGCACTTTTATAAGCAAAAAAGATGTAGTTTTTAAATAGGATTTATTTTTTTTTCATATGTTGAGAGTTGCTGTTATCGGTGGAGGTCCTAGTGGTTCATGTGCTGCAGAAATACTTGCTAAATCTGGAATAAAAACTTGGCTTTTTGAAAGAAAATTAGATAATGCTAAACCATGTGGTGGCGCTATACCTCTTTGCATGGTTGAGGAATTTGACTTGCCAGAATCAATTATCGATAGAAAAGTTAGACATATGAGAATGATTTCCCCTTCAAATAGAGAAGTAGATATAAGTTTAGATAAGGTTTATGGTAAAAGTGATAATGAATTTATAGGAATGTGCAGAAGAGAAGTAATGGATGCCTTCATGAGAAACAGGGCTGCGGATCTTGGAGCTACCTTAATAAATGGATTAGTCACTTCAATTGACACAGGAAATAACAATCAAGGTCCATATAAACTTACATATTCTGATTATTCTTCTGGAGAAAAGAAAGCAGAACTGAAAGAAATTACAGTAGATATTTTAATTGGTGCAGATGGAGCAAATAGTAGAGTTGCTAAAGCAATGGATGCTGGGGATTACAAAGTGGCTATAGCATTTCAGGAAAGGATTAAATTACCAAAGAAAGAAATGAGTTACTATGAGGACCTTGCAGAAATGTACGTAGGAACAGATGTTTCTCCTGACTTTTATGGATGGGTATTCCCTAAATATGACCATGTAGCAGTAGGAACAGGGACAATGCAGAAAAATCAATTATTAATAAAGGGTCTTCAGGAAGGAGTAAGGAATAGAGCAAAAAAAAGGCTTGTAAATGGTGAGGTTATAAAAGTGGAGGCACATCCCATTCCTGAGCACCCAAGGCCTAGAAGAGTTGTTGGAAGAATGGCTTTAGTAGGAGATGCGGCTGGTTATGTTACTAAGAGTTCTGGAGAGGGAATATATTTTGCCGCAAAGAGTGGAAGAATGTGTGCAGAAGAAATTGTTGAAGCCTCAAAAAATGGAGAGGTTATACCTTCAGAAAACGATTTAAAGAATTACTTAAAAAAATGGGATAAAAAATATGGAGCAACATATAAGGTACTAGAAATTCTACAAAACATTTTTTACAGAAATGATTCAGCAAGAGAGGCTTTTGTAGAAATGTGTGATGATATGGATGTTCAAAGACTCACTTTTGATAGTTATTTATATAAAAAAGTTGTCGCAATGAAGCCAATACAACAAATTAAACTTACGATGCTTACTTTAGGATCAATTTTAAGAGGAAAAGCACTTGCCCCATTAAACTACAAACCTGTTGATAGTGCTGTAAGAGAAGAAAAAGAAGTTGAAAAAATGCTTAAAAACTATTCAATTAAAGGTGGTATTAAAGTTAAGAGTTCAAAAGTGTAAAATCAGCAATTCTTAAGGAGTAATTTCTAATAAGACTTAGTAAATTAAGTCTATTATTTCTTATTTGTATATCATCTGACATTACTAAAATCCCATTTTCATTATCGAATAAATCCTTAATATCGTTTGAATTTATTTCAAACAAATTAAGAAGTTTCATATAATCAAAATTACCTGAGTAAAAAAGCTTTTCTAATTCCCCAACAAATTTAAAAACTTTTGACTCACACTCTTTTTCAAAAAGATCTGGTGTTACATAATTTTTTGATAATAAAATGTCTTTATCTAAATTACCTCTATTAGCTAGTTTGCTAACCCTTGTAATTACACTCTGAATTTCATCAAAGTTATCTTTTTCTTTTAAATGAGCAATACATTTAATTCTGTTTTTTAAATCTACAATATTTATTATTCTTTGTTTGTAAAGTTCATCAGAGGAACATATTGCCTTAACTATTTCTTTATCTAGAAAAAGTTCTTCAAGGTGACTAATAATTCTTTGAATTAAAAACTCAATTAAATCATCTAAAACTTTCTCTTTAATAAAATTTAAATTAGGTAATGAAATCTTCCACAAATCAAGAAGATCATCAAATATATTTTCTAAAGACAAATCAAGTTCAAAATCCCAAATTATTTTAATTACTCCATTTAAATTTCTTCTTAATGCATAAGGGTCAGAAGATCCAGTTGGTCGTTTACCAGAAATGAAAATACTTATTAAAGTTTCAATTTTATCTGAGAGAGAAACTAATGCTCCATATTTTGAAGAAGGCAAACTATCTTTATAAAAAGAAGGTAAATAATGTTCAGATACAGCCAAACACACTTCTTCGCTAAAACCTTCATTTTTAAGATATTTACCTCCCATTATTCCCTGCAACTCTGGAAATTCATAAACAATTTCACTACATAAGTCGTTCTTACAGTATTTAGCAGCTTCTATTAATTTTTTAATATCTAAAGATTTATCATTTAAGCATTTAAAAACCATTTCTGTTACGACCTGGATTCTCTCCACTCTCTGAGAAACATTGCCCATCCCTTTCAAATAAGAAACAGATTTAAGTTTTTGATTTCTTTCATTTGAAGATACTTTTTTATCACTTTCTACAAAAAACTTTGCATCAGAGAATCTGGCCTTTAAAACCTTCTCATTACCTTTAGCAATATTCTTATTAGATTCACTAAGGCCATTTGAGATTACGAAAAAATTTGTACTTATTATCTCTTCAGAGCTTAAGTCTAATTTCGAAAAAGTTTTATCTTTATGAAAAAGGGGAATATACCTTTGATGAGTCTTCATGACCGTAGTAAGAACTTCAACTGGTATATCAAGGAATTGTTCACTAAATTTACCTATAATTAAATCTGGCCATTCTACTAAATCTGTTAATTCGTTAAGTAACTCCTCAGAAAGATCCGGATTTAAATCTAGCGATTCAGATGATTGATTTATAATGCTTAAAATTTTTTCTTTTCTATCTGTTCGATTAACTAATATTCGATTATCAGTCATTAATTCGAAATAATTATCAGGATTATGAATTGTAATATCATGATTAATTAGTCTATGACTTTTTGATTTATTACCTATTACAATCTCTGGATCACATTCATCAAATACGAAGTCAAGAATTTCATCATTGTAGAGTGAGACAACCCACCTAATAGGTCTTGAAAATTTAAAGTTGCCATAGCCCCATTTCATAAATCTAGGGCCCTGTAAATTCTTTATTGCTTTTGGGATTATAAAAGACAAAGATTTCCTTGTTGATTCTCCTTTCTCAACAGTCTTCCCGAAAACGAAATCGCCCTTTTCTGTATTTTTTATTTCTAGATCATCTACATTTATACCCAAACTATTAGCAAACCCTATTGCAGCATTAGTTGGAGCTCCATTTAAAAATGCAGAACTTGCCTTAGGACCCTTTCTTATAATCGACTTATCTTCAGCATGATCAACCAATCCATCTAAAAAGAGGACTATTCTCCTTGGTGTAGAAGTACAAAAAACACGATTGAATTTGATAAGTTTTTTATCAAATTCAAATTCTATTAGAGATTTAAATTGATTAAGAACAGAATGAGAAAAATTTGCTGGCAACTCTTCAGTTCCTATCTCAAGTAGATATTTAGACAAGAAAAAATTATGACTAATATAACTATAATTTACTACCGGTTAAATAAGCTTTTCGCTAATGTATAAAAAGAGATATGTTTTGGTCCTTTGATCAAGGTTGAGAAAGTAAAAAAGAAAAAAGCTGCTGCTAAAGAGGAAACTGTTTGTTTAGCAAATGGATTAGAAGTATCTAAATTTGAAAAATTTAAAAAAAGTAGCCAATTTCTTAAAGAGCCACTTGCTACTGAATTAATAAATGAAAGTGATCATTTTACTAATGATGCAGTTCAGTTGTTGAAATTTCATGGAAGTTACCAACAGGATAATAGAGAGAATAGAAAACCTGGGAAGAAAAAAGATTGGCAGATGATGCTGAGGTTAAGAAGTCCAGGGGGAGAAATTCCTGGGAAATTATTTTTATCTTTAGGTGAATTATCTGACAAACTTGGTAATGGATCTCTAAGGGCTACTACTAGACAAGCTTTCCAGATGCATGGAATTAGAAAGGAGAACCTAAAGGAGGTTATTCGGACTATTGTTAATTCAATGGGCTCAACATTAGCTGCATGTGGGGACATAAATAGAAATGTTATGGCTCCAGCCGCGCCATTTCAATCATCAGAATACAAAATAGCAAGAGCATTAGCGGTTAAGGTTGCAGACCTTCTTACACCCGTCGCTGGTCAGGGTACATTTTTAGAGCTTTGGGCTGATGGAGATTTAGAATACACAATAAAACCTGACAAAGAAATTGAAGATATTAGAAAATTACAATTTAAAGATAATGTTTTTAGTGGAGTGAAAGATGAACCTCTGTATGGTTCATCTTATTTACCTAGAAAATTCAAATGTGCCGTTACTGTTCCTGGAGATAATTCCGTTGACCTTCTTTCCAATGATATTGGAATAGTGGCATTCACATCCAAAGATGGAGATTTAGAAGGCTGCAATTTTTATGTTGGAGGAGGGATGGGTCGTACTCATAATAATGAAGAAACTTTTGCAAGAATTGCAGATCCCTTGGGATATGTAGGGAAAGAAGATATTTATGAATTAATACAAAGTATTGTCGCTATTCAAAGAGATTATGGAGACAGAAAATCCAGAAAAAATTCAAGAATGAAATACCTTCTCCATAGGAAAGGTATTAAATGGTTCAAAAAGTTGCTTCTAGAAAAGTATTTCAAAAAAGAAATTAAAAAAATCAGAAAAGAACCGAACCAAGTTCTTATTGATTATCTAGGTTGGCATAAACAAAATAAGACCTCTTATTTCGTAGGGTTACCTTTATTATCGGGGAGATTATCTGGAGAAAAGAAAAATACCATTACAAGTATCGTAAAAAAATATAATCTTGATTTAAGACTTACACCTAATCAAGATATCTTACTTTGTAATATCGCTAATAAAAACAAAACTGTAATTAAAAAAGCTCTATCAAAAATTGGATACGACAATTTAGATGACATTAATGAAATACAAAGGCATGCCTTGGCATGTCCAGCTTTACCACTTTGTGGTCTTGCGATGACTGAAGCAGAAAGAATTTTACCTGATGTACTTAAAAGGATTGAAAAGTTACTATTAGATCTAAAAATAGAAAAGACAATCTTATTTAGAATGACAGGTTGTCCCAATGGATGTACTAGGCCTTACATGGCGGAATTAGCACTTGTAGGAAGTGGGCAAAACAAATACCAATTATGGTTGGGAGGGAGTAAAAATCTACAAAGGTTGGCGAAACCATTCCTACAAAGAATGGAACTAAACGATTTAGAAAAAACTCTCCTACCATTATTTGATTATTGGAAAAGTAGTACAGACTTAGATTTTGGAGATTTTATAAATACGCAAGATGAAAGTTCTATCTTGAATTTACTAAATGAAATTCAATAGATTTTAAATTTTCCCATAAATAGCATTTGCTTTTTTATTTTTCCAAGCCCATAATTGATCGCCATAACTAAAATGCCACCATTCATTTGGATGTTGAGCAAACCCAAATTTAGTCATAATTTCCCTTAATAAATTTCTTCTACTATTCCAAATAATTGCTTCATTATTCTTTATGTTTGCGTAAAAATCAGGATTTGAAGTCTCATCCATTTGATCAACTGCACTTCCCATTTCAACAAGATTTCCTTCTTTATCCGATAAACAAACATCCAATGCTCCACCAGTTGAATGAGGTGGAGGACAACTAGAAACAAAAGAAGGATATGCCCAAAATTTTTCAACTTTTTTTAAAATAGATGGATAAGATTTCATATTTTTTATAGAAGCATCAATATCCAATTTTTCACACTCTAATAAAAATGCTCTTTTAAACATAAATTCTTGGACTTCTAAAGGGCGCCAACTGTCATAAATTAAGAGGTAATAACTATTATTTGATATCAAATAATCATTTACCTTTACTAATCTATTTACAACCTCCTTTCTTAATTTCCAAATAGAAGCTTTATCTTTGTAAGGTGCTCCTAAATGAGAGTAAGGGTGTGGATCAAAAAAGTTTAAGTAGCTAGGTATAGCTATTAATTTATCTCCATTCTCTTTAATTGGTATTCTATTCCAAATTTTCAATTAAAATTTTCAATTGATTTATATTTGCATATATTTAAAAAATGACAATAATAGTTTTCAATTCAAGAAATCATGAATGAATTTATTATCAGAATTATCAATTAGTATATTCCTTAAAACTATGTTTTCTTTTAGATCGGGATCATTACTAACAACCTTAATAGCCTCTTCACGAGCCAATTCAATTAGAAATTTATTGTTTGGTAAATTGTCCAGTACAAAATCAGGCAATCCAGATTGTCTATATCCTAAAATTTGTCCTGGACCTCTAAGCTCCAAATCTTTTTCAGCAATATAAAAACCATCATTAGATTTTTGCAAAACACATAATCGCTTATTTTCTAATCCATTCTTATCCGAGGTTACTAAATAACAAAAAGATTTAGTTGATCCCCTACCAACTCTACCCCTTAATTGATGTAGCTGAGACAATCCAAATCTTTCAGAATTATAAATAATCATAATTGTGGCATTAGGCACATCAATTCCAACTTCAATAACAGTAGTTGAAACCAATATATTAATTTCATTTTTTAAAAAAGAATTAATCACTTCGTTCTTTTCTTGTGAATTTAATTTGCCATGTAATAATCCAACTTTTTTCTCCACAAAAACCTCTTCTGATAAATGTTTAAATGTTTTCTTTGCAGAACTTAAATTCATTTTTTCTGAATCTTCTATAAGTGGCAAAATTACATAAGCTTGTCTTCCCTTAGTAATTTCATCTTCAACAATCTTGAACAAGTTAGTTAAATCATCTTCTGAAATTATTTTTGTAGTTATAGGAACTCTTCCAGGAGGAAGTTCTGTAATTTGGCTGACATCTAAATCACCATAAATAGAAAGCGCAAGAGTTCTTGGAATTGGTGTTGCTGTCATTGACAACAAGTTAGTATTATCGCCTTTATTAAGTAATCTATTTCTTTGAGTAACTCCAAACCTATGTTGTTCATCAATTACTACCATCCCTAATGAATTAAAAATGACTTTATCTTCAAATAATGCATGAGTCCCTACAAGGATATCAACTAGTCCATTATTCAAGTTGGAGAGAATTTCTTTTCTCTTTTTTTGAGTAGTATTTCCAGTAAGAAGTTCAACAGAAACTAAAAGTGGGTTCAAATATTTTAATAAATTTTTATAATGTTGTTCTGCTAATACTTCCGTAGGGGCCATAAAAGCACCTTGTAAATTTTTTTCAATAACAATTAAAAGAGATGCTATTGCAATGATAGTTTTACCGCTTCCCACATCTCCCTGAAGTAGTCTCGACATTGGAACGGGATTAGATAAATCTTTCTTAATTTCATTTAAAACTCTGACTTGAGACTTTGTTAAGTCAAAAGGAAAACTATTTAAAAATTCTTTTAGTAAAGATTTTTTTTGGGGAAATTGTTTAGCAACTATATTTTTATTCCTCTTTCTTTTTCTAATTAGGAACTTTATTTGAAGGAGGAATAATTCATCAAAAACCAATCGTTTTTTTGACTCAATAAGAGCCTGTTGAGTTGGTGGCAAATGAATATAAATCAAGGACTCTCCTTTAGACAATAAAGATAATGAATCAAGTTGCTTTTGGTTTAAAATTTCTGGATATTGCTTTGCATAAATAAGTACCTTTTTCATGAGCTTGATAAAACTCATATTTGATAATGCTTCAGCTAATGAATACAAGGGTAATATTCTTCCTGAGAAATTAAAATTATCATTATTATCCTTAAGAATTTCAATCTGAGGATCTACAAAAGTTTTGCCATACTCTGTAAATTTAACCTTACCGGATATTGCTAATTTAGTTCCAGGAATATACAAAGATTTTTGAGTAGCGAAGAAGGAATAAGATCTAAATCTTCTTCCTAAAAAAAATTTTGTAACCTTTATTGAAGAAGTTTCATCAGAAACTACAAAGTTCATTATTGATAAATTACTATTCTTTTTGCTCTTATAAATATAAAATCTTTTAATATTGGCTATGCAGGTATATAAATTATCTGGTTTTAAATTTATTATTTTAACTCTATTCGTATAGTCTAAATATGTTCGTGGAAAATAATGAATTAGGTCTTTTATATTAAAAACACCTAATTCATTAAGCTTATTTTTATAAACTTTACCAACATTTTTTATTAATGAAATATCCGAATCAAGAGACAAACTTGAATCAATTACATTGTGAAAACTTTCCTTGGAAATATTGCTAGATTTTTTTATATCTATTTTTTTTACAAGTTTATATAACGTTTTTCTAGTATCAATTATTAACCTTTTTCTTTGATTAAAATCTAATTTATTATATTCGGAATATTTTTTAGAAAAATCATTGAATAATTTCAGATAATCATCTGTAAGATTTAGCTTGTCAAGTTTCGTCAATGATTCATATAAATAGTCATTAAAATGTCTTTCCCTTCCTAGGATATTAGTGAAATTACTTTCCGTTTCTATTGTTAAAGACTTTTGAAGAGGCCTTATCCAGTCTTTTATTAATTTAATATATTCATCACTATAGGTCACACTAGAAAAAGTAAAAAATATTTATATAAATATTTTATTTAAGTTTATTTCTTTTTGTTTCCAGTATTTTTCCTTTTTAATCAAAAGTTGAAACTTATTTTTTAATTCATTTATTTTATTCCTATGTATTGAAAGCTTTAAATTTTTAAATTCCAATTCAACAGTACTAATATACAACATATAAATACTAGGTAATTTAATACCATCGTTAAATGATTGATTTATGTTAAGGTCAAATTCTATTATAAAAGGACTTGGATGCTTTATTATAAATTTTTTGTTACTTAAGAACTTAAATGTATTTTCAGACATTATTTTTTTAATTAGTTTTGATTTAAATAATTCTAAATTAATCTTATATGAAAGATTTAGTAATAAATTAGCTAGTGAATTATCTATTAAATCAAAGCAATTAAGGTTATTACTAGAAGGAGATATCCCTTGAAAGCGTTTATTTAAATCTTGATAATCTTTAAATTTATTATCACCATCCTGTTCGGATATTTCAAGCAAAGAGTTTATAATGTGTTTTTCTGAATGTAGCTTATTAATTGAACTTAGATTTTGGAAATCATTTAGATCCTCACTAAAATCTAAATCTATAGATGAAAACTTTTCATTATTTATTGATCGATAATATTGATTACTATTAGAAATATCTTTATTGATAGAAAACTGGAGAGATTCTTGAGCAATTAAAGAATTTTCGAAATTCAGATCGACTTTTTGATAGTCTTTTAATTCTGCGACTTCTTTAAAACTATTAAAGTCTACCTCTAGATTTTCTTTATTAATCGAATTGTTAATTTTTAACTGTTCAATAGTTATTAAAGGTAGTTGGGAATTGATTAAACAACTTATTTTATTTTCTAAACGTTTGCTAAATTCCTTTGTATTTATTGTCTTATCATTTATTGAAAAGTCAGAGTAAATTCTATAAATAGTTTTTTCTACAGAAGTAAAAATTAATTCCCTAACAAGTTTAAGATAAGATTCATATTCCTTATAAATAATCTTTAATAATTTATTTTTATTAACTTCTGCAAGAAATAGCTGAGATCTTATTTCTTCAAGTTCTACATCATTAAGAAATTTTTTCAAGATATTATTTTGATTGTAATGATGCTACTTCGTCAGCAAAGTCCATTTCATTTTTTTCAATACCTTCTCCTAAAGTATATCGTGTAAAACGTCTTACTTTAATATTTTCTCCAATTTTTGCTGCTGCTTGCTTCACGAGATCCTCTACCGTTAGAGAACTGTCTTTGATATATGGTTGAGAGAGCAATACTAACTCGTTAAGTCTTTTAGCTATTCTTCCTTCTACTATTTTTTCTTTAATTTGTTCTGGTTTTCCAGATAAATCGTCTCTACCCATTTCAATCTGTTTTTCTTTCTCGACTACATCTGAAGGGATATCTTCAATTGATACATACTCAACATTAGGACAAGCCGCTACTTGCATAGAAACATCCTTTAAGAGAGATTGAAATATATCTCCTCTGGCTACAAAATCAGTTTCACAATTTAATTCTAAAAGAACTCCCACCCTAGATCCTGTATGAATATAGCTACCTATAGAGCCCTCAGTTGCTATTCGTCCTGATTTTTTTTCTGCACTAGCTATACCTTTTTTTCGTAGCCATTCCAAAGCCTTCTCAACATTCCCATCTGTTTCATTGAGAGCTTTTTTGCAATCCATCATTCCTGCACCAGTCTTATCTCTAAGATCTTTTACGAGTTTTGCTGTAATGTTTCCCATTTAATTAAATAATAATAAATTTGTAAAATTTGAATTTGAAATTAATTCTTTCTATCATTATTAGAACCTTTTCTTCCCTCATTTATTGCATCTGCTAATCGTCCTAATATAAGTTGAACAGATCTAACTGCATCATCATTACAGGGAATAGGAACTTCACACAAATCTGGATCACAGTTAGTATCCAACATCGATACTAATGAAATATCTAATTTCCTAGCTTCAAGTACCGCATTGGATTCTCTTCTTTGATCTACTAAAACTACAACATCTGGCAATCTTCTCATATCCTTCAGTCCGCCTAAATACTTTTGTAGACGCTCCAGCTCTCTTCTTAAAACAGCTGCCTCCTTCTTAGGTCTCATTGCGATAGAACCACTACTTTCCATTCTTTCTAGATCTTTCAATCTTTCAATCCTTGCTTTCATGGTTGTCCAATTTGTAAGCATTCCGCCAAGCCACCTTTGATTAACATATGCAGCTCCGCATCTGGTGGCTTCTTGAGCAACAACATCTGATGCTTGCTTTTTGGTTCCTACAAAGAGAAATCTTTTTCCGCTTTTTGCGGCGTTTCTTGTCCATTTATATGCATTATTCATACATAATGCAGTTTTAACTAGATCAATAATATGAACCCCATTTCTTGCACAATATATATACTTAGACATCTTGGGGTTCCAACGTCTAGTTTGGTGCCCAAAGTGAGCACCTGCTTCCATCATTTCAGATAGTGATACAACAGCCATAATTTAGTGGTTTCGGGTTAGCCTCCACCTGACGGGAAATTTATAAATTTAAATCACCCGAAACAGTCAGATGTGTGGTTTTAATTTTTTATATTATATCAATTAATATGTATTTCTAAAAGTTTTTGATTTTAATTTATTTAGGTGTTTAATGTAAATCAAATTTAGAGGTATCCTTAAAACCTCAAGTGCTAATTTATCTCTTTTTGAATTAACTAGAAATCTTAATAATGGTAATAATCTCTGAATGCTTATAAGACCTCCTAAACAAAGAAGTTGCCAAAGTAAATTATTAAAAGGAGTTAGTTGAATCATAAATCTAACCCTTAAGTTAGGATGTTTATTAAAGAAAATCAGTGCCATCCTTGCCCGCTCCTTTTCTTGGGCTATTAATGAATCAATCTGCTCGCAATTAAATGGTGGATGCCAATGAAAACCTACTGCCTTTGGGCATTTAATTAATTTTGTACCAACTTTTTTTAATCTTTCTCCTAATTCTAAATCCTCCCAACCATAAAGCTGAAAAGAGGTATCAAACAAACCAACACTTAAAATCAATTCTTTTGATATAGCAACATTTCCAGTCGCAAAGTAAGCAAATGAAGTGTCCAATAATTTGTATTTTTCACTCTGCGGGTTATGAAAATTAGAAGTATTAATAACAGAACCATAAGTAAAACACTTTTTGTTATTTTTACTCCAATAGATTAGTAATTTATCAATATGTCTAATTATAAAATCATCTAAAACTATAAGATCACTATCAATAAATATAATAATTTCATATTTGGACTTAATTACTCCAAGATTTCTGCCTAATGCAGGCCCCCCGTGCTCTTGTTCATATAACACGACATGAGGAAGAATGTCCCTATTACTTTTTATCCAGGAGCTTGTACCATCAGTCGAACCATCATCAACTACAACAATTTCATAATTACCAACATTTTTATTTAATTTCTGTTGTTCTAGTGCTTTAAGACATTTCTCCAATATAGGTTTTCTGTTGTAGGTTGGAATAACAATACTGACATTCATAATAATTTATTATTTGAGCAGTAAAAAACGCAGGGATAAAAAAATCAAACTTATAAGCTAATCTGCTGCACCACCATTACTTGCTGTACCTGTTACGTTCCCACCACCATCTGGTCTACCGTCAGTTCTAAGTTTTCTTTTTTTAAACTTTCTAGCATATGCACGATTTCTTTCTTGCTTTTCCTTTTTTAGATTCCTTCTCTTAGACATAAAAAAATATAACTTTTAACTATACTAGCTCACTATGAGCACTAAATATTTCACCATCTTCCATATTTAATATCCTGTCGGCCATATCAGTAATTCTTGGATCATGCGTAACCATCAAAACTGAACAGTTTTGCTCTTTTGCTAATTTTCTTAAAAGAGTAACTATTTCTCTTCCTGTAACGCTATCTAATGCAGAAGTAGGTTCATCAGCAAGTAATAATTTTGGATTCGCAGATAATGCTCTTGCTATTGCAACCCTTTGTTTTTGACCTCCAGATAAATCACTAGGTAATTTCTTATAATGTTCTTCTAAACCAACTGCATAAAGCCATTTTCTAGCAATTTCTCTTCTTTGTAAATAAGTTAACCCTTTTATTAAATCTGCTCCCATTTGAACATTTTGTTCGGCCGTTAAACATCTCAGTAGATTATGACCCTGAAAAATCATCCCAATACTTCTTCTAAGATTCTGCCTAGTTTGTCTTGATGCTCCATTTAATTGATTATTTAAAACCTTTAAATCTCCACTTTGGCATGTTCTTAATGCACCAATTAGAGTTAAAAGAGTTGTTTTACCACAACCTGAGGGGCCTTTTAAAAGAACTAACTCGCTTTTCTCAATACTTAAATTTACATTATTAAGAACTTGTTTTTTAGTTTCATTTCTCCCATAAAAATGACTCAAATTATTAATTGAGACAGTCTTTGAGTTATTAATTTTATTACTAACTTTGTTTTTAGTTTTAAACATATATAATTATTAAAAAATCTCTGCAGGATCTGCATCAACTAATTTCCGCATAGCAATACCAGCAGATCCCATGCACATAATTAAAACTAATATAAAAATTAAAATAGTCTTATCAGCATCCATTATTATTGGAAGCCTAGTTGACTGTCTTATAATTGAATAAAGTACTTGTCCAGAAAAATAGGCAGGTAAATAACCAAACAATGCAAGTAAAAATCCTTCTCTAGCTACAACAAAGAAAAGAGAATTCAACTTATACCCCATTGCCAATAAGGTTGCATACTCAGGGAGATGGTCTGTAACGTCACTATAAAGAATCTGATAAACAACAACAGAACCAACTACGAAACCCATTAAAGCTCCCAAACTAAAAATAAAACCTATTGCTGTACTATTTTTCCAATAATTCTTTTCAAATTCTATAAACTGATTTTTTGTCAGAACACGTACATCATTTGGAAGAGAATTATTTAAGATTTTAGACACAAATTCAGGACTAGATCCTTTTCTAATCTTGACCAATCCAATTTCAATACTTCCCATAGGATTTGCCGGGAAAAGCCTTAAGAATGTTTCTCGACTTGTTATTAAGTTACCATCAGCACCAAAAGAAGGTCCTAACTCAACAAGTCCTGAGACGACAACTCTTTTCCCTGCAACTTCAGTTTCAATTTTCTTACCAGACAAAAACCATTCTTCAATTGGTCCAAATTCAGGCCTAGAAAGTTTATCAAAAAGTACTCTTCCAGGATTCTTAAGTGTATAAGTCTTTCTTGAGAATCCATCATTTAAAAGAAGAGAATCAGAAGGATTAAATCCTAAAGCTAGTATCGATCTAGTCCGTAGATTTTCTGGATTTCTCCAGAGTAGGTAATTTAAGTTAACAGGAGCCGTCTTTTCTACTTCATCTAAAGCAAGAGTTTGAATCAGTCTTCTTTTAGGGAATCCACTCATACTGATAGAACTCTTCGATCTAGGACTTATTAATACAAGGTCAGCGTCTAAAAGTTTATGAATAGTGACACTAGTATCAAATAATCCATCTCGAAAACCTAATTGCATAAACATCAAAATCCCAGCAAAACTTATTCCTGCAATCGCTACTATTAGTCTTATAGGTTGTCTAGTTAGCAACAACCAAGCTAAAGGAATTTTTCTATATTTTAAAAAAGAAAAATTCATTAAGGTAAAAATTTTGCAATCACCTTCATGCCGGCATAATTTTGAACCAACTTTATCGATTCCTTATTTAGTTGTACAAGCACCTCAATAATACGTGAATCAGCATCACCAGTTGGATCAGTTGATAAAACCTTCCTTTGTTTAACCTGCGGACTAATTCTAATTACTTTACCCTTTAGTATTTTTTTGAAACCACCATTTTCACTACTTAATTCAACATTTTGAGAAATGAAGACTCTGTCAATATCGGATTCATAAACTTCTATAAGAGCTTCCATATTCTGGCTAGATCCTATATCTAGTATTCCTTCATTTGTAGGCCTTTCACCAACTCTTGTATTGATTGAGAGTATAAAACCATCAATGGGACTTCTAAGTTTTGAATGAAAGAGATCTATCTCAATATTTTTTTTATCGCCTAAATTATTAATCTTTTGTTTTTTTAACTTCAATAATTCATCTTTCCTCTGAGATAACTCCACTAAAGAATAAGCATCCTTTTCTACAGCTAATTCGTATCTTTTTATTTGATCTTCCTTTAATGCTATTTCAAGATTAATAGTCTTAATCAAATTATCCATTTTTTCTAGGTCTGCAAATAATTTCTCAGTATTGTCGAAAATTGCAAGAATAGCTCCTTTTTTTACGAAATCACCTTCAGAGACTAAAAGCTCATCTATTCTTGGGGATGAACCAAACTGACTTATAGGTGGTGCCAATTTCCTAATCTCTCCCGCTGGTGAGAGTTGACCTAATGCTGCTACTGAATTAATGGGAGGGATGAAATCATCAACTATTTCATTTTTTGATTTATTATTATTTGAGCAAGCAATAATCCCTAAAGTTAAAGGTGACAGTAATAATAAATAAATAGTTAGATTTTTAAACTTATTTCTATACATAAAAATCAAATAATACTTTTTTTATATAATCATCTACCCATTCTTCATCGAAATACTTTAAAAGAACCATCCTTGTCTTATCATTTTTCATTTGTTGGACACAATAATTTTTTTGATAATCTATTCTTTCTTGAATAATTTTTTTATCTACATCAGGATGAGCTTTACGACTTAAATCAATTAAAACTGAAAGATATATATCAACAATCTTGGAAAAAGAGTTCTTCTCAGATTCATTTTTTAATGAAGCAAAAAATACATTCTTTGAGAAAATACCACCCCAGCTTGGAATTTTCCTGATAGATGAGAAACCACTTTTATCAACTTTAGCTAAAATTTCTTCATACTTTTTCTCTTGATTTTTAGATACAGGAGATAGATCAACAATAGCGGCAGAGACGATCTCATTAATTTTCACTAAATCCATGCCAAAAATTGGAATATCAAATTTCGGTTCAGGAAAAAAAACACAGTGTAAAATTTTCAGATTTTTTGAGAATTCGGCCACTTCAATATGCAACTTTCTAAACCCTGTTGCTTTATGAAATTCGTTTTCGATATATATTTCTCTGTCTTTTTCGTTAAGAATAATATTTGAAAGCTTTGGATCAATTTTTATACAAGTAAGTTTGTCTAGCAAAGATCTACGCCCTCTAATATTTTGTAACATGTCCAAAATAAAAGAATCCGTTAATTTAGTTTTGCTTAAAGTATCAGACAACAAGGTTAAAAAAGGCCAAAATAAATGTAAAAAGAGATTTTAATGAATTTAGGAGAAATTCACTATTACACCCATTCAAACAATACTAAATGTGTATTCGTGGATAATAAGGAATTACCCCTAATAAGCATAGATATTTGGTGTAAGGCAGGATCTTCATTTGAAGATGTTGGTAAGAATGGAACAGCTCATTTTTTAGAACATATGATTTTTAAAGGGTCTAGCAAAATAATGCCAGGTGAATTTGATCATAAAATTGAATCACTTGGTGGCATTAGCAATGCTTCCACAGGATATGATGATGTACATTACTACGTCCTCATACCTCCAAGTAACTTTAAAGAATCACTAGGTCTTTTGACAAATATTGTTCTATCGCCAAAGATTAATATTAATGAATTTAATAAAGAAAAAAGTGTAGTTATTGATGAGATAAAGCAACAAAATGATCAACCTGAAGAGAAACTTTTTAATTATTTTCTAGAAAGAGTTTGGCAAAGTGATAATTACTCTAAATCAATCTTAGGGACTGAAGAAAGTATCAACCTATTGAAGAAAAATGATCTGGAGGACTTCCATAGTAAGCATTATTTAAATGAAGGAATTTGTTTTTCAATTGCGGGCAATCTCTGTAAAGATACTTATAAGGCTTTTGAGGATATTGATTTATCAGGGATAATTAGGGAGAAATCTAATAGAAATTCAAATCTTAAAAATGATAAAGATAAAAAAATTAATGTTTTAGCACGAACAGGAAGAGAAGAGGTTGTTTTTGACAATTTAGAATTTTCAAGAATATTTATGGCCTGGAGCATACCAAGCATAAATGATCAAAAAAGAATTATTGGATTGGAAATTTTAGCCTCCATACTTTCAGTAGGAAGAAACAGTAGACTAGTAAAAGTTTTGAAAGAAGAAAAGGATATTGTGGAATCAGTATATGTGGATGTAAATGCTGGAGAATTAGGAGGACTCTTAATTATTGAAGCATGTTGTGAAAAAGAAGATTTAAAAAGTGTAGAGAAACAAATCAATCAAATAATATATGAAATTACAGATTATGAAAACTTAACTCACGATGAGATCAAAAAAGCAACCAATATTGTCAAGAGCAATTACGTCTTTAACCTAGAAACATCAACTCAACTTTCTTCTTTTTTCGGGAATGAACTTTTGTGGGGAAGAAAAAATTCTATAAGAAATTTAGATAGTGATCTTAAATACTGGAATAATTTAAATAATTTTAAGGAAATTATAAACTTTTTATCAAAGAAAAAATTTACACTTATTGCATCACCTAATTAATAATGAGAAGGTATTTCCAGAGTCATCTAAATAGAAATTTCTCAATTGCGATGATCTGGATAAATGGAGGAAGTAATTTAGATGCTGATGGGAAAAAGGGCATAAATAAACTTCTTTGTTCATTGCTTACAAGAGGATGCGAGGGATTTAATAATTTAGAACTTTCAGATTTCATAGAATCTCATGGAGCAGAACTAAATCATGAAGTTTTTGAAGATGGAATGTTTATCAGCCTAAAATCGTTGGATGCTCATTTCAATAAATTATTTCCTTTATTAGATTTAGTAATTAATAAACCAATACTTTCCGAAGAACAATTTCAAATAGTTAAAAAATCAATTTTAAATTCAATAAAAAAAGATAAGGAGAACCCTTTTAATATTTCTTTTGAGAAATGGAGCAGGATTGTTTACTTACAACACCCATATGCTTTTAATTGCGGGGGTTATGAAAAAGATGTTATAAGCATAGGATATAGTGATATTTTATCTGAATATAAAGATTTTAATTTTAGAGAAAAATATCTAATTTCTAACAATGTAGAAATAAATGAAAATTCCTCAAAAGATTTTAAAAAAATAACTTTTACAGAAAAAAATAATTCTCCAAATTACGATCTAAATCCAGAATCTAGATTTGTTAGCTCCCATAAAAAATCAAATCAATTAATACTAATGTTGGGTAACCAAACTTGTTCCACGAAAAGTATTGAATATTGGCCATTAAAACTCCTTGAGTCGCATCTTTCATTTGGAATGAGTTCTATTCTCTTTAAACTTTTTAGAGAAAAAAATGGTTTAACTTACGATGTAGGTGTTTTTAATCCCATCAGGAAAGAGAATGCTCCTTTTTTAATTTATTTATCTGTTTCGAATAAAAACGCAATAATTGCATTCGAACTTTTATACAAATTGTGGAAAGAATTAATATTTTCATTAATATCTGATGAAGAAATATTCTTAGCTAAAGAAAAATTGAAAAGTTCTTTTCTTATAAGCAATCAATCTTTAGATATGATTTTACAAACAGATCTTCAGTTAATTAGTTATGGAATATATCCAAGATCAAAAGATTATTGTTTTGAAAAAATAGAAGAAATATCGCCACTAGATATACAAAAATTAACTAATAAATATTTCGCAAAACCTTTCTTGAGTATTACTGGTGATAAAAAAATTTGTAATGATATAAAAAGTAAGTGGTTAATAAATTTTTAGTTAGATCTTTTCAATTTTATCAATATCAATTAAAAAGCATCCTCTTCTGAACTTTATTTCGACTGTTACCGGGGATCTTATAGAAATAATTTCACCAACCTCATCAATTCCTACTAAATCTGGAGGTCTTAGCATTGGCATATTATCTGAGGTTTTCAGATAAGATAGTGGCACAATTAATTTAACTTTGTCTTTAATTTCAAATTTCATTATTAAATCTTATATTAATTATGGCAATCATAATATTAGAGGGAATATCAACGAAACGAATGAATTCATTCTAAAATCATAGATAATAATCTGAAATAAATTAATGAACCCAAAATTTAAAACAATAATTCTATGGGCTTTACCTATATTCTTAATTATTGCACTTTCGTATCAATTTTTAACCTCAACTTCTTTCGAATCAAATAGTACAATAGTTGGGCCTAGGAATACAGCAGTTGCAAGGGTTAGCTATGGAAGATTTTTAGATTACATTAATTCAGGGAGAGTAACATCTGTAGATATTTATGATGGAGGAAGAAATGCCGTTGTAGAAACTATAGATTCTGATTTAGATAATAAAGTACAAAGGTTGAGGGTAGATTTACCAGGTTTAACTCCTGAACTAATAAATAATTTAAAGAATGAAGGAATAAGTTTTGATGTACATCCAGTTAACACAGCTCCTCCAGCGTTAGGAATTCTAGGAAATCTTCTCTTTCCAGCAATTTTAATAGGAGGTTTAATCTTATTAGCTAGAAGATCAAATGGGATGCCTGGTGGGCCTGGCCAAGCAATGCAATTCGGCAAGACTAAGGCTAGATTTGCAATGGAAGCAGAAACAGGAGTTGTCTTCGATGATGTTGCAGGAGTTAATGAAGCAAAAGAAGACTTAGAGGAGGTCGTTACTTTTTTAAAAAAGCCTGAAAAATTCACATCAGTTGGAGCAAGAATACCAAAAGGAGTTTTGTTAGTTGGCCCTCCTGGCACAGGAAAGACTCTTTTAGCAAAGGCTATTGCTGGAGAAGCAGGGGTACCATTCTTCTCTCTTTCAGGTTCTGAATTTGTTGAAATGTTTGTTGGAGTTGGAGCAAGTAGGGTAAGGGATCTTTTCAAGAGAGCAAAAGAAAATAGTCCATGTTTAATTTTTATTGATGAGATAGATGCTGTAGGTAGACAAAGAGGAGCAGGTATTGGAGGAGGCAACGATGAGAGAGAGCAGACACTTAACCAATTACTTACAGAAATGGATGGATTTGAAGGGAATAGCGGAATAATAATAATTGCAGCAACAAATAGACCAGATGTTTTAGACTCTGCTTTAATGAGACCTGGAAGATTTGACAGGCAAGTAACAGTAGATGCTCCTGATATTAAGGGCAGATTATCTATACTTGAGGTTCACTCAAGAAACAAAAAACTCCAAAAGGAACTTACTTTGGAAAGTATTGCTCGAAGAACCCCAGGTTTTACTGGTGCAGATTTAGCAAACTTGCTCAATGAAGCAGCAATATTAACGGCAAGAAGAAGAAAAGATTCAATAAGTATTGCGGAAATAGATGATTCAGTAGACAGAATTGTTGCTGGAATGGAGGGAACTCCCCTTACTGATGGAAGAAGTAAAAGATTAATTGCTTATCATGAAGTTGGTCATGCTCTAATAGGATCATTAGTTAAGGCTCATGATCCGGTTCAAAAAGTAACAGTTATTCCCAGAGGTCAAGCTAAAGGTTTGACCTGGTTTACTCCAGATGATGAGCAAACTCTTGTTAGCAGAGCTCAGTTAAAAGCTAGGATAATGGGAGCTCTTGGAGGAAGAGCTGCAGAAGACGTGGTTTTTGGAAAAGGAGAAGTAACAACTGGAGCTGGTGGAGATTTTCAACAAGTTGCTTCTATGGCCAGACAAATGGTTACTAGATTTGGAATGAGTAATTTGGGGCCTATAGCCCTTGAAGGAGGTAATCAGGAAGTTTTTGTTGGAAGAGATTTGATGACAAGAAGTGAGGTTTCCGACTCAATCTCGAAACAAATTGATGAAAGCGTAAGAGTAATGGTAAAAGATTGCTATAAAGAGACTTACTCTTTAGTTAGTAAAAATAGAGAAGCCATGGATAAAATAGTTGATCTTTTAATTGAAAAAGAGACTTTAGATGGCAATGAATTTGTTGAGATACTATCCAAATACACTTCAATCCCTAAGAAAGAAAGAACACCTCAATTACTCAACTAAGTATTAATAATGGGTTTTTTATCTAATACCAAGTCTATCAATCCATATTCAACGGCCTCTTGTGGAGACATGTAAAAGTCCCTATCAGTATCTTCCTTTATAGTCTCATAATCTTTACCAGTTCGTTCTGATAATTCCTTATTTAAGCGTTCTTTTAAGAATAAGATTTCATCAGCTTGAATTCTTATATCACTAGCTTGTCCCCTGGCACCGCCAAGTGGTTGATGTATCATTATTCTTGAATGCCTTAAACTGCTTCTTTTCCCTTTAGTTCCTGCAGCTAATAAAAAAGCTCCCATGCTAGCGGCAAGTCCAACACAAACGGTATGTATATCAGGCCTTACATGTTGCATTGTGTCAAAAATACCTAACCCATCATAAACTGAACCTCCTGGAGAATTTATATACATATAAATATCCTTGTCAGGATCTTCTGCCTCTAAGAAAAGCAATTGAGCAACAATTCTATTAGCAGTATCACTCGTAACTTGTTCTCCCAAGAAAATTATCCTCTCTCTCAGTAGTCTTGAATAAATATCAAAGACTCTTTCACTTCCTCCGGATTCTTCTAAAACTAAAGGGATCATAATAATATTTATTCGTTTATTAGATCTTAACGATTTTGAGTCAACATACGCTATGGTTATTAAGGTTTACATATAAAAAAATTGAAAGAAAAATTGACTGTCTCAGATAGCAAAAAATTATTTCATGAAAAGTTCCCTTACGTCATACCAGGGTTATATAAAACAATAGTTGATGAGCTGCTAGTTGAATTAAATCTTTTGAGTCATCAAAGTGAATTCACTCAGGATTATTTATTTTGTGTTGGTTTTACGGAAATCTTCAAGGAACTTATGGAAGGCTACAATCCCGAAGAACATCTAGATCTTCTGTTTGATTCTTTATGTAGTTCTACTAATTTTGAATCAAAAAAAATCAAAGCAACTTCCTATAAGTCATTAGAAGAATTCAAAAACAAATCATTAAAAGATGTTAAAAATTTATTAAAAGATAAAAAAAATAGTAATAAACCTTACCCCTCGAGAATAATTAATTTAGGAGTATATAAAACTGTTTCTAATTCTAATGATTTCGAAGGAACAATTGAATCTGAAAAGAATAAAATAATTTCTGATATATTTGAAAGTATAAATCTACCAGTTACAAAGGCAGAAAAAGATATTGTAATTTATAAAGCAAGTATAAAAAAAATGAACCAAACTAAAGAATTGATTCATGAACTTAAGATTAAAGATAAGAAAAAAAAGAAATAAATTTTGAAATTAAAATTTATTTACCTATCCTTTTCTTATCTTTCCAAGAGACATATGAAATATAAATCACCGCGATGGTTATAAGTATAAGCAAAATAAATGATGAAAAGATAAGAAAATTATTTAAATTAACTTCATTTTTTAAAAAGGAATAATCAGATATCAATTGAGCCATCACCATTTCTTCCCCAAACAACCATGGCAATTGAAAAAGTAAAAATTGCAGCTAAAGCTGCCCAACCTATTTGAAAAATCATTAGAATTAAATCATTGATATTAAATATACCAGAACTTCAAAACTTTTTATAAATTCTAAATTAAAATTAATTTCTCACTAAATTAATTTAGTAATTATAATGTTAATAAAATATTAATAATTTTGGGACGATTAGTATTAAATCATAGTTCAAATATAGAAGGTTTAATTCCAATTCTTAAAAACCTTGCATTAAATATAAATATCAGATCGGTTACTCCAGCAATAATTTCAAGAGTAAAAGGAAGATCTTCTAAACTTAATATAAGATTATCCGTAAAAACCATAAGTGGATATAAAGCAATTGCGAGGAAAGGTAAAACCGCTCAAGAAGTTTTTATTTCAACAGACTTAAGTAAAAATGAATTAAAAAGTCTTTTAGATGATTATAATCAAAGTTAAAATATAAAAAACAAATAATTTAACTAATAATTAAAACTAGGCATTAATGAAATATTTATTATTTACATTTATCTTTTTATTGGCACTTTTTATAAATGAGAATAAAGTAGCTGCGCTAAATGATTATGAAATAATAAAAATTTGTAAAAAAGAAAGAAAAAAAAGAAATTGCGTTGCAAATTTGAGAGAAAGAAATATTAATTTATTAAAAGGAAATAGAATAAAAATACCAGTAATAAAATTTAAAAGATAGTTTAAATTTTAAATTTCAAACTCTAACTCAAATAGATTGAAGGAGTTCTCGTAATTCAACATCAATTGCTCAGAATCTTCATTAAAGCCTATTGATTCATAATCATCCTTTAACTGATCAAATAAAAAAACAACTTTTTTAAATGAGGTCAAGTAATCCTTCTGTATATCTTCATCATCAATGTCATAAATCTTGGCTAAAACCAATTCAACATTTTTTTTTGAGGAATATATTTTTTTCTCAAAATCTTTATTTAGCTTTCTTCTTTTTTTAGCCATTAATTACTGATCTATTCCAAATGTAAATTTACAATAATCAAATTGATAGATAAATTAAATTAAAACTTAAAAAATAAAAATATAGTTTTCAAATCAAAATAAAACTACTATATTCCAATTAAGTCATTTATTAAATGGAGAAAAAGAATTAAATAATTCAAAAGATATGAAAAATCAAAGCTTTGAAACCAAAAAACTGAAAAGTCCTACAAAATCGAATATTAAAAAAGATAAGCCTCTCCCTTGGTGGGTAGAATTCTTATTCGTTCAAATAGGATTGCCAGATAAGTTTCTGATAACAATATTAAAAAGCAAGAAAAAACTAAAAGAATTTATCCAAAATGATAAGAAATCAATAATTGCATTTATATTTTTTATTACAGTTTTGGCTTATTTCTACCCAGTAGTTAGACAATCAAAAAACAAATTAGAATGTCAAACGATTGCAAAAGATTACATTAGCAAAAATAAAGATCTAAATAAAATCAATAGTAAAGAGTTAAGTATGCTATCAACCAATTTTTGTAATGGAGGACAAGAAATTTATGAAACTGAAAATATAAAAAGATAGGGATTTCATATTCAAAAAAACCCAAAAAAGACTATAATATTAACTTTATATTTGAAATTTTTTTAAATTATTAAACATGACTGAAATAAGAGAAAAGAAAGAAAATGTAAAAAGGCATTTAAAGGAATTGAGACAGAAATTAAAAGAAATGCAAATAGCAGTTACAGAAGAATTAATTTTACCGCAGCCAGAAGAAGTTAAAACACTAATGTATAAAATGGAACAACTTTTAAAGGTAATAGAATCGAAATAAACTATAATTATTTTAGTTAAATTAAAATTTCGAAAATTTATTTAAAAACTCCACTAAAAAATGAAAAATATAATAAGACTTTCTCCTCTCTTTGTTGGTTTAATAATAATAACTTCATGCAAAACATTAACGAAAAAAGATACATTTATAGATGAGTCCAAAGAAAATATCAAACAAATTTTTAGCAAAGAAAATAACCAACTTGAAATACGTTTCTCGTGTGGAGAAGATGGTATATCAAAATATATTAATGATGGCTGGGTGGTCGTAAAAGAATCTACTGAAGAAAAAATATGTACTTGGAAATCAGTTCCTGCAACAAAAAATTGCCAAATGGAAAAAGATAAAGGATGTAAAATAAAAATGCCCGATAAAATTGGTCAAGAAAAAATTTATTTATTAGAAAGATAATTAGATATTATGACTAACAAATCAGAAAATTTAATAGAAAAGATTTTTGACAAATTAAAAAGGATAAAAACAAAAAAAATAATTTTGGAAAAAGCTGAATTTAAAAAGTTTATTTTATTTCTTATAAACAATGATTAAATTCAAATTATTTCTAATTAGAATTTGTTAGCATTTTTAAATAAAATATTTTACTAAAAATGTATAATTTTTCATCATTAACTATTACTCTAGTAATTGTATTTATTATTAGTCTGTATTTCTTGTATAAAATAACTAATAAAATTGATAATTAAAAATTAAATACACTATAAATTTTTTATAAGTAATAATTTCTTCGTATAAAAGTACTTAATGATTAAAAATCTACCCTTTATTATTCCCTTCAATATAATTTCTATAAAAAAAGATTTACCAGGAGAAATTTCTAATAATTAAATTCTATTTTTTTGATATATCTAGTACTTTATTAATGCAAAATCTATAATCATTTAAGTTTTCTTCCTTCTAAATTTTGCATAGTTATTTTATTGAAGGATTAATCCTGTTTTGTATAAAAATAAACATTCACATTAATTCATTTGATAAGAGTATCAAACAATACTGAAATATAACGATTATATGTGTAATAATAAAATTTTTTAAATCATGTCATACGAAGCAGGAAGTAAAGAATGTCGACATTTGATTGAAGCTAAGGATAGTCTTTTATCTGCAATGGAATCCTTAAGTAATATCAATTCAACTGACCTTCTACAAAGCCAAATAAAGGAGATATATAATAAGTTAGAAATAATGCATGATAATCGAAAGAGATTAGAATCTTAAACTAAACATTTCTAGCACAACCGAAATCTTTACATACCACCAAGTTCGCCATTTATCTTTTTATTTCCTTTATTTAAAAGTAATTCATGAAGAGCATCAAGTTGTGCATGTACTTCTTTAGCTTGATTTAGATCTGGCAATAAATCATCTTTAATAAGCATTTGATGCATCTCTCTTAGCTCTAACCTTATATATCTAAGGTGAGAAACAACTTCTTCTCTCTTAGATGCACTCATAGAAGCTTTTCAACATAATTTATTATACAATATTGAGTATTTTGTATTTATCAGATTAGAAACTAAACCAACTAAAAAAATCCAAAAAATTGATCTATAAATTAATAATATTTATATTTAATGTAAAATAATACTTATGAAGGAAAAAAAATCTAAAAACAAAAAGAAATTCATTCAAAAAAGCAATGAAATAGGACAAACAAAAAATTCTGCCAAATTAGTTTTATTTATATTTGGAATAGGACCAATAATTGGAATAATAATATTTTTGTATAGTAAGGGATTTTTTAATTCTCCAAATATTTAATCTAAAAATCCAAACTTAAAAAAAACAATTGCAATTATTATCTTAAAAATAAATTATTGGAATTTTTTTAATGAAAAAATTCTAAATTCAGCAATTTTTCTAGCATTAACTGGGTTGGAAGATACAAAGGGGTGATTAGACATCTTCCCAATTACTTTGTCTATTTTGACTTTTAAATCATCACAGTTAATTCTTTGCCATTCTTCATCAAATGACATAGCAAAACTATCTGCATTATTATAAGTTTTATCTTTCATGAGAAATAATAATTTAGCTAAAAATCTAATTACGAATCTAAAAAGATAATTAGATAATTACCAGAAAATATTTTTTTATTAAGAAACAAAATACAATAAAAGATCTTTAAATTTATATTTTTTTGCATTACTTAACCATTAATCAAAGTATTTTTTCCAACAATATTTGACAGAACTGTTACAATAATGACATGTAACTATTATTTATGGAAAATAAAGTCAAGAGGATCGGCTATTTACCGAGGAAAAGGGTTCTGGAAATAATTGATGAAATATCCAAGAATGAATCCATAAGCAGATCAAAAGTTGTTGGATTATTAGTTGAAGAAGCATTAGATGCAAGGGGTATAGTAAATTTCGGATATAGCAATTTAAATAAACCCAAACAATACAAATCTGATAATTATAAAAATGTTCAAACAAATCATGAGGAATTGACAGCTACAGAAGACGAGTTTGTAGATGATAACGGATATACAATTACTTCAAACAAAAATTTAGATCGTTCTATCTCCTCCTCTGATATTGAGTTGGCTAACAAAATTAATATTCTAAAAAAATCCGGTTTAATTTAACTTAGTGGTTAGAATTTATTTCATAATTTTATGCATTATTTTTAATCATTGTTTATCGTGGTTCAAGAACTATATTCTTTTAAAAAAATTGAATATAAAACAATTTCTAAATATAAATTTGGTAACTAAAAAATGAAAGAAATAAAATGCCCATCTTGCGGTAAGGCCTTTGGAATAGATCCAAGCAGCTTTCAAGAAATTCTTGGCCAAATAAAAAACGAAGAATTTAACACAAATAAAACAAAGACTTCTATTAGCAGAAGAAGATAATAAAAAAGCAATAGAGATCTTAAAACACGAATTAAAGATCAAATTAATGGAACAAAATCAGATGAAAGAAACACAAATTCAAACCCTTGAATCCAAGTTAAATGTTGCAGAGGAAAAGAAATTTAACGCTCTAAATGAATTAAAAAATCAATCATTTACAAAAGACTAAAGAAGCATTACTTTTATCAAAAAAACACCTTTTATAAGCAGATAGGAAGTCTCAAGACCTAACAGTTAAAAAGTTAACTAAAAATAATTCTACTATGCAGAAAAAATTTAATGATTTAAATATATTAAAAGATGAAAAAATTTAAATTCACATAATATTAATTTGAAAATAATTGCATATTTAATGATTTATTAGTCCGTAAAGATATAATATAATCAAGTTATCTGTTGAAATAATGTCTTTAAACACTCCTATTTACGCTATTGCAAAGGAACTTAATATTGATAGTGATAAAGTTATACTAGCTTGCAAAGCTCTTGGTATAATTGCAAAAGGAGCCACTAAACAATTAAATAAAGAAGAATTAGCAAGAGTAAAAAGTTATTTCGAAAACGGCAAAAATGCTTCTCAAGAAATAATAGATTTAAACAAAAATAAAGTTAAAACAAAGACTAAATCAAAAAAAGTTGAAATCAAAACAAAACAACGTTATTTTCCAAATAGACTTATAGGTAAATCTTAAATTTACCTCAGTAGAAATAGAAACTAAATTTTTTGCAAAGATAAACAAATATTAAAATAACAGAATACTAATTTATATATAAACAAACACACTTAACTCTTTTATCAATTATCTTTTATATAACCTATTAAATTCTTTCTCAAAAGAAGAATCAATAAGAAAAAAAATCTATCCTATGGCCCTTTCATTAATAGAAAATAAACGTTATAAAAAGAATAAAACCATTTTGTAAAATGAAGAAATTAATAACTTTTATTTTATTTCAAATACTTTTTACCCCTTTTGTTTTAAAAGCTAATGAGAACTTTTCTGTTGAGATAGAAGCTCTGACACTCGTAATGGAACAATATAAAAATAATAAAGCTGATTCAGACATCGAATTAGATTTAAAGACTAAAAACCCAAGCTATATGGCTCTGAAACAAGATGAATGCCATGCGACTGTAAAAGTTACAGAAAAAACAGGAATTGAGATTGTAAATACTGAATTATTTGATGTGAATATTTGCAAGAAGGAAATCAATAAGGTTATTAACTAATAATAAGTAAAATCTTTATAAAATAAATAAAAGAGTTTTTTACATTAAAAATGTAAGAATTAGAGACCTAAAGGAAAAATTTGTAAAGTGTTATGCTCAATTAAATTAATAACAATAATTAATTTGAGCAGATGTAATAAAAATTACAAAAATAATATGAATATTCAGTATTTAATTTTTCTTTGATATGGTTTTTGATTCTTCCCTGGACATAAGAGCTTCAATTTGTGCAAGAACTTTCTGAAGTTCATGTGTCTTTGTTAGAGAAGCCTCAGCGACTTCTCTAAGTTTTTCTAATTGTTCTTTAGTCTTATCCATAAAAAATTTAATTAAAAAAACACACTAAAAGTGGTTTTAAAAGCAAATTTCTCACTCACACACATATTTATCTTCTCTCTATTTTTCATAAAGTCAAATAAATTTCCAATTATTATTTTTTTTAGACTTCCAATTAAATGTTTTTTTCGAAAAAACATAGGATTACAATAATTCGATTAGCTTTAAGATTATGAAGTAAAAAATGGTAGCCCTATCGTTGCAGTTGTAATTAAAGCACCTGCAAAAATCAAGAAAGGTAGTAAAGGGTATTTTTTCAAATGAAATTCAATAATTAGAAATTACTATATAGGTATTTATACCTTTTGTCTACCCCTTTGCTCTCCTTCCAGTAATTTTTCCTCTTAGTATTATAAAAAAAGATAATTAGCCAAACTTACCTGAGATATATTCCTGTGTAGTTTTTTCCTTGGGAGAATTAAAAATTTTCTTTGTAGAATTAAATTCTGCAAGATAGCCAACCTTACCACCATCTCCATCTTCATATTCTACTGCATTAAAAAATGCAGTCATATCACTAACTCTTAAGGCCTGCTGCATATTATGAGTAACGATTATTATTGTGTAATTATTCTTAAGTTCGTGCATCGTCTCTTCTATTTTTAAAGTCGAAATAGGATCCAAAGCAGAACAAGGCTCATCCATTAGAATTATTTCAGGCTCAATTGCTATAGTTCTCGCAATACATAATCTTTGCTGCTGTCCTCCAGACAACGAATAACCACTATCATTAAGTTTATCCTTGCACTCATCCCATAAAGCAGCTTTTTTTAGTGAATTTTCGACTAAATCATCCATATCGCCAGTGAAGCCATTAATTCTTGCACCAAATGCAATGTTTTCATATATAGATTTAGGGAAAGGATTAGGTTGTTGGAAAACCATTCCAATTCTTCTTCTTACTTCAACTGGATCTACTCTTTTGTCATAAATATTAGTTCCATTGAACATAACAGCCCCTTTCAGTGAACAATTAGGGATTAAATCGTTCATTCTATTTAAAGATCTAAGAACAGTTGATTTACCACAGCCTGAAGGTCCAATAAGGGATGTTATATTTCCTTTTTTAAAATTACAAAAAATATTCCTTACGGCCTCAAACTTTCCATAGCTAATAGAGACATTCTCGATAGATAAAATGATGTTTTTAGATGTTTTTTTATTAGCTTTAATCATTTATACTCTCTTAGTTTTTTCAGTAAAAGCAGCTAATACCCTTGAAAATATATTTACTGATAGTATCGATAAAACAAGAATAAAGGAAGCTGCCCAGGCAAGTTTATTTTGAGCATCGTATGGTTCAAGAGCAAAATTGTAAATCAAAACAGCTAGAGATCCCATCTCGTATAACAAATCTCCAAAACCACTTATGTAGTAGTAAGAGAATAAAGCCGTAAAGATCAAAGGTGCTGTTTCTCCTGCAGCTCTTGCGATACCAAGTACAACTCCAGTTGCAATAGACCTAAAGGCAGAAGGCAGCGTAACTTTTAATATTGTGGTATACATACTTGCACCAACACCGAGAGAAGCATACCTTAACTCATTCGGAACTAACTTTAACCCTTCATCAGTTGTTTTAATTACAGAGGGCAACATTAATATAGAAAGTGCCATTCCTCCAGCTAGGCCACTGTACATACTTCCAAATAAAATCTTTGTTGAAACAATTAACGCATAAATAAATACACCTGCAATTATCGATGGAACTCCGGCTAAAACATTTACCCCAAATCTAATAAATCTTGAGAAAGACCCTCCTTTTGAATATTCAGCCAGATATATCCCACCTCCAACACCTACTGGTATTGCAATAATTGAAGCAATGCTAGTAATTATTAATGTTCCGACTAACGCAGGATTAAGACCTCCAGCATCTAAATCATCTCCAGGAGGATTTGGTTCTAAAGTAAATAGTTCTGGCGTAATTTGAGATCCACCTTTTATAAGAATATATATTACTAAGAAAATCAAAGGAAGTATTGCTATCAGTGCACAAATTACTGATAAAGAGGTAAAGAATTTATCTCCTATATTTCTTGATAGTTTTTTCTGGTAATAAAGAGAATTCATAATTATCTAATATTTGAGACTAAATTTTTTAACTAGCCATTGAGCAAAAATATTTACTATCAATGACAAGATCATAAGTACAAAAGCAGCGTAAAATAAAGATGAGACCTGACTTCCGTCAGCTTCTCCAAACTGATTTGCGAGCATTGAGGAAATAGTATATCCAGGTGACAATAGTGACAAACTAAAGGTATTAGAATTACCAATAATCATTGTCACAGCCATAGTTTCTCCCATGGCCCTTCCTAAAGCCAATAGAACACCTGCCATAATTCCAGATAATGCAGCTGGCAAAATTACAGAAAATATTGTTTTCCATCTACTTGCTCCAATCCCATAGGCTGCATTTCTTAGCTTTCTTGGAACTTGATTAAGAGAATCTCTAGCTATCGCAGTAACTATTGGCAAAAGCATTACGACTAAAATCAATATCGCCAACAGTGAATTCCTACCTGTAGGTTCTGTACTAAATAAAGGTATCCATCCAAAGAAACTATGTAAAAAGACAAAAAAGTCTCTAAAAAAAGGTTCTATCACAAATATTGCCCAAAGGCCCAATACAACTGATGGTATAGCTGCCAATAATTCAACAAAGGAACCTATTATTTCTCTAAAGACTTTTGGCACAAAGTCCTCGGTAATAAATATTGCAGTCCCAACTCCTAAAGGAATAGTTATTAATAGGGAAATAAAAGAAGTTACTAATGTGCCATATATTGCAGTAAAAGCTCCGTATTCATCTTTTACAGGATTCCATTCAGAGGTTACAAGAAACTTCAATCCATACCTTGAAAAGGATTCAAATGACTGAAAAAAGACTACTAAAATAATTCCTAATAGTATTATTGCTACGAAACAAGACATTACTAGAGCAGTATTCTTAAAAAGAATATCTATATTTTTTTCGATACCGAATCTTTTACGATTATTGAAAAGAGTTAATTTCTCTTCCATGAAAAAAAGTACATCTCTATAAATCTACTACTAAATGAAGTAAAAGACTTTAAGAGAATTTAAAGGTATTTAAAAGTTATGAAAAAAGTAAACATCTTCATATTTAATTTTTAAAAAATCACTGTAATGATTCAACTGCCACAACAAGATTTCCTAATAAACCATTCAATATCTTCAATTGTTCTTTGCTACCAAATGCAATTAATACCTGGCCTGGCTGAAGTATAAAATCACCCCCTGGATTGGTTGCTAACTTTTCATTTTCCTTAATGGCTAATATTTTTGCTCCACTCTTTTTACCTATTCCGAGTTCAGAGAGTGATCTTTTCTCTGCAGTTTCAAAAAGGTTAATATCATTACTTAGTTCAAATTCTTCAATTTCACATTCACTTCCTGCGAGCAAGTCAAGAAAATCAATAGCTATTGGTCTTAAAGCCATTGATGCCATTGCTCTTCCTGCAGCAATATAAGGACTTACAACTATACTAGCGCCAGCCAATCTTAATTTATTTGCAGCCTCTTCAGTTCCAGCTCTTGCAATTACTCTAATAGAACTTCTTATCCCTTTAGCACTTAAAACCACGTATAAATTAGAAGCATCATTAGGTAAAGTAACGACTAAACTTTTACATTTTTCTAATCCTGCTAGTTTTAAGGTTTGATCTAGAGTGGCATCCGCACAAAGCGCTTCTAAACCATTCTCTTGAGCAATTTTTATTCTACCTTCGTCACTTTCAACAACAACAATAGGAATTTTTTGTGTTTTTATTTGGTTAGATATTTCCTGACCTACCCTCCCATAACCACACAAAATTACATGATTTTCCATTTTTCTAAGAATTCTTTTAAAACGTAATTCATTTACTCTTTGAAAATAGCCAGATTCGAATAATCTTACAGCTTTCTGAAAGGTAAATTGAATAAATATCAATCCGCCAACGATTATCAAAACAGTAATAATTCTGCCTTCAGGACTTAAAGGTTGCACTTCTCCAAAACCAATTGTGGTTATTGTTATGAGAACCATCCATAAGCAGTCACTCCATTCCCATCCCTCCGTTATTCGATAGCCTATTGCACCTAAAAAGAATAAGAAGAATAAAGAATAAATAAGACCTAGCCAAGGCCTTAAATATTCTTTTAGAAAATAGAATTCAAATAATCTAAGCTTCATATTTTCTATTATCGTTAACTATTCAGAAATTTCAAAGAATTTTCCTATTATGTGGCTAAAAGTATTTATTTTTTAAGTTAAATATATTTTTAGCAAAATAATCATTTTTATTTTAGTAGCTTTTTGCATTAAACATATGCTTAGCATTTCAGGTTTTATTTAGTTATTTAGCAGAAATCTACTCAAGGTTTTACTTGTACAGATTCAATTAGAAAATCTGAAGCTGTCCTTAACCAATCAGCGACTGTAAGACGAAGATCAGGCTGAGAGTATACAAGAGCGACAATAATGGCAACTAAAATTATTTTCACCATGGCATTTTTAATATTCCTACGAATTAAAACACAACTATCTAGTAAAAAGAACCTTAATTTTATAAAAATCAGTTTAATTACAAATTCTCTAATTGATTAAACAAATATTTAACTCTTCTGAAATTAACTCCCAAATCTGACTGACCAAATCTAGCAGCAGATCTTATTTGAATTATACCTTTGGATCTATTTACAAAACTTCTTCCTTCCAGCTTTAAAATTTCAAGATCATCAGGAAATCTAAAAAATAAGCTCCTACAAATACCTCTCCAATAAGTTTTACCACTTTCAATAACTTCTGTTCGTGGTAATCCTTCGGCTAAAGAAACGAGCTGATCAAATTTTTGATCGATACTTTCTAGTTTCTTTTCTATTAAGACACTATTTAAAGGATTAGTTATTTGAGCAAGACCTTGAGTGGGTAGAACCATCTTTTTTGAAGAGTATTTAGATGTTCTAACTAATTCCTCATACAAAGTGAGAGGAGAATATAAATAATTATAAGATAGAAGTACTTTATAAAAATTCTCAACCAAATTTCTAAAATTTTAAAATTTTTATTTTCTTTTTTGACAAATATGGCTGTCTATATTGTTTCCTAATCAATAAAATAACTACTCCTAACAAAAAGATCTCAATAATTCCTTTGTTTAGGAGTCTTAATTAATATTCTTTTTTTTCTTTTTATTACATTTAATATATGGTACTAAAATATTTAATAACCATTTTTTAAAAATATTAATTGAATAAATAATCTATTTTCTTTTTCTTGATAAACTTCTACCTTTAATTAGATCTTCTATGTTGGGCCAGGCTGCTATTAATTCCTTAAGTGCTTTTCTATTAGGAGTATAAAAGATACATGAGAAACCGCTGATTAAGTAAAGTATGAACCAAACCTTACTTTCCGAAAAAGCCAAAAAGAAAGAAAATAAAAAACTTCCAATAAAACAAAAGAAAAACAACCTATTTGAAACTTCTAATATTGTTCTTTTAAGTCTGTAGAATTTAATTTTTTGTTTATCAGAAGAAGAATTAATTTGGATCTTATTTTCAAATGAATTAATTATTTCTTCTTCAAGAACTTTTTCATATTCTAAGTTATCTATAGGGTCAATCTTATTTTTTTTATTTACCATAAATTCACTTGGAAAAGTTTATGATAACTAATATTAGTAGTTATTTAAAAATAATTGATATTTTTTCTAAATAATTTTAATTTATACGAAAAGATCATGTTGTTGGAAATATTCCAAAACTCTTTTATTTATAAAAGAAATATTAACTATGATATTTCTTTTAATTTTTCTAATTATTTGAATCATTTAAAAAATTACTTATATAAGATTTTTAGCATTCATAAAATTGAAATGCAATATTTAATTGGTGAGTTAGAATTAAAAAGTTATTTAAATATTAATTTAAATGCAAAGGTATTTGATTTCCTATGAATTTGCTGATGGTGAGGATCAAGATGAAGGAGCAGAAATGCTTATAAATTGGTATGAATCAGGAGGACCTCAAAATAGACCCGAAAATTATGAAGTTCATTCTTGGGTTTTTATGGTACAGAATGGAATTGGTCATTCTGTAGTAAGTGCAGATTCACTTGAGACAATATGGAAACAATGGCACCCTTGGAGAAGACTAATGGATATCAATATTCAGCCGTGCATGGATCTTGATGAAACAGTAGGATTATTCAAAAAACAAAAAATTAATACCCGTATCGTTTAAAGGCTCCCACACAGTAACCATAAAAATTATATTTTTTATCACGGAATACTTCATCCATAAAGATTTGCGATAAAAAAGGAAAGTTTAATTTTATATGATGATTCATTCTTATCACATTTACTTAAAGGGAAATATCTATTTAAGAATTTAAGTAAAGATGCCTTTGAATTTGTTTGGGGTAAATTATATATATCTTATATAAATGCACTCAAGGAATAACAATTTACTTATGAAAGAATAAAGGGGAAAATATTAAATAGCTATCTTATAATCTCTAAACATCATTCTAAATTGAATAATCTTTTTTAAGCTAAGAGTAAAATAAAAATAATTTTTTGTCATTAATTTGTAGATACTCTTTTTCTTCTTTGGTTATGTCCAAAGCTATATTATTTGCCTCTATTTCAACATTTGAATTATAGATTTCATAATTTTCTCCTTCTTTAAATAAAGCTACCACTACAATATCTGTAATAAACCATGTAAAGTGCTCAGTATTACCAATAGGTTTTTCCTTAAAAAAATCAAGTAAAAACTCTTCCGTCGAATTCATTTAATTATATCTCTGAACAATTCAGTTACCACCATTACAATATCTAACAGCCTCTGAACTACTACTACCCGTTTCAATTACTTCAGTAACACATTTATTGAAAACTTTAGATTCTTTCTTAAGTGAACAAAACCCAAAAGCTATTGCAGCTAAAGCTAGAGCAGATATAAAGCTAGATCCTAACTGAATAAAACCATAAGCAAACATAATTTGTTTCTTACCTGAGCATTGTTTAGATTCCTTTGTTTCTTCTGTCATTTAGTTCATGAATAAAAGAATATAATATTCAATAGATTTTTTATATGAAAAGAAAAAATATAGAAAAAACCGTATAAGATTTTTAACCAAGATTTACAAGAAAATTATTGTGAATGTGAATTTTTCATTTATTTTTCTTTACTTTAATTTTCAATTTGAAACATACTCGAATTAAAAAAATCGCTCATTCCTTCAAGATCGATTTTCAAGAGAAATATTTGACTTAATAAAAAAAGTTTTGATCCCACAGTTATAACAATCGATTATATGAATTTCATCTCTATACTTTAAATTTTACTGATCAAGTATTAATACTTAGAAAATAATCTATAAAACCTAGTTTTGGCGCTGCTCCCGGAGAGTTATCCACTTTTTCTCACTTTTTCAACAGGTTTTTCCACAATCTGTTGAATTAATTTACATATCTATGTGCAAAATAAAATATAATTTTTTTTTGTTTAAAATCCCAACAGTTTTATTTCGTAGTCGATAGTATTTGAAATCGAATTCTTTAAAAGCATTTTTCTTACAATGAAAAAAATAAAAATGCAAAATATTTTGGCTACTAAAATTAAAAAAGGGAAAAAAAAATCAAAGATCGATATCTTAAATCAAGAAAATGAACTATTAGTTAAAAGCTTAAAAAAACCTGGGTGATCCTTTAAAGTTGCTGCAAATATATTTAAATAAATTTGAAAAATTATATAATTATATTCTTCAAAGATAAATTTTCTATTAAATTATGACCTTGAATATGGTTAAGGTAATCATTTAGAAAAAATAATAGTTATATTATTAGCATCTCAAAAGAGATCAAATTAGAAATATCCTTCATAAATTCTTAGGAATTATTTGAATTATTAAGTAATCTTATTTTTTTTTGTCGAAACTTAGCTTAATAAAAGTGATGAAAACGCAAGAACTCAAAGTCAAATACAAAAAGCTTTTAAACAAAGCAGTCCAAGCAAATGGTCGTAAAGAAACTGTTTTTTATTTGAATCGAGCTGCTAAGATTAAATCCAAAATCTACTCAAAAACTAAGATAGATTGTAAGAGATGTAATGGAGCTGGTTATTTAAGAGTTTCATTAGATGAGACGAGAACATGTCTTTCTTGTTATGGGAAAGGCTATTTAATTAACTAAATTCACAATTATTTTAAAAATGAAAAATCTTATTAAGTCTCACAAAAATTTAATTAAAATGGTACAGGAGCAAATGGGTTTGTCAGACTATGGGATGTACTGGTTAGCTTTTCTAGAGGGAGGTTTAACAATTTGGATACTAGAAAGAATATTCCATCATTTCTTAAAGCCATAATTTTTTTTCAGGATACAACATAATAAAAAATAATTTTCTTATCAGCTCCAATTCAAAAAGTCTAAAATATTTAAAAAATATGCAACTACTTGGTATTTAGTTAAAGTAACTTCAAATTTACTTGATGAGCCGACAAAAAAGAAATCTGAAATAGTTTTAATATCCTTAGAAACAAATTAAACGAAAGAAAACAAAAAATTTCAAAAGCGAAAATAAAAAAAGCTTGGGACAAATACAAAGACGAGGCGGGGTTATTTAATAGAGATAAAAGC
The DNA here is from genome assembly GCA_003216835.1 of Prochlorococcus sp. AG-402-K10. Taxonomy (GTDB): domain Bacteria; phylum Cyanobacteriota; class Cyanobacteriia; order PCC-6307; family Cyanobiaceae; genus Prochlorococcus_A. Next base: position 14,220 of record QCIF01000009.1, on the reverse strand, counting down.
TATTGGAATATTTTATTATCACACGTTTTACAAAAGATATTTTTCAAATTGATCTTATAGGTTTAATTTCAGCTCATTTGTCTTAGCAATAGCAATGACTAAAATATTGGATTGGAAATGGTTAGAAAATTTAATCAGTAAAGAAAATAAAATAAAGATGCTAAGTTATACATTGAAAGACTTATTAGTTGATGGAGTAATTATTTCAGTAGTAATGGTAGCTATATTTTTAGTAATAAATATTTTTCTATAAATGAAGATAACTTACATCCTTTTAATTTTTTTAATTTCCTCAATAGTAATTTTCTCTGAAATAATTAAGTCATCGAAAAAAAACTCTAAATAAAGTTAATAAATTTGTAGCAATTCTTGCAAAAGTAATTGGATAATTAGCTGGTTAATTTAATTTTCTTTGTTAGCTTTAATAAATTTTGGTGGAAAGAATCTTTAAAGTTATTAAAAGAATTCTCAATTAATAGTTATAAATTTAAAAGCTCTACAATTTGATAAAATGCAAAGCCTCTTAAACTAATTTAGATTTATTTATTTATATAAATCTATTAATTATAAAACCTTTCTTCTTAATTAAAGAAAAAGAGACAAATGAAATCGATGAAGATACTGAATTCACGGCCTCTTTGATAACCGCAATTTTCGGTAGATACGACAATGAATCACCTCCTTAATTAATGTTTTTTTAAAGATAACTAAATCAATTCGATAAGGGAAGAAATTAGATAAAAATTTAAAATTCTTTTAACAAATCAAATTTTTCTAATAATTAGAAATTAATAAGAAGCATAAATACTACCAAGGCAAAACCTGTCCATTAGTATGCCAAAATGTGCCTGAATTATTTTTATTTAGAGAATCAATTCGTTTTAAAATACCATTCACTGATTCTTCTGTAGTTATTCCGTTAGGAGTAAAGCCCGTCATGCGGGTACTTACCAATCCAGGATGCAAAATAGCAACATAAATTTCTTCTTTTAATAAATCTATTGATAATGATTTTGCTGCCATTGATAAAGCTACTTTGGACATCCTATAGCCATAAGAACTCCCAGATGAGTTGTCTCCAATAGATCCCATTCTGCTTGTAATGAAAGCAATTTTCGAAGACCTTTTAAAAAGATGCTTAAGAGATTGAGTCATAAAAATAGGGCTCAATGCATTAACTTCAAATTGGCGCATTATGCTTTGATTATTGAAATCCTCTAATGAATTAAATTCATATATACCTGCATTATGAATTAAACAATCTATATTAGTTCCAGATAGTTTTTTACCTAAATTAGTTATTGCCTCTTCAGAAGAGATGTCTATGTTCTCTTCAATTCTTACCCCTAAATTAATTAGTTCTGGTGATGCTCTCCTACAAGTTGCAATAACCTCATCACCCCTATTATGAATTTGGTTACATAATTCCAATCCAATGCCCCTATTTGAGCCTGTGATAAGGTAAGTAGACATTTTTTTATATATGCGAAATATAATTTTACTATTTTATGTATGATATACAGAATAATTAATTTTTAAAAGAGTTATAAATTAAAACAAAACAATTTTCTTAATAAGGTTATAATTTTTATATCTACTAGTAAAATTTTTAAAAAGGTGAGTGTCTATATTGATATCATCTAAATTTTATTTATGAATATTTTAAATCAAGAATTAATTCAAGAGATACTTAGGTTAACGTGGCGTAATCCAATTTTCATGGCTATAGCTATAGCATTAATTTGGCTTATCCCACAATTACTTATTAGAAAAATCATGTCAAAAAAATATGAGGAAAGAAAAATAGAAATACAACAAAACAAAATTCAAAAGCTATATCCAAAAAATCTTAAATAAGATATTTTAAGATTTAAAAAACTCAACTAAAACTTTTCATGGATTACAAAATAATTAGACTTGATGGGAAAGAAGACAAAATCACATCTTATTATTTTGAAAATTATTCAGATGCTTATGAATTACTAAAAAAAATATATGGGGATTCATGTTGCTCAGACACAGATTATGAATATACAACTTATTACGATATCGTAGAAAATAATTAAATAAAACAACTAACGGACAATAAAAATTGGCCCCCTACTAAAGAAGATGATTTAGGAATAATAACTAAAGTGTAAGAATTTATAAATTATAGTTTTATTAACTTCAAGAAGACACTTCATGCAAAAACACATTTATTTAGAGTTTCATAGGATTAAACCAAAATTAGTTGTACCGAAGTGACTTCATTTCTTAGTAAGAAACACGAAGAGAGCTAATTAAGTATTTTTTTCTAAAACTTTTAAAATAATTTATATAAAAATTTAAAGTGTTTTTTCATAAATTAAATATCCTGAATATAATTTTAAATTAATTATCTTTTTAAAAATGATTATTCGTATATTAGGTATAGTTTTAATTCTTGGTACTATTGCATACTATGGATTAGTTTTAACTGGTCATAGTAACCTATAATATTATTTTTTATTTTTTTTTTATGAAATGGCCCCCTACCTCTTGTTGGACAGCCCCAAAGACAATAAATGGTAACCGTCATTTTCAAATTAAAGCCTATGGCGGCAAAAGTAAAAATAGATGGGTTGATATATTTCCTACAAAACATAAAAAAAACATTACAAGAATTTCATGGGCGAAACTAAAATCTGAATGGACTAGTGGGTGGTTAAGGCTTCCAAAAGATTAAGTTAAATTCTTATGTAAATAAATATTATTAACCAAAGTTCTGTAAAAAATCATACTTAATTAATAAAATATATCTACTAAAATTTTTATAAAGAAAAAAAAAAAAAGATGCCAAAAAGAAAGAAGAAACTTCCTAATAAAAAAATTATAACCTCAGCAAAATTTGAAGCGAAAGAGCAATTCACTAAATCTGCATTAGAAAATTTAAAAACTGAAAATAAGAGACTTTTTAATTCTCTAAAAGAATCTGGTGAGATTGAAGAATTAAGTTAAAAGATTTCTTACGAAAAAATTTTTTTTTAATTATTATAATATTTTATATATTTAGAAATGATTGAAAAAATCTCTTTAGCTAATTCTCACTTACCTCAACTGATTGGTTTTGTACTTCTATCTATTGGCTATACATTAGGAAATAATTTTTACCTCCCAAAAATTAAGGATAATTAATTAAGGAGATTTAATTTTATATTAAAATCTATATTTAAATTAAGAATATTTATCATTAAAAAAAAACAATTGAGTAATTCTGATTTTGATAAAAATGGTTTAGATAGTTTTGGAGTCCATTGGCTACAATATGTTGCATTTGCTTTTTTTTGTTTTGCTATCTTTACGACATGGGCTTTTTTGAACAATGAAAGTTTTCATAATTTTATAATAGAATTAATTAGAATTTTTAATTGCAGTGGTTTCAATTGCAATGGAGTTTAATAATATTTTTATTAATAAAACAAGATAAAAAATATTAATAAAAAACTAAGCTTGTATTAAATAAAGTAAGCTTATAATTTTAGAAAAAGTATTTTGCCTCAATTTGAAAAATTAAATGTTAATAGAAAACTATTTTAAGTTAATTGGAATAATCAAAAGAATTCAAAACAATTATTGGTTTCTGTCAGGGTAAAAATTAGAATTTGATTTTCTTAAGGGTTTCTCCACAAAAAGAATTCAAAACTCTTCTCTTTTTAAATAAAGATATTAAAAATTTTCTTTTTTTTAATTTTTAAAGAATAAATTATTTTAAAAGGAATGAATCCCATTTATAGGAATCATTCCTCTTTTAGCTTTAGTTTTATCTATATTTAAATTGTTTTATATCACTTACTAAGAAGTTTATAATCAAATTTATTTTATTTAGCTTCTCTGGTGGACTGTCAATCATAAGATCCCTCCAAATCAACAAGTTAAACATAAACCTTATTTATATCTAAAGTAAATCAGTACAAATGCTGATTTAATCTTAAATATTTTAAATTCTTAATTTCATATTTTTTAATATTAATAATCCTAAGCAAGATTATTAAATTATATATTTTAAGAACCAGAAACTATTAAGAATATAGAAATAGAAGGAACTATCTTTATAAAGAAATGAATAATTAGGTGCACTTTAATTGATTAAAGATAAAGTAATTGACAGCAGATATAAAATAAAAGTTAATTAATACTTTTTTTTGTGACTAATAAATTTTACCAATCCTGGAAAGAACATAGAAGAGTTATAATTTTTGGCGGGTTTATAATCTTATTTGGTTTTTATTTGTCTCCAGTTATAAAAGAGGCTAAATACAAAAACAGCTGTATCAGGATGTCATCAAAAGCTGCTTTAACTAAAATTAAAAAGGATAATATAAGAGAAAAACTATTTAACGAAACTGGTTTAGATATTGAAGATCTGGCAAAAATAGAAGGTTATAAGAATTGCATATAATAAAACTATTACTAATTAATTATCCGCTAAATGATTTTTTAAATGATTAAAAGTATATTCAGACTAATTTTATTAATATTTTTAGTTGGATTTATTTCCATCAGCCCAAAAACAAGATATATAGTTGGAATATCATTGAAACATATTTCTTCTTTTCTTTTGTGGACAGTTAAATACGAAGAAAGAGAAAAATGGATTATAGATAAACCACCTTGGATACCTAGCCAAAGTTTAAAGCCTTCTTATTAAATGAAAAGCTATCTAGAGGAACGAATTGAATGGTACGACTATAACTATAGAAATGGCAATGCTTTAATTTCTGATAAACAGTTTGATCAACTTGAAAAAAATCTTTTAAGAATAGATCCTAATTGTGATTACTTTAGTAAGAAAAATAAGTTAGTCTTGCCATCATTAGAAAAGGGTTCAATAGATGCTTTTTTAGAAGGATTACTTCCTGATACTCGATTGTTAATAGAACCTAAAATTGATGGCTGTGCTATTGCTTTGCAATATAGAAATGGGACTTTAGAGAAAGCAATCTCAAGAAAAGGAACTGATATCACAAGGAAAATATCAAAAGTTAAAGGTATTTCCAATCAACTTCCTATTCGAGGAGTTTTTCAAGTTAGAGGTGAACTTTATGCACCCAATCAGGCTCCCAATTTTTCTCAAAGGATTGCGTCTGGATTTTTAAGAGCTAAAGAAGGTTCTGGAGAAAGTCTCAGTTTTTGCAGTTTCCAAATACTTAATTCAAGACTTAATCAACATGAATCCAAAACACATCTCTCAAAGCTTGGTTTCTCAATTCCGAAACATATCTCTTGTAATTTCACAAACCAAGTTAAAGTATTTAGAAAAAAATGGCTAGAAGGGAAGTTGTTTAAGGAATATCCAAACGATGGAATAGTAGTAAAGATAAATTCTAGAAAATTACAGTTAATAAGAGAAAAATCAAATTTAGATTATCGTTATTGGCAGATTGCTATAAAGGATTAGTTAAACTATTGAATCAAATTTTTCTTTAATTACAGATTTATCTAGATAGCTTTTTCTTAGTTTAGGAACTTACTCATAAGTTAAGAAAGAACTAATAAAAATATGGTTTTGTTAATATTAAAAAAATGTGCTTTAATTCAAAAAATTATTTATTTAAAGAAGAATCTCTATATTAATTATCTCCAATTAGACTATCTGAAATACTTGTTGATTGAAATTTATCATCTTATTCGGCAAAATTAATTAAGAGTAAACTAGATATTATAAAGTTTATTTATGATTCCTTCAAGATTTTTTAAATTGAAAATTAGTAAGAAATTATTATTAATTATCGGATGTAAATCTGTCAGGCAAGCCAGCAGAATACAATCTAAGTACTACAATACAAAATTATTGAAAGTTTGTAATTAGTTTTGATGAACTTTTTAAATATAAAAAAGATCTTTTCTAAGAAGATAATTACTCTCCTCCCCTTATCTTTCTTTTTGGCATCTCCCTCATACTCTGAAATAGTAGACATGAATGATTCTGAATCTCTAGTTCAAACTATTATTGATGAGGCATCAAAAACCATGGGGAAACTTGTTAATGCTAAAAAAGTTAGGTGGTATTGGTGTGATACTCCACCTGCTTATTACCCAACAAAAAATTTAATTTGTTTAAACAAAAAGGATAAAGGTTTATCTTTAGCTTTTACTACTGCTCATGAGTATTCTCATCATGTGCAACATAGTCTTTATAGCCTTAAAGATAGAGCAAAAAAAAATATCACAAAAGTTGAGCTTCAAGCTGATTGTTTCGCAGGTATTATTCTTTCAAGTATTCCAAAAATAACGTTTAACCCTAATGATGCAGATGAAATGATAGCAAAAGTATATTATCATTATGGAGATCAGGAATATGATCATGAAGATCATCATGGTTCAGGAGAAAATCGAGCGCTTGCTCTTAGATCAGGATTAAGATTTGGGGCATCAAAAGGTAAATTTAAAGATGCTTACTACAAAATATTTTGTACAGGGGATGGAGATAAATAACTAAACTAATGTTTGATTAGATTTTACTTGATTTGCTTAAGAATCTTTATAACAAAGTCAAAATCTTTTCTTTTCTCAATTTCTTGTAAGTCTTCCATACAACGACTATCTCTAAAATAAGAACTATATTCAACAATATCCATAATTCTTTTCACTTCAATAATTAATGCATCATCGTGAGATTGATTAAATAAGGCATTTTTCAAAAAGGCTTTCCATTTTTCTCTATTAGAAACAGAAACTTCTCTTGAAATTGCATTTTCTTTAGATTTTTCAATTTGTTTTTCTTCGATTTCCAGATTTTTATTATCCCATTGGGACTTATTTGAAACTAATTTTTTATTAGATAAAGAAATAAACTCATTAATTATTAGATTTGCTACTAATGGACAAACTATAAAAAGTAAGGATGTTTGAATATCTATAAAGTTATTCATGAAGGAGAATATGGAAATTGTAGAAATCAGAAAACAAATAATTATTGAAGTTGAGCTAATTATCTTCGTAAATAAGTATTCTTTTTTATCTTTTAATAAAAGACCGTATTGTGTTGAAAAAACAAAAGAAATTGGTATGTAAACGACTAAAGGAATATAACTTTCAATACTGTCTACAGATAAATTTTTAAAAAGAACTAAAATTATCGTCCATAAAGTTAATAATGGTAGCCATACAAAGGGTAGAGATTTAATATTTTTCATGAGTTAAAACAATAATACTGTCATGTTTAGAATTGATCTAATAATTTAAAACGTTTCTTATCATAATCAGATTTAGTTATTAAACCAGAATCTAATAGTTCTCTTAAATACTCAAGCTTAACTTTTAGATCTCCACTCTTCTGTGAAGTCTTTGATTCGTTATTTATATCTTGCTTTTCATTAAATATTTGTTTATCAATGTTTTTTGTTAAATCTTGAGCTTCATAGGCTAATTTATTTAAATCTACTAGCTCTCTTTGATCGCGATAAAATCCCTTTGCTTCTGAAGCGGCTTTTGCTCTAATCTTCAAACTAGCAGCATCCGCTAAACTTTCTTTGATTTTTTTGTATTCAGGGCTTTCTCCTTGAACTTGAATGCCTTGTACAAAAAATTCAACTACTGATAAACCATATTTTTCAAACACAATTTTTAGAGAGTCTTTAACATTCCCAGATGCCTTTCCTAAAACAGTCTCTATACTAAAAATGTCAAGACTTCCTTCTCTTATTTTTTCAGCTATGTATTCTTTTAGAGCTCTTTCTATACATGGCAATATGAAATTCTTCAACTCCTCTTTTTTCAATTTTTTATTCTTGCCAACAACTTGCATGACAAATGAAGCAGGATCTTCAATCTTAAGTAAAATTGATCCATAAGATCCTAGTGGGACAATAAGTTGGTGAGTATTATCTTTAACTTGTACTTGAATCCCCCATTTATAATCTGTAGAAACAACTTTACTTACAAACCATGTGTCAATCTTGATAACAGGAGTGTTACCTATTGATCTCCTTATAACTCCATCTATTCCTGGTATATTGCCTGACTGAATTTTGTGCTTTCCTGATTGAAGTATATGTAATAATTGTCCATTCTCAAATAATAAAGCCTCTTCACTTTCATTTACTATTATTTGTGATCCAATACTTAAATCTCTATTTGGGTGTTTCCATATCAAATAGTCCTCTGTATTCTTACTTTCAATTGTGGTAATTGCCAATTTCTAATTAAATAAAGGTTTAAATAATAATCTAAAATATATCACTAGTGAGCTATTTAAGCATAAATAGATAGCTTTTATTAATCATCTGACCTGTATTTTAAAATAATGTATCCAATAACTAATAAAGGTATAGGTATTAGAAAGTAATAATTTTTAAAAAGGTTTATTAGATCTTTATTTAACTTCTCTGTTTCATAGTTTTGCTTAATATTCTCTACTTTTCTTGTACTTGAACTTTTGCATGCATCAATTAATGATTTCTCATTTCCAGTAAAAAGTTCATCAAGGAATGAATTCGATTGAGGATTTTCTTTTAAAAAGTTAGAGCTTGTATCTACGGCTCCTAATGAAACTCCTTTAATTAAATCTTGACAGGCTTCATCTCTCTCTTCCCAATATGTTTCCAAACCTCTTTGAAAATATGCATCACCATTTAGTGGATTATTAATTATTTCCAAATCAAAATCTTTTTTTGCTCCTTTTGAATTTCCTAATTCACTTTTTGCTAATCCTCTTAAATAAAAATAATTAGGATCTACTGGATTAATTTCTTTGTTAAATAATTCATTAACTTCTCTCTTTGATTTAAATTCTATTAATGCAATAAGTTTGTTTAAATCAGATATTACATCCTGGTAATTTTCAACTTTAAAATTTGCTCTACTTCTAAGGCTAAGAGAAAACACATCTGACTTTTTTATTTTTAAAGCATCCCCTAAATCAGAAATAGAACCTAAATAGTCTTCCAATTTGAATTTTGAAAAACCTCTAAGTGCATAAGCCTCTTGATTCTTATTATATTCAATTTCTTTATCAAAAAACTTAATAGATTTATCCCATTTTCTATTCTCAATTTCTTTTAAGCCTTTTTTTAAATAAAATCCTTCTGGCCTTATCCCAACTAATTTTTTTTGGCCTTTATTTTTGCAAATTAATTTACCTCTTTCTTTTTTAGCTTTACATGAATATTTAACAAGTTCTTCCTCATCTATTTTGTATTCAGTTAATTCTCTAAAAGGATTCCTAACTTCAATCGTCTTATTTCCTATTTTTTTCTTTTCTTTTTTAATTTTCTCTTGCACTAGTTCATTAAGCTTCAAGTCTTCTTCAACTAAATTATCAAACTCATCATATTTTTTTATTATTCCATTCTCCTTTAAACAATACTTATATTCTTTTGTGCTTGGGGTTATAAAATCAGGGTTTTCAATACATTGCTTTCTGTCTTCGAAATAAGAACTTGGACTAGAATAAAGAGTCTCTGGAATAATTAATAAAGAAATTAAACCCAAAAAACCAGAGTAAACGATTTTTCCTTTTTTAGATTTCAATTTTATAATTTAGATTTTTTTTCATTATTCCACATTTTAAAAAATATTTAAATAATTCCTTCTAAACCTTTATCTTTTTTCTTCACTTTGCAATAAAGTTATAAATTATTCCTAAACATTTTAAAATATCTTCAAGAATAAAGGACTTTAATGGTAATTAAATATTGAAGGAAAATTATATGAAATTATACATATAAAACATTGGGGGAAGTAAACATTAGTAACATAAGGAATGAATTTATATTTTTGTTAAGATTATAAATTTATCAATACCATTTCCATCTTTTTAAAAAGAATAATTCTCAAAGCTTATAAAGTATTAAAAAGTTTTGTTTACTCAATATAAGACATTTAAATTAAGGAAGATCTAAATTAAAATTTGCACTAGAATAAAATTTTATGATTTTTAAGTTTCTTTTTTACTTCCAAATAAGTTTTTGAAAAACTTTATTAGTTCCTAAGATACTCTTATTAAAGTGAGTAGATTCTTAGGCTCATATACTTTAGAATATTCTTTATGAGAGAAGCTTTTACTAATTGCTTAAGATGTGGGGCTCCTATAAATCCTCCTAAAAGTGGACACTATAATTGTGAATTTTGTGGAGCACCATATTTTGCAGGAGGATTTTTTGCTAGAAGCGTGCATTATGTAAAAAGAGTTTCTGAAAGTAGAGGATTTAATTCTTCAATAGTTATTCCAGTAGGATTAGGAAGTATTTTACTAACATTGCTAATTTTTAGATATCCTTCTTTTCAAAAAAATCAAGGCCAAAACATAACTGCTCAAACCCCAAAGACAACTCCAAAAGGATCACAAACAAAAATTAATCAAATAATTACAGGAAATTTAGGGAATAGTAAATCGGCTGCTTACAAAAGAGCAAAAAAAATAATGAATCCTGATCTCTACGTAACTTATAGGATTACTGAAAGGATTTTACAATCAAATAATATTAAAAGACCAATAAGAGTTGCTGTTAGAAAAGGAGCTGATTGCTCAGGGACACTTGGGATAGATCCAAATAGTAGTAAATGCTTTTCAGCACAGGTACTACCAGACATAGATAAAATTACAAACTTTGATATTTGGGCTTCTCAAGTTATTAATACTATGACAGGTAACCCTAATGCTTTTGCAAATAGCGATTCGGGATTTTTATTCATTAACAAAGCATTATTAAAAGAGGTAATGGGACGTCCTGAACAATTAGCTTGTATCATTTCTCATGAATTAGCTCACATAACTCAAAATCATACTGAGGAGAAAAGAAAAGCTAGGTTTAAATATGATTCGATAGCAGCTTCAAGAATCTCTGAAAGAATATTGAAATTAAGGAAAAGACAACAAGGTAATAACTTTATGGCAGCCGTAATAGCAGGTATTTCAGATAGTTACTCAGGTAGTAATACTTCAATTAATCAATTATCAAATCGAATTGCTTTGAATAATCTTGCATCTCAAATGTTAGCTCCAAAGATAATTGAAAAAGCTATGACATATTCACCCGTAATCTCAAAATCAATTAATAAAATGCAAGGATTAAATCCAGAATATGTGAACAAAGGATTCAGATATATTGATACCTACTTAAGAGATTCAGCACTTGCTCTAACTGCTTTTAGCAGAGGGCTTGAATACGAGGCAGATTTATTAGGTACTCAATATGCCGCATCTGCAGGTTTTGATGAAAAAGCATGTTTAAAATTATGGACAGAAACAATGCCTCATGATACAGATAAAATAGTTGCAAGATTACTGCCTCAAGGAATACCTGATCCAGGTAAAAAGAAACCTGAAATATTCATTCAGAAGAAAAGAACTCAAGAATTAGAGTATGACGAGGATTGTAAAGTTAGATACAAAGTAAGAGCGGATAGAATGCTTGAACGAAAATGTAAACTAATTGCAAAAGAGGGAATTAAACCTTCTGATTCAGAGAACATAAGTGAAGAGACCTTAGAAATACTAAGTACTCATCCAAGTGATGAAAGGAGAGCACAAGCTATAAGAGAACATATTGAAAATAAAGATTTATTTACTATATTTAGAGCTGCTGGGAAGCAAAACAGATTGAAGAATACCCTTAGAGATTGGAGCTATGATAAAGATTCAGATAGTCTTGTTATTTCTGACATTGAAAAAGAACCCAGACTAGTTGGTTTAGGGAAAACAGGCACAACTGGAATTAATATTGATAAATTTTTAGATTAGGAGTATTTATCTTTTAAAAAAAACTAATCTTAACTTTAGAATGGATCCTGAAAACATTCAAACAATACAGGTTGGTAAAGCTAGGTCAATAATAAAAACCAAGTTTTAAAATTTTTCAGAATGAATTATAAAGGTTCTATTTATTCTACAAGTTCATATATTTTTAATATTATTTATACAGATAAGAATTAAAAGTTATTTACGAAAGATTATTTTTTCTAACAAAAGAAAAAGCGGGATATTTGAAAACGCATTAGAAGGGTTTAGATTTCAACATCAAAAATTCTTTCTTTTTCGTAGTTAAGGCCAAATAAAAGCATCCCTATGATAGGAAATAAAATACCCCTCGAAAACAGTTGCAATAACTAGCTTTTGAGAGGTACACCGAATCGCCGTCAGTTCTCTGATGCATCGACCTGAAACAGTCGTTAAATATATAGACCCTAGAAAGAAACTGGCATTAAGGGTTCTCAGATATATCTTGGTAAGGCACTTTGGTAAGGCACTTTGGTAAGGCACTTTGGTAAGGCACTTTGGTAAGGCACCCTTGTCAAGAGTATTCCAAAAAACTGGCAGATATGGATGAAATTTAGCTGTCAAAGAAGACTTTTAGGATCCAATTTATATATTGATTTAATTTAATTAAACTTCATTTGCATTCTTTTCAGAGTTCGCTTATATAAGTTTCCATCGAAAATTTTATATGAGTAATTCAAAAATAAAAGTAGTTCCTATAAACAAGAATAAAGAACCAGAAATTGATTCTATAGAATTTATGTGCAAGCAATTAGAATCTTTCCCGACACTAGAAAGAGCAATTCTGGAATTAACTTTAGGTTTAGGGAAAAAGTATAAAAGACCACATAGCATAGATGACATAGCAGAGATACTAAATGAGTCAAAAGAAGTAATAGAGAAAAACTGGGAAACTGGAATGAAAAGAATGAGAGATATTTGTGAAAAAGAAAGATTAAGACAGGAAAATGAAGATGCTTACAACGAGGTTAGATTACAAATGCACAATAGAGTAATTAAAAAACTTCGCTTACTCAAGGAAGAGTGGAAAATGGAAAATATAAGTCAGGTTACAGAAAGAATTATGCTTGCCTTTTTTAAGAATGATATTTGAAAAATATTATGCAAGTTAGCAGCAAAGAAGACTTTTAGGATCCAATTTATATATTGAGTTTTCATTATTTATCTTAATGTTTCCATCTTGGCATCCTTTTTTTGATTATAAATTGCAAAATCTTTTTTAGAACCTTCTAAATTTCCTAAATGATACTTTGCCCTACCTCTATGCAAATATGAGGAGTAATTCATTGGATTCATTTCAATTGCTTTGGTGAAATCATCAATAGCACCTTTGAAGTCACGCCCATCATATAGTTTTGTTGTTCCACGCTCTATATAATTCTCTTCGTTTGATGGATTAATTTCAATTGCTTTGGTGATATCATCAATACCACTATCAACATCTTTTAATCCTCGTGCTTTTACAAATGCTCTATTGATGTAAAGAGTTTCACATTTTGGATTGATTTCAATTGCTTTGTTGAAATTATCAATTGCTTGAGTAAATTCACTATTGCTAATATGAAAGATCGCTTTTTCTACATAAGATTTGTAATTCATATACTTTATAACACTAAGATTCTATTTCAATTTCAAATGGTTTTTTTTTAGTAGTTCTATAAATATAAGATCGTTTCACTGAATCAATATTTTCATTCAACATTTTATAATCTGCTCGAGAGAGATCTTCAACTAACTTTATTAGATATCCATCAAATGCATTTGATGGATATTTTATTAAAGTATTTAGTCCTAACTTAATTGCCAAAAGATTAACTTCTTTACCTTCAATTGAAAGATTTTTAATTATTTTAAATATTGCTTTATTTATTTTTGATGTAAAAAAAGTTTCATGAATTTTATCTAATAATTGTTTAATTAGATTATTTTCTAATAATATTGCGCCAAGAATTTTTTCTTCAGAATCTAAATTAGTTTTTTTATGTTTAGGAAAATAATCTTCGAAAGATTGTAATTCGAATTTACTATAAGTTTTCATATTTATTATTAATTTCATTAATTCTGATACTAATCATACTTATTGCTTTTTTCTAGTGGCTTAATAAACTTCAATTAAATTCTCATCTCAGGTGGCTTATATCATTACAATATGATTTCAATTTGTAATATTTACTGAAAGCAATTCCTAAATCCCAAGCTTTTCGCCAGTCAGAACATGCATCATCCAACTCACCACGTGGATAAGTTATGGAAGCCTTATCTATTTTTGCACTACCACGCCTGTAATAAAATTCAGCATGATCTGGTTTAATTTTTATCGCTTTTGTATAATCATCTATAGCTCCTTGATAGTCTTTTAGATTAGATTTTGCTAACCCACGATTGGTATAAGAGTAAGCGTAATCTGGATTAATTTTTATCGCTTTTGTATAATCACTAATCGCACCTTTATAGTCTTTTAGTTTAGATTTTGCTAACCC
>QCIF01000008.1 GCA_003216835.1 Prochlorococcus sp. AG-402-K10 | reverse complement strand
ATTACAACTAGTTTGGGGGGTTACACCTATATTAGTAAAAAAAGACGAAAGAACAGCCAAAACCTTTAGTTTAGCAGTGCAAATTGCTCAAGAAATGGGAATCCTAAAACAGGGTGACGTAGTAGTTCAAACGGCAGGAACCTTAACTGGTATAAGTGGCTCTACAGATCTAATAAAAGTTGCTTTAGTAAGAAAAATAATTTCTAGAGGAATTTCCATAGGAGAGAATGGTGTAACAGGTAAAGCTAGGAATATAAAAGATACTCAAGACTTGTCATTAATAACGCCAGGAGAAATTTTATTTATTCCAAAGGAAATTTTAAAACATTTACCATTAAGCAAAAACATTGCTGGAATTGTTACTGACGAGAATGTAGATGAAGTTTATAAATTATTTAATAAAAATAAAAAGAAAATTTCTACTATATGCAATATAGATACAATTCAAGAACTGGTAATGAATGGAAATTTAATAACGCTACAGCTTAATGAAGGAGTGATTTATATGGGACAAATTGAAGATGATGAGGAAGCATTAGATAAATATAAGTATGTCTAGGAATATCTCTTTGCAAGAAGCCTTTAAAATGGCTTCCAAGACATTAGTTTCAAATAGGCTTAGAAGTTCTCTTACAATGCTAGGAATAATAATTGGCAATGCATCTGTAATAACACTAGTAGGACTTGGGCGAGGTGCTCAAACATTAGCTAAAAACCAATTAAGTAACTTAGGAGCAAATGTTCTATTTATTGTCCCAGGTAACAATGATACAAGGAGGCGAGGTATATCATTTCCAAAGAACTTAGTTTTAAATGATGCAATTGCAATAAGCAATCAAGTTCCAACTGTTAAAGAGGTGGCACCACAAATTTCAACAAATGAGATAGTACAGTCAAGTTCGAAAAGCCTAAGCATATCAATTTCAGGAGTTACACCTGAGTTTCTTAATGTTAGAAGTTTTGAAATAGATAAGGGTCGATTTATATCTAAAAGTGATGTTAAAAGTGCCAGAAGTTATGTTGTAATTGGACCTGATTTACAAGAAGAATTTTTTAGTGCCAGATCTTCCTCAATTGGAGAGAGAATTAGAATTAAAGATCATACATATGAAATAATAGGAATTCTCAAACCAAAAGGAGCTGTTTTTGGAAATAATCAAGACAAAAACGCCTATATTCCATTATCTACAATGGTTAATAGAATTACTGGGAAAGATCCCACTTATGGAGTTAGTTTAAGCTTCATAAGTGTTGAAGCAATTAGTAAAAATAAAACTAGTGCAGCAAAATTTCAAATCACAAATTTACTTAGACAAAGGCATAAAATCATTAGAGATGATGACTTTGCCGTTAGGTCCCAAAAAGATGCCCTTAATATAGTAACGAACATAACAAGTGGTCTTACATTTTTATTGGCTGGTATTGGTGCTGTTTCATTAATTGTGGGAGGTATAGGAATTATGAATATTATGCTTGTTTCAGTAAGCGAGAGAACAGAGGAAATAGGATTGAGGAAAGCTATAGGAGCTAAGCAGTCTGATATTCTTATGCAATTTTTAATTGAGGCTTTGATTTTATCCTCAATTGGAGGGTTAATAGGAACAACAACTGGATTATCTGGTGTTTTTCTTTTAGGTTTAATAACACCACTTCCAGCTTCTGTAGGAATAACGACAACATTATCAACAATGTTGATTTCGGGATCAATAGGATTAATTTTTGGTGTTTTACCAGCAAAAAGAGCCTCAAAATTAGATCCAATAGTTGCATTAAGGAGTTTATAAATATAATTTATAATCATGCTCAATTATTTAAAAGTTATTGAGATATTAATAAGCCTTCAGTCAATATATATATCAACCATGATTCCAGTTTTAGTTTCGGCAAAGGAATCAAACAAGTTAATCCAAAGCTTAGAAATACCAATTACCTGGCAAATACCAATTATTATTTTTCTTTCCCTTATTTTTAAACGAAAAGTTGTTTATATAGCATTTAGTATTTATTTATTTTTAGGTTTATTTATAATTCCAATATTTCATCAAGGTGGTTCTCTAGGTTATTTACTAACTCCAAACTTTGGATATTTAATAGGTATCTACCCATTAATTAAAATAATAGATAAACTAAATACAAAAAATAAAATACTCTTTTCTGAATTTATAAAAAGTGGAATATTAGGAATAACGGCAATGCATATTACTGGAATACTTTATAGCTTCTTACTAATGTTATTTTATAACAAGCTAAGTGCTTTTATATATAATTTATCAAGTTATTCTTTAGGAAAGATAGGTTATCATGTTTTGATGTTGATACCATTATTCTTATTAATTAAACCAATAAATCATAGTAAATATAAGCAATAATGATTTACATTAATCAAAACAGATTTTACTTTATCTTTTTAAGTATATTAATTTGCTTGTTAGACCAGCTTAGTAAATATTTTATAAGTATAGATTATAAATCTATAATAAACACAGATCTATTCTTTTTTACTATTGACTATGTAAAGAATTTTGGTGCAGCTTTTAATATATTTAGTGGAAATAGAACCTTTTTATCAACAGTAAGTATTTTATTTTCCTTCTTACTTATTTATTTTATATTAAAAAATAATATTAATAAACCTATAGACCTATTTTGTTATAGTTTTATTCTAGGAGGCACTTTAGGTAATGGTATTGATAGAATATTCAAAGGTTACGTTGTAGATTTTATAAATTTAAACTTTATTAATTTTCCAATATTTAATATAGCCGATACAGCTATTAATATTGGTTTCTTTTTAATTTTTTATAATCTATTTAAATTAAGGAAATTACATGATTAATCTTAAAATTAAATATCTAAAATATATTATTTATATATTAACTTTCTATACTATATTTTTTATTTTAAAAAGACTTATTAATATATATTCAATATTATTTTTAGTAATAATATCTTTTGCCATTTACCAAATAGATAAAAAGAAATTTAAAAAAATAGTTTATAAGGTTATTTATAAAGATAAAAAAAACAAATTATCTTTTAAAAACAAATTTAGAGCTGCAAAAATAAGTCTTAATAGTATTGAAGAAATTAATAAACAAATTAATAATAAAGTAAAATTTGATTTAATTAATTATGAAAAGAATAAGCTAGAGTCCCAATTAAAAACAGGAGATTACAATGTAGTACTATTTGGAGCAGGTTCCTCAGGGAAAACATCAATCGCAAGATCTCTATTAAAAAGTATCATCGGAAAGACATCCCCAACTATTGGTACAACAAAGGATATTAAGAGTTATAAGATTCGAATACCGATTTTAAAAAGAAACATTAATATTATTGATACCCCAGGATTATTCGAACCATCTGTTAAAGGAGAGGAAAGAGAGAAATTAACGATATTACAGGCATCAAACTCTGATCTAATTCTTTTTGTTTTAGATCAAGACATTAATAAATACGAGAATTATCTAATTCAAGAATTTTTAAAAATAGGAAAGAAATTAATTATTGTTTTAAATAAATGTGACCTAAGATCAAAAGAAGAAAACAACATAATTCAAAGAAATATTAAATCAATTACATCTTCTAAAAATAATAATATTTCTGTTGTTAAAACAATTGCAAGTCCTCAATCGCCAAAAAACAAAAACTCAGATTTTTTATATATTTTGCCAGAGGTTAGTAATTTATTTATGGAAATAATTACGATATTGGATAATAGTGGAGAAGAACTGCTTGCTGATAACATTCTTTTCCGATCAAATAAATTAGGAATAAAAAGTAAAAAATTTATATCCGAACAACGTTATTTAACAGCTAATAAAATTATAAATAAATTTATATGGATAACAGGAGGAGCTGTACTAGTTAATCCTCTACCTGCAGTAGATTTCATTACGACTACAACAGTAAACGTTCAAATGATAATTGAACTATCTAATATTTATGATATAAAAATAACTAAAAAAGAAGCAATAGATTTATCAAATACATTAATCACTGCTTTAACAAAACTTGGAATTATAAAAGGAGGTCTATCAATTATTTCTTCTACACTAGCATCGAATTTTACTACTATCTTCATATCAAAATCTATACAAGCTATTACCGCAGGGTGGATAATTAAAATAGTAGGACTTAGTTTAATTGAATATTTTAGAAATGGACAAAATTGGGGTGATAGAGGAATACAAGAAGTAGTTGATAATATATACAGAATAAATAAAAGAGAGGAGCTTCTAAATAGCTTTATTAAAGAGGCTTTATTAAAGATAGAGATAAATAAGGATTATCAATCTAATAAAAGATTACCTCCATTTATTAACTGATATTAGATAGTCGATCATTTAGAAAAGCTCTGAAATCAAAAACTGTTATTAAAAGCAAGTAGGCTATACATATAGTAATTGAAATGAATCCTGTAATTATGGCAATAAATTTTGATCTTCTAAAATCCATTATAAAGAATTTAATATTTTTAATAGATCTCCAATATGAGATTCGCTTGTATTATAATTTCCCATAACTGCTCTTAAAAAATATTTTCCTTTAAATTCTGGTCTAGAAAGCATAAAATTACATTTTAAAAGTTTAATTCTATTTATATGAGTCCAAGAATTAGACTCCTCTATACTCATTCCTTTTGGTAGGAATGAAATTATATGTAAAGGGCCAGAATAAATTTCATATTTTTCATTACTTAAATTTTTCTCAAAAAAAACTTTTCTATCAATTGATGATTTTAAGATATCCTCAATACCTTTTAAACCTAAAAATCTTAACCCTAACCAAAGTTTAATAACTTCAGCAGGTCTAGTCCCTTGTAACCCAAGTTCACCTCTATCAAGAACATTATTTTTGGAAGAAATATATGGTAAACCAGTAGAAAAAGTATTTTTAAGGTTTTCTATATTTGAAATCAATAATAAGGAGGATGTTTTTGTTATTCCAAGTATTTTTTGCGGATTTAAAGTAATGGAATCCGCAAAGTTAATTTTGTTTAAGCCTTTTATTTGGATGTCTGTTAGTAAAAAAATACCACCTATAGATCCATCAATGTGTAGCCATATATTATTATTCTTACAAATTTCCCGTATCCCTTCAATAGGATCTAGAGCACCCCTTATTGTTGTGCCTAGAGTTGCTACTATAGAAAAAATCTTTTTATTTTTTTTTGAACATTCTACAATTGCATTTTTTAGACATTTTAAATCCATAGAGCCTTCATTATCAGTGCTTACCTTAATAAGGTTATTTTCATGAAGACCCATAATTTTCGCACACTTTATAAAAGAAGAATGTGCTTCTTCACTTATTAGGAATACTGCATTAGGATCTGAACTTAATCCAGCATGATCTCTAGCAGCAATTAGGGCATTTAAATTACTCAATGTCCCTCCACTTGAAGCTATACCTCCTGAATGTTTGCCAAATCCAATTTTTTTAGAAAACCATTTAAATAATGACTCTTCAAGATTAGTAAGACTAGGAGATAATTCATAAGCAAGTAAATTATTATTTAAGCCAGCTGCAATTAAGTCACCAACAATTGATAAAACTAATGGTGGAGGATCTAAATGAGCAAGAGAGCCTGGATGAACAGGATTAAAGGAATTAAGTATTAGATCTTCTATTTCAGAGAACAAATCTTCAGGAGAATTTCCGTTCTCACAAGGCATAAGGCATTTAAATTCTTCATCAATAGGCAGAGGACCATATTTTTCTGAATTTGAAAACCAATTACAAATAATTTGAGATGTTTTATTTATAAGAGTATTGAGATTATCATTAGACCCAGAGTATGATGGGAAGTATATATCTTTTTTATTAATTAGTTCGTTAGTCATTCGATAAAATATCTATTAGTTAGTTTATTGATAATATTGATAAATGAAATATATTTTTGAAAATAGAAATAGAAATTGTTTTCAAAAAGAGTTAAATCATAATTCAGAATATATTAAATGGATGAAATACATTTTAAGAAGATCAAAAGTAATTGGAAAAATAGAAATACCTATTAGTGCTGTAGTAATTGATGAGAAAGGTAGGTGTATAGGTAGAGGTTCTAACAAAAGGAATTCTAATAATGACCCTTTAGGTCATGCAGAGATAATTGCACTTAAACAGGCTTCACTAGTAATAAATGATTGGAGGTTTAATAAATGCCAAATAATAACAAATTTGGAGCCATGTACAATGTGTGCTTCAGTTTTAATACAAGCCAGAATGGGAAGGGTTATTTATGGAGCTTGTGACGCAAAAAGAGGTGGTTTAGGAGGGTCAATTGATTTGTCCAAGCATAAAAGCTCTCATCACAATATGGAAGTAATAGGAGGTATATTGGGAGAAGAATGCAAAGAAAGTTTACAGGTTTGGTTTAAAAACTTGAGGAGTCAAAAATAGAAAACTTCTTCAACTCCGTATCAAAAATATTTAATAATCTATCAACATTTTCTTCAGTAGAATTAAAACCCATTAGTCCTATTCTCCATACTTTACCTGACAATTCTCCTAATCCATTTCCTATCTCGATTCCGAAATTATTTAAAAGATGATTTCTAAATGAATCTCCATCAATTGAAGGTGGAATCTTTAATGTTGTAAGTGTAGGAAGGCGTACGTCCTTAGATACATGTAATTCCAGACCAATATTTTCTAGGCCTCTCCATAATTTAATCGCATTGATATTATGCCTTTGCCATATATTTTCTAAACCTTCACTAGCTATTAGTCTTAAACCCTCCCTTATTGCAAAATTCATATTTACTGGAGCGGTATGATGATAAACACGATCAGAACCCCAATATTTATTTAAAAGGGATATATCTAAATACCAATTTGGAACTTTTGATTTTCTAGAACTAAGTTTATCCTCGGCTCTCTTGTTTATTGTAAAAGGACTTAATCCAGGTGGGCAACTTAGGCCCTTTTGACTACAACTGTATGCAATGTCAATTTGCCATTCATCTATTAACAGTTCTAAAGCACCTAATGAAGTAACAGCATCAACTAAAAATAAACAATTATTTTTTTTACATATTTCACCAATTCCATCTAGAGGTTGTAATACTCCTGTTGATGTTTCTGCGTGGACTATTGCAAAGATAGCTGGTTTTTTAGTTTCTATTTCATATTTAATTTCTTCATATGAAAAAGATTCACCCCAATTTTTTTCGATAACAGATACTTCAGCTTTATATCTAGTTGCCATATCAACTAAACGTTCTCCAAAATATCCATTTTTCGCTACTAAAATCCTTTCACCCTGTTCTATAAAGTTTGCAATAGACGCTTCCATTGCTGCACTACCAGTTCCACTCATTGGGAGTGTAAGTCGGTTATTACACTGCCATGTATACCTAAGAAGTTGTTGAACTTCTGACATTAATTTTATGTATGCATCGTCTAAATGACCAATTGGATTAAGAGATAAAGCTTTTAAAACTTCTGGATGGGCATTAGAGGGCCCTGGGCCTAGTAGAAGTCTTGAAGGAACATAAGTTTTTGAGAGATAAGACAAATTCTCCTCATTTAAACTTGAAATTAGTTTTGCTTCTGTCAAAGACTTTTAGTGTATTACTTTATAAAATAGACTAATTTTAGTCATATAAGCTATATTTCTTTAACGAAATTAATTCAATTTAAATAATTAGGTCAATAATATTTAAACATTTACTTTGAAATACTAAAAGATGACATCAAGTGTTGAAAAAAGTAATGTTTGATACATAATAAGAAGCATTAACTAATTAATTTCATAGAAGGTATTAAAAAGCAATGGCTAAATCTTCACAAGATGTTCTAAGTCAAATTAAAGATGAAGGAATTGAACTCATCGATTTGAAATTCACAGATATTCATGGGAAATGGCAACATTTAACATTAACCTCCGACATGATAGATGAAGACTCTTTTACCGAGGGGCTTGCATTTGATGGATCTTCAATTAGAGGTTGGAAGGCAATTAATGCTTCTGATATGTCAATGGTCCCAGATGCGAGTACAGCCTGGGTTGATCCTTTTTATAAACACAAAACATTAAGTATGATTTGTTCCATTCAGGAGCCAAGAAGCGGAGAACCTTACGATAGATGTCCAAGATCACTAGCACAAAAGGCTTTAAAATACTTAGAGTCTACAGGTATAGCAGACACAGCATTCTTTGGTCCAGAACCAGAATTCTTCCTATTTGATGATGTCAGATACGATTCAAAAGAAGGATCTTGTTTTTATAGTGTAGATACTATTGAGGCACCATGGAATACAGGAAGACTAGAGGAAGGTGGAAATTTGGGTTACAAAATCCAATATAAAGAAGGCTACTTTCCAGTTTCACCAAATGATACTGCGCAAGATATAAGGTCAGAAATGCTTCTACTTATGGGTGAATTAGGTATACCCACAGAAAAACATCACCATGAAGTTGCAGGAGCCGGTCAGCATGAACTTGGAATGAAATTCGATTCTTTAATAAATTCAGCTGATAATGTTATGACATATAAATATGTCGTTAGAAACGTAGCAAAGAAATATGGAAAGACTGCAACCTTTATGCCTAAACCCGTTTTTAACGATAATGGTACAGGAATGCATGTTCACCAAAGTTTATGGAAAAGTGGTCAACCACTGTTTTATGGTGAAGGTGCTTATGCAAACTTATCTCAAACTGCAAGATGGTACATAGGAGGAATACTTAAACATGCGCCTTCATTCCTAGCATTTACTAATCCCACAACAAATAGTTATAAAAGATTGGTACCAGGATTTGAGGCTCCAGTTAATTTAGTTTATTCTGAGGGCAATAGATCCGCTGCAGTGAGAATACCATTAACAGGTCCAAGTCCAAAAGCTAAAAGATTAGAGTTTAGATCAGGAGATGCACTTGCTAATCCATATTTAGCTTTCTCCGTAATGATGCTTGCTGGTATTGATGGAATTAAAAATCAAATTGATCCAGGAGATGGTGTTGATGTAGATTTATTTGAATTACCTGCAGAAGAACTTTCTAAAATTGATACAGTTCCATCATCACTTAACGATGCACTTAATGCACTTAAAACTGATAAAGATTATTTATTAGCCGGTGGCGTATTTACTGAAGATTTTATTGATAATTTCATAGACATTAAATATGAAGAAGTCCAGCAATTAAGACAAAGGCCTCATCCTCATGAATTCTTTATGTACTATGACGCTTAAGTAAAAAGAGAAACTAAATATTAAATTAATCAATTTGAGAAATATCACAAAAAATTCTCAAATTGATTTTTTTTTTGTTGGAATATATATAGATAATAAATAAAATGGAAAGAGAACATTTTTCAAAAATTGCATATAAAACATTACAGCAAGGTAAAAGCATTGCAGGACTTGCACATAAAGAAATAAGTTCCAGAATAATGAACTTTATAGTTCCTGATGATGAACTTTCAAATTTTAATTTAGATAAAAATCTAATAATAAAAATACAAAATTCTATGGATCTTTTAAGAGAAGAAGATTGGAGTGATGCAGAAAATAATATATATCCTCTTAAATTATTATTTGATGAGCCATGGCTTAGATATTTAACCCAGTACCCTAAAATATGGCTAGACATGCCGAACATATGGAATAGGCGTAGAAAGGGAAAATTTGATGACATCCCCAAATCTGTTGACAAAGAAAATTATCCAAAATATTACTTAAGAAACTTCCATCATCAAACAGACGGATATTTATCTGATTTTTCTGCAAGTATATATGATTTACAAGTGGAGATACTTTTTAATGGAAGTGCAGATGCAATGAGAAGAAGAATAATAAAGCCCCTCAAAGAAGGCTTGATGAATTTTGATGATAGAAAAAAAAGTTCAATAAAAATAATTGATGTTGCGACTGGATCAGGAAGAACACTTAAACAACTAAGAGGGGCTTTTCCAAAGGAAGAAATTAAAGGTATAGATTTATCTGGATCATATTTAAAGGAAGCAAGTAGATATTTATCAGATTTAGATGGGGAACTTATAGAATTGATAAAGGGTAATGCTGAAGAATTACCTTTTGAGAATAATAGTGTTCAAGGTATTACATGTGTATATTTATTTCATGAATTACCAAGAACTATAAGGGAAAAAGTTTTAAAAGAATTCTTTAGAGTACTTGAACCAAAGGGGATATTAGTCATAGCGGATTCTATACAAATTAATGATTCACCTGATTTTCTTCAAATTATGGAGAATTTCTATAAAACATTTCATGAACCATTTTATTGTGATTACATTAAAGATGATATTAATAGCAAAATTAAAGAAGTAGGTTTTAACAACATTAAATCATATTCATTTTTTATGACTAAAATCTGGTCTGCCTTAAAATAAAGAAAGAAAAAAGGGACACTATGAATTATTGGGAAAATGATATTATTGAACTTGCACAAAAATTAAATGATAAATTAAGAATTGATCATAATAATTGGCACAAACTTAAAGGGAATAAATACAAAAGATCTGCAGAACTTATGTCAGCAGGATTATGCCAATTAATTATTTCCAATAATGAAAAATATGCTATTGACTATATGGAAGAAAGTATTAAATGGTTGAAGGAAATTAATTTAGACAAGCCATGTCCTAGCAAAAATTCATCTTTTTAATGCCAACTGAAGGCGGTTCCCTTTATTACTCCATCTGATGTCATCAAAACATTCACTTATAATATAAAGACCACGCCCACAGACACTGCTTGTTTTTTTTGGTAAATTACAATTCCTATTTTTTATTTCTAATCCATTACCTTGATCTTGAATCTGCCAAACACACCAATTAGGAGTAATTATTCTTCTAACTCTAACATTTTTATTTGGATCTAAATTATTTCCATGTTTAACTGCATTAACAAGAGCTTCATGTAAACCAAGTTTAATGAGATAGCTGGAACGAGATTTCTTTATTGGCTCTAATAATAATTCAACAAATTCATTTAATTGTAATGATGATTCTAATTCAAAAATTGACCAGTTAATTCTAGGTCTATTAAAAAATTTATTTAAAATATTCCTGCCCTGAAGAAAGGACATATTAATATTTTTATACTAATTTTATTTTAACTTATGAATAAGCCCATGATCAAAGAATGTTGTTATGTCTTTTTGCTATAGCAGGATGTCTTAATATTGAATCCATTAACCTAACACCTCTTAATTGATTTATTAAAGGCATATGTCCGTCAGGAGCTTTTAATGACCAACAAAATGAATTAGGGTATCTTGTCCACAAACCATCTTTTTTCCATCCAATTTTAGGCCATAAAGATTCATACTTTAAACCTACTGATTTTAAAATTTTTGCTTGGTTTGAGAAACCGAATCTACCGTTAGAATAAATATTCCAGAGTCTATCAATTGTTTGAAGATCATTTGCTGACATATTATTTACCTCACTATAAAAAACATAACCGCGTTTTTCGGCAAGTTTTCCGGCTAACTTTCTTAAGTATGAACTTGTTAATCTATCTGCTTCTTCAAATTTTTGTTCCAATAAAAATAATTGCAATTCATCATAGTTAATATTGGCATCAGAATAAGTATTAAACCAATTATTAAATGATGACTTATCAAAAAAATGAGGTTGATGTTTTTTTAAAACCTGCAATATCCAACCAGCAGGCCAATCATCTCCATCCTTATCGAATTTATCAAATAAGACCTCACCTATGTTAAATATTCCAAGTGCTTGAGTTTCTATCTCATTTAATAAATTTATTCTCTTTCTTTGATTAGCAGCTACGAATTTATTAACTAGATCTAAGGTAGCATTACTATAGTTATCTTGAGATTTGTTAGTCATTTCAAATTAATTGATCTAAAAAGTAAAAAACTATCCATGCATATCAAAAGGGAAGAACTAAAGAAATTTAGAAGTTTTAATGGACCACTTATAGATGTTAGGAGCCCTAGTGAATATTATAAAGGACATATGCCTAATTCTATTAATATTCCATTATTTGATAATGAGGAGAGAGCAATAGTTGGAAAAGTTTATAAGAAGAATGGTAGGGAACTAGCCGTAAGACAAGGTTTGGTTTTTGTAGAAAGAAAAATTGAAACGATTTTAAATAGTATTTTTGAGTATATTGAAAACTATAAATTTTCTATTCATCAAAATAAATTAGAAAACTCTCATATAAGGGTCTACTGCGCTAGAGGAGGGATGAGATCATTAAGTATAGGTTGGTTATTGGAAAAATTTAAATACAACATAATTTTACTTAGGGGAGGTTATAAAAACTATAGGAGATGGATAATTGAGAGTTTTTCTAATAAGTACAATCTTATTGTTATTGGTGGAAAAACAGGTTCTGGTAAAACAAAATTATTAAAATTACTAGAAAAAAATGAATATCAAACTGTTGATCTTGAGGGATTAGCTTCCCACAGAGGAAGTACATTCGGAGGATTAGGAATGAAAGAACAACCAACTAATGAACATTTTGAAAATATGATTGCAGAAAAATTAATCTCTTTTAAAAAAGATGAACCCATATTTTTAGAAGCTGAAAGTGCCAATATAGGCAAATGTAAAGTACCCCATGAATTATTTAATCAGATGAAAAGTTCTAAAAGAATTGAAATTATAAGAAGTGAATCAAATAGAATAGATGAATTAATTAGTACATATAGTATTTTTAAACAAAATGAGCTGGAGGAATCTATATTAAGGATTAAGAAAAGACTTGGTCCACAAAGAACAAAAATTGCTGTTAAATCAATAAGGGAAAGAAAATGGGATGTAGTCTGTAAAACAGTCCTTGAATATTATGATAAATGCTATGAATATGAAAAAATAGGTAAGGAAAATATTAAAAATATAGACTTAACAGATCTTAAATATGATAAATCAATATTAGGATTAATAAATAATATTTTATAAATTTTTTAAAAACGTTTTATATAAAAATTTTATAAAATAAAAAATAACTATCAATTTTTATGGCAGTAAATAAATTATCAAAAATACAATTTTATGATGGAATAGATGAACCTGTAGTTCCTGAAATAAGGTTAACAAGAGGTAAAGATGGAACAACAGGACAAGCCATCTTTTTATTTGAAAAGCCGCAAGCGTTATCATCCATTACAAGTGGAGAAATTACAGGTATGAGGATGATAGATTCAGAAGGAGAGTTATTAACTAGGGATGTAAAAGTAAAGTTTGTAGATGGTGAACCATTATTTTTGGAAGCTGTATATATTTGGAAAAAAAAATCAGACTTTGATCGATTTATGAGATTTGCAAACAGTTATGCCAAATCAAATGGATTAGGATATTCTGAAAATAAGTAGGAAAATTTTCACTTGAATAATTCATTTTATTTTAAGTTTACGGTAATATTAATAACCATTTTAATTTTATGGACATTAAGAGAATTTTTACTTTTAATAATTTGTTCTTTAGTTATCGCAAATATTGTCTGTAATTTATGTAATCAATTACAAAATAAATTAAATCTTCCAAGATTATTTTCCTTATTGACGGTTATATCAATTATTACTTTCTTAATTTTTACAATACTTTTTCTAGTATTGCCTCCATTTATAAAAGAATTTAATGAAATATTGCTAGATATTCCTAATGGATTATCAAAAATAAATACTTTATTAAATTCAAATATAAATAAATTTAATTCCTTATATTATGGAGAAGAATCAGAAAATGTTATTGATGTTTTTAATGTTATAAATAGTATTTTCCCCATACCTAATGTGGGAACTATCGCTAAAGGAATTCAAGAAAGTTTTATAAACATAATTAATCTAGCGGGAAACCTTGGATCAGGATTGATAAGAATAATATTTGTTTTAGTAGTAAGTTTGATGATATCAATTGAACCTAAGAAATATAAAGAGAATGTTTTGATAATCATTCCCAAAACCTATCGTAATAAATTTCGAAATATTTTAGATAAATGTAATATTGCACTATCTAACTGGACTTTTTCGGTGGTTATAAGCTCATTATCTGTAGGCCTTTTATCATTAATTGTTTTATCAATATTAGATGTGAAATATGTTGTTTCTAATGCTTTAATAGCAATGATATTAAATATAATTCCTAATATAGGGCCTGTAATTAGCGGAATATTTCCAATATCAATAGCCTTACTAGATAATTTTTGGAAGCCTCTAGTTGTATTAGGAGCATATATATTAATACAAAATATAGAAAGTTATATAATAATGCCGTCAATTATGAAAAAAAGAACAAACTTACTTCCAGGATTAACATTAATATCTCAATTTGGATTTACTTATATTTTTGGACCATTAGGGTTAATATTATCCCTTCCTCTTGCAGTAGTTATTCAAGTTTTAATAAAAGAAGCAATTAATGAAAACCAATAGACTTAGTTATTTAATTTTTTATATAAATATGGATAGGAAAAAAGAATAAAAAAAGCTAAGGGATGCTTAGATAAAGCAAAATAAAGTGAATTAAAAGTAAAGTGATCAAATAATATTCTCAATTCGGTAGATAAATCAATTAAAACTAATGAAAATAAAAGTATTAAATAGTAATTTATAGTCATCTCTTATTTAGTTAATTATTATCTTTAAGTAAAAATGATGGTGCTAACAATATACTAGAATAACTTCCAATTATAATTCCTAGCGATAGAGATATAGAAAACCAAAAAAGAGAATATGAGCCAAATAGTATTAGAGTTAACAATGGAATTAAGGTTGTAATACTGGTAAATGCGGTTCTTCTAAATGATTCATTAACTGAAATTTGAATTGTTTCGTTATATTCAATATCTTTTAATTTTAAATTTTCACGAATTCTATCAAAAATAACAACTGTATCATTAACTGAGTAACCCGCTATTGTTAATAAAGAAACAGCAAATAAACTATTTACCTCAATAGAAAGTAAAATTCCTAACCATGAAAATATACCGAAAACAATAAATAAGTCGTGAAATAAAGCAAGTAATGCAAAAAATGCATATTTCCTATCAAAACGAATAGTTATATACAAAGAAATCGCAAATAAAGAAACTAAAAGTGAAGTTGCAGAATTTAAAAGTAGTTTTTTCCCCAGTTTAGGACCTATTAATCTAGTATTTTTTGAATCATCATTTAATGGACCAATTAAAGTTTCAAGATTATTAATGAGATTATTTGATTCTTCTATTTTTAAATAAGGTGTTCTAATAGATATTAATTTATAATCATTTTGAAATTGTAATTTAATATTATTAACTAAGTTTTTATTATTTGAAACCTTATTTAAGTTTTCTATAACTTTATCAGGTGAAATATTACTACATTCATTCTCACAGACTCTTTCAATTCTTAATTCATTTCCGCCTATAAAATCCATGCCAAGATTAATTGGCATTTTATAACTAGTATTAAACGTTGAATATAAAATTCCTACCAAACTTAAAGAAATAAGAAATAATGAAAAACTAAATACCTTTTTTCTATTTTTGATTAAATTAAGGTTTAAAAAATTCATAAAAACGAATGAAATAAAGTTTTTAAAGGAAACTCTCCTTTTTAAGATAAAGATTTCTTTCCCTTAGGAATGGATAAGTTGTTAAAAATTTCAAAATAGTTTTTGAGCAATTTAAGGAAGTAAATAAACTTATTGCAACACCAATACCTAAAGTAGCTGCGAATCCCTTAACAAAATTTGTTCCTAATAAGAACAGAACAAAACAACTAACAAAAGTAGTTATATGACCATCAATAATTGAAGAATTGGCTCTTTGAAAACCACTATCTATAGATCTTATAAGAGTATTACCTGTTTTTAATTCTTCTCTTATTCTCTCGAATATTAAAATATTAGCGTCAACAGCCATGCCAATACTCAAAATAAGACCTGAGATTCCTGGAAGAGTTAATGTTACAGGTATTAAAGAGTAAAGGGCTAAATTAAAAAATCCATAGAGAATTAATGAAATAACAGACACAAAACCAAGAATTCTGTAATTTAATATCATAAATATTCCCACAACTATCAATCCACTAATAGCAGCATAAAGACTTTTTATAATATTTTTTGATCCCAATAAAGCACCAATAGTATTTGTTTCAACTATTTCTATTGGTAAGGGTAATGATCCACCTTTAAGTTGAACTTCTAATTCTCTGGCTTCTTCAGCACTAAAATTGCCGCTAATTGTGGCTAAACCTCCTGTTATACCAGTATTTGAGAACTGACCACCAACACTTGCCTCACTAATTGATTCACCATCAAGGATGATAGCTAATAATTGCTCTGATCCAGCTATTGATTTAGTAATATCAGCAAATTTCTCCCCACCATCATTACTAAATGTTAGTAAGACTTCCCAATTATTATTTGTTTGTTCTTGTCTTCTACCAGCATTAATTAGATCTTTTCCAGATAATTCTGTTTTAATGAATAGATTTGCAATTTCATTATTAATAAATAATTTAGTTTCAATTAATTTTGAAAATAGATCTTGACTTTTAAAAGAATAATTTAGAGTTAATTGAATATCGTTAAGGAGTGAATTAATATTATTAAAATCATCAATAATTTTATTTTGTTCTAACAAGGAATATTCTTCAATTAGATCATTTATTTTAAATCTCTGAAGTTGTAGTCTTTTTAATTCTTTAGTAGTACCAATCTTTTGAATCCTAAATTCTAACAAGGCCGTTTTACCCAATACTCTTGAAGCTACTAATGGATTTTGTTCTCCAGGCAATTCTAAAATTAATTGATCCCGTCCTAATGTTTGCAAGTTAGATTCAGAGACTCCTAAATTATTAACTCTTTTATCTAAAACTGCTTTAACAGATTCGAGTTCATCCTTAGATACTTTTCCCTCTTCCTTTATTAGTTGCAGTGTTAATTGCGATCCTCCTTTTAAGTCTAAACCTAACTGTAAGGGATAATTAATTAATAAATAAATTGCTAATGTTAATAGGAAAATTATAAAAAAAAGCCAACCTTGCCTTCTTTTCATTATTAAATACTCCCATTAAATAACTGTTCAACTTTTTCCACTATTTGATGCGGTTGTATTATTGTTAAATTCTCAAGATTTCCATTATATGGAGTAGGTATATCCTGACTAGATAATCTGATAGGTCTTGCATCAAGATCATCGAAGCATTGTTCAGTTATTAAAGCAATTAATTCCGCTCCAATACCACCAGTCTTCATACATTCTTCAACTATAAGCACTTTATTTGTTTTTTTTATAGATTTAGAAATAGTATCCATATCAAAAGGTTTTAAACTTATCAAGTCAATTAATTCAACGTCTATATTTTTATTTTCTAAATCATCGATAGCTTTAAGACAATGGTGTCTCATTCTTGAATAAGTTAATAAGGTAACATCCTTCCCTTCTTTTACTACATCAGCTTGATCTAAAGCGCAAATATAATCTCCCTTAGGTAAATCTTCAGATAAATTATATAAAAGGACATGTTCAAAAAAAAGTACAGGATTATTATCTCTTATAGCTGCTTTCATTAGACCCTTAGCATTTGTAGGAGTGCTACATGCAACAATCTTTATCCCAGGAACTGCATGAAAGTACGCCTCTAGTCTTTGACTATGTTCAGCTCCAAGTTGACGTCCAACTCCTCCAGGTCCACGAACTACTGCAGGTATTTTATAATTACCACCACTTGTGTATCTAAGCATACCCATATTATTTGATATTTGATTAAACGCTAAAAGTAGAAATCCCATATTCATGCCTTCTACTATCGGTCTAAGACCGGTCATTGCTGCTCCAACTGCCATTCCAGTAAAACTATTTTCAGCTATAGGTGTATCTAGGACTCTTAATTCTCCATATTTCTCATACAAGTCTTTAGTAACCTTATAAGAACCGCCATATTGTCCAACATCTTCACCCATAACACATACATTTACATCTTTTGACATCTCTTCATCAATTGCCTCTTTTAAGGCATTAAATAATAATGTTCCAGCCACGAGTAATTTCCTGAATAATTACATATATAAATTTTACCATTGTGGTTAAATTATCCTCCTTCTGCAAAAGTTATAAGTAGTAATATTGACAAAAGCATCCCCGGAGAGAGCAAAATTATTAAAAGTCCCAAATCATGTAATGTCATTGAAATTAAAGCCTTTTTTTAATAATATTGAAAATTCAACTTTTATTAACAAAAAAACTGCGAATAAATACAATAAAAAGACCTATACCAATAAAGCCAAAGGAAAAAGTTAGTAAGAAAGATAAACCAATTATTAAAGTGTTGATACTAGAGGAAATATTTTGGACTATTTCAGATGAGTTTGAAGGTTTATGTAACGCAAAATAAATTGCAATTTTATTACTGATTAAATAAAAAGATATAAACAATAAAAAACTTGTTAAGGAACCAAGAATGAAATTTAAAGGTCCTTTTTCAGGAGTATTTTTAATATCAATATTTTCTCCTATATTCTTAGCTGGATCTTCCAAAATAATAATTTTATTCTGAAGTAAATTTATATGATTTTTATACCCTTATCAAGTAATTTACATGCCCATGAATCATAACCTTTGTTTTTGAATAATTTATAGTTATCTTCTAAAACTTTCTTAGCAGTTTGAAAATCTTTAAATAGAGCAAAGCATGTTGGGCCTGATCCACTCATTGAAAATGTCAGGCAATCCCTTAAATTAGAAAGTAAATATAATGCTTGCTTTACAGAATCATTCTCCTTCTCAACAATTAACTGTAAGTCGTTTTTTATTTTATTCGAATTATCTTCAATATTAAAATCATTTAAACTCTTCTTCCTTAAATTATTTCTTATCTTATCTACTAGATCTGTTCTAATATAATCTTCTTTTACAAACTGATGACTATAACTTTTATATGTTTCAGCTGTAGATATTGAAACATTTGGATTTTTTAAAAGAAGAACTCCATATTCATATTTATAATTTAATTTCTCTAGAATCTCTCCTCTTCCGAAACATAATTGACTTCCACCATTTATGAAAAAAGGAACATCTGAACCTAATGATGCAGATAGTTTTAACAATGTATTGTTGTCAAGATTTAAATTCCATAATTTATTTAATCCGATTAGTGTCGCTGCTGCATTACTTGAACCTCCAGCTAATCCTGCTCCTATAGGAATATTTTTTTTTAAAAAAATATTAGCCCCCAAATCTATATTTGATATTTCCCTTATTAGATATGCTGATTTAACTATTAAGTTATCACTAGTAAGACTTAAATGATTGCAATCTGATTTTAAATTAATTGAACCGTCTTGATTAATCTCAAACTCTAAATAATCCGCAAGATCAATATTTTGCATTATCATTGCTAATTCATGAAATCCATCTTTTCTTTTTCCTATAACTTCAAGGTGTAAATTTATCTTGGCTGGTGATTTTATATTAATTTTTCTATTAGAAAATAAAGACATTTAATTAATTTTTTATTTTTTAATTTTAATACAATTATCCGCAAGATTAACCCATTGATTAATTGAAAGATCCTGAGGTCTTAAATTCAAGCAAATTTTAGATGATTCAGAAAATTTATTAATTTCATCTGTAGAAAATATTGATTTAAGTGTATTTCTAAGCATTTTTCTTCTTGAATTAAACGCAATTCGAAGAAGTTTATCAATATATTTCTCCGAAGTAATATCCAATCTTAACTCTGTCTTTAATGGTTCAAAAACAACTAAAGAAGAAAAGACTTTTGGAGGCGGGCTAAAAGAAGAAGGTTCTACGTCACATATTTTTTTTATTTTAGATAAAAGCTGCATTCTGATACTAAGTGCTCCAGAGCTAGAACTCCCTTCTTTTGCTAAAATCCTATCTACAACATCTTTCTGCATTAAAAATATTATTTTTTTATAATTGTAATCTCTAATCAATCCTAATCTTCCTACAAAGATATCCAATATTGGTCCGGTAATATTATATGGAATATTTGCGACAACTTTAGTGATTTTATTATTAAATGAATCAAGATTTGTTGAAAGTATATCTCCCTGTTGAAGAGAAAACTTGTCGTTATTTTTGAATTTAACATTTAAAAAATCAATTAAATCATAATCTAATTCAATAGCATGTAATTTTCTAATTTCTGAATCTAATAACTTTGATGTTAAGGCTCCTCTTCCAGGTCCGATTTCAAGAATAAAATCATTTGCATTAAGTTCTGCGACCTCTTTAATTTTCTCTAATATTTTTTTATTTACCAACCAATGTTGTCCAAATCTTTTTTTTGGATAATGGGTTTTCAAATTCATCAAAAAGATAAATAATATGTTTAAATTAAATATGCATTTATTATCTAATTTATATCATGAGCTTATCAAAGAAAAATTTAGATAAACTTAATAATTTTATTAAAAATAAATCTTTAGCTAATGATCATAATATAAGTACTAGTAAAAATGTAGTTGGAAATCCTGAGAAAACCAAAAATCCTCCTAAATCAGAAGATCCTAGTGAAATTTTTTATTCTTTAATTGATAATGCAGAAAGCCTTAGCGAAACTTCTAAAGTAAATCATTCACTAAGATGCTCTGAAAATGATCTCATTAGCACAAATTCCCAGATCGCTAATCATTCAAATAATTTAACAACTGAAGAAGAATTATATGATGAATTTAACTATCTTCTTGAGGAATAACTAAATTTAAATATTTACTTATGATTCAGACTAATAGATTATCAATTTACGCTATTGGGAAAATAAAAAAAAATTGGATTAGAGATGGAATTAATCAATACAAAAAAAGAATGCCAGATCTTAAAATTATGGAGTTAAAGAGTTTTAATATAAATAATCTTAGATTCAAAAACAATATTATTATCAGTCTCAGCGAGGAAGGTAAACAGTTTAATTCTATTGAACTAACTTCTTTACTTTTAAATTTTAAAAATAAAAAAATCATTTTTCTAATTGGAGATGCTGATGGTATTAGTTCTGATGTTAAAAAACAATCTGATCTTTTACTAAGTCTCTCTCTTCTAACATTTCCTCATGAATTAGCTAGATTAATTTTATTGGAGCAAATTTATAGAGCTATTTCTATTTCTAACAACTCCCCATACCATCGCGCCTAAAGGAAAAAGTTAGACTTAATTTTAAATTAATACATAAAATCCTAACAACCAAAAAATCCCAGCTCTTTGATGTATAGTACATATATACTATCAAGTCAAGTCTTTGGATCCCTTTAGTTTAGCCTCTCAAAGATTAAAGATTCCCTTATTAAGCGCTTCAATATCAGCAGGGTTTCCGTCTCCTGCAGATGATTATACAGAAGCAAATATTGATTTAAATGAGCATTTAATATCTAATCCTCTTAGTACGTTTTTTCTTAGAGTTAAAGGTGACTCAATGGTCAATGCAGGAATTAAAGATAAAGATTTAATAATAGTAGATAAGAGTTTAAGAGCTAAACCAGGCAATATTATCATTGCGATGATAGACGGAGAATTTACAATAAAAAGATTATCCATAAAAAATAATGAATTATATTTAAAAGCAGAGAATCATAATTATCCAGACTTCAAATTTAAAAATCATATTGATATACAGATATGGGGGGTTGTCATCTATTCAATACATAGATTCTTATGACGATTTCAAGTATTGAAGCAATAGCTCTTATAGATGCTAATAATTTTTACGCTTCGTGTGAACAAAGTATAAACCCTCACTTAAGAAATAAACCAGTAGTAATTTTATCTAATAATGACGGATGCATTATTGCAAGAAGTCCCGAAGCTCGAGCTTTAAAAATTAAAATGGGAAGCCCTTATTTCAAGGAGAAAGAAAGATTAAATAAATTAGATGTAGCAGTTTTAAGCTCTAACTACTCGCTTTACGCTGATATGAGTAAGAGACTAATGAATTTATTAAAAAATTACTGTGAAAAAATAGAGATTTATTCTATTGATGAAGCCTTTGTCTCAATTTCTAGACCTAATAATAAAAATCTATATCCTTGGGCGAGAAAAATAAGGGCATTAACATATCAGAATCTAGGAATCACCATAACAATAGGAATAGCAGAGAACAAAGTAAGGGCAAAAGTTGCTAACAAGTTAGCTAAAAATATTGATTATTCAGCAGGAATATTTGATTTAGCTAGAAACGAAAATGAGAATAGCTATTTTAAAGAAATTAGTGTAGATAAAATCTGGGGAATTGGGAAACAAACATCTAATTGGTTAAAAAGTAAAGGTATTAAAAATGCACAAGAATTAATAGATATGAAAGAAAGTGAAATCTTTAAGAAACTAGGGATCGTAGGAAAAAGATTGCAATTAGAATTAAAAGGTTATAAATGTCTAACATTAGAAAAAGGTAATAAGTCAAAAAGAGAAATTCAGGTAAGTAGAAGTTTCGGTACTCCTATCACAAAATTAGAAGATTTAACTCAAGCATTAGCCATTTATGCGATAAAAGCATCGGCAAAAATGAGAAGCCAAAGCTTACAAACATCTGCCATTAGTGTATTTACAAGAACTAGTAAATATTCAAGTCAAAATTATCAAAGAAGTGCTCATAAAAAACTTATAAATGCAACAGACAACACAAACGTTATTTTAAAAATAGTAGTTGCATTATCTAAAGAAATTTATAATCCTGAGTATAAATTATCAAAGGCGGGCGTTTTAATGCAGGATCTAACTAATTGCAACTATTTACAGCAATCAATTATCACTTACAAATTTCAGGAAGATATAAAGAAATCAGAAAATCTTATGAGAACAATTGACTCATTGAATAAAAAATATAATAACAAAGCAATTACATGGGCAATTACAAAAAAGACAAAAGAATGGACAATCAATAGAAATTTATTAAGTCGCACATCAACAACAGATATAAGAAAAATTCCAACTATAGTTATATAAAATAAGAATCAATATGGAATTTATTATATTTTTAAGTAAATTAGATAGAGAAATTCTAGAATTATTAGTAAAGGCAAACTATATTGTTGAAGAAAATAAAATAGAATGTTTAATAAACAAAGAAATAAAAGGTCTACACAACTTTCAAGAAAATAAAATAGTAATATGTACTGAAAATGCAAAAAGGAAAACAAGATTCAAGGAAATAAAAAACAATCCAAATCAAGATAATTTCAAAACGAAAAGGGCTATTAGAAAAGCATTAAGGCATGAAGCGGCACATGTTGTACAAAAATGTAATGGAAATAAAATAGTGGGAGAAATAAAAGATTTAGAAACTAAATTACATAAGAGTAAAAGAAATGCATTAGAGTTTTCTACTTCAAAATTTGCTGGAACATACGCGAAAGAAGTAGAAGCTTATATTTTGGAAGACAAACCAAAAAAGGTAAAAGAAATGCTTAAAACCTATTGTTTATAAAAAAGATGGAATTTTTTATTTAGCAATAAAATTACCACAACGTTGCTTATCTAGAGAATTTATATGTTGCCTTTCTATATAATATAATTCTTGAAATTTAATAGCATCTGAGTTTAAATCCTTAAAAAGTTCATCGATTTCATTATTAGAATCAGAATTTTCTGAGGATGAATTATCTATTAGTATAGATATACAGTTTTCTAATGTTTTTAATCTTTGAGAACTCCAAGATTCGATCAGGTGTCTGCATCTTTTTAAGGATTTGTGCCTCTCAAGAAGAGATAAAGTTCCAAGTAAATTTTCTTTGGGACTTTTTAACATAGTTAAAAATAGCTCACTTGGATTAATAAAAATATTAATTTTGTTTGATAACTCAGAATAATTAAGAGCTAAATGATCTGGTAATAAAGAAATCAAGTTAAGAGAAGAAAATTCTTTATGTAGTTTTTGACTATCAGATTTTTGAAATTTATTTAAATAATTAGAACCTAAAATACCTTCTTCAATTATTGAAATTACTTCCCATATAATTCGAATATAGTCGGAACTGAACTCATTAATTTCCCTTTTAAGTAATTCCCCGCGAATAAAGAGCCTAAGATTAGGACAATGGAGATAATAAAAAATTATTTCAGATTCATTTTTTTCACGTTGTGATACTTCATTTGGTTGTTCAAATCTCCTTGATCTACCATGCCAACGAAAACCCTTTACCTGATTTCTTAAATCTTGTTCAAATTGTATCGCTAATCTGGCTTGCCCCATACTTAACCTTTCAGATATTTTTTGTAAATAATGAGTTCTAGTAGATGATTGAGGTAATTTACTTAATAACTTAACCAATGATGAAATAACACTTTGAAAAATATCAGATTTAGTTAAATCTTTTTTATTAAAGATCTGATCAATCTCCCAATCAATCCAAAAAGATGCATTATCAATTAAATTAAAATAATCTTGAGTAGAATTAAAATTTAAATATTCATCTGGATCTTTGAAGTTTTTTAGTTGAAGAATTTTTAGGTTAATTTGATCATGAATTGACAAATTCTCAACTTCATTAATTACTCTTTTTGTGGCTAATATACCTGCGTTATCAGAATCAAAATTTAGTATTATATTTTTATTATCCGTGAACCTACATAGTTGTGATATTTGATATTTATTTAGTGCTGTTCCAAGTGAAGCTACTGAATTCGTAATACCTTTTGAATGAAGAGAAATAACATCAAAATATCCTTCAACGATTATTGCTTTATCACTTTTTCTAATTTTGTTAGAAGCTTTTTCGAGTCCAAACAACATTTTACCCTTTTCAAAAACTTCAGACTCAGGAGAGTTAAGATATTTAGGTTCCTGGCCATCTAAAGATCTACCGCCAAAGGCAACCACTCTTCCTTGCATATCATGAATGGGAACAATTAATCTGTTTCTAAAACGATCATAATTCTTATCAGAATTATCCTTAGAAATAACAAGCCCTGAACTTAAGATTGAATTTAAGGAAAATTTTTCTACTTTTAAAAGATAATTAAATAAATCATTCCATGAATTAGGTGCAAAACCTAATTCAAATTCATTAATAATAATGCTACTTAATTTTCTTTGGGATATTAAATAATTCATAGCTTCTTTACCCAAGGAGTTATTTAATTGAGACTTAAACCAATTTTTTGATATTCTTAAAATTTTATAAAGCTCTTCTTTTCTTGATAATTGTCTTTTATAAGCCTCATCCTGAGGACCATCAAGACTTTCTATATTTATATTATTTTTTTTTGCAAGAGAAATAACAACATCTGAAAAATTAGCTCGCGTAAACTCCATTAAAAATTTAATTGAGTTGCCACCTGCTCCACAAGAAAAACAATAGTAGAATTGCTTAGAAGGTGAAACCGTCATAGACGGTTTTGTATCATCATGAAAAGGGCAAATTCCAACAAACTCCTTACCTTTTTTCTTTAGAACAATGTGCTCAGAAATAACATCTACAATATCTGACTTTTCCTTAACTTCCTCAATGGTTCTTGGATGTATAGATCGCCCCATATGAATTATTTATCTAGTAAAAAAACAATAATTTATTTGTTATAGTTCAAAATCAAAAAAGAATCTACTTAATTTCACAATAAAACTTTTTAAAACAAATGCTGCTATGTAAATTGATACATAAAAAATACTTATTCAATAAGTTAAATTTAGTTTTTGCATCACTATTCTTTAGTCTAATGACAGTATGTGTAAAAAAAATTGATGAAAATATACCAATATATGAATTAGTTTTCTTTAGGTCATTGATAAGTTTATTAATAACTTCATTTATCTTAAAGACAAAAGACATAAATCCTTGGGGAAATAATCGCAAATTACTTTTGTTGAGAGGATTCTTTGGAACTGTGGCTTTAATATGTATATTTTACGCAATAAGAAATATGCCTCTTAGTATTTCTACAGTTATTCAATATACATATCCTATTTTTATATCTTTCTTTGCAGGTATTTTTATAAATGAAAAAATAACGAAAAATACTTTACTGGCTTTAATATTTGGGTGGCTAGGGATTTTAGTAATAATAAATCAATCGCAGTTAGAAAATATAAACGTTGAGATTGAGAAATTATCAGTTTTTATAGCATTTCTTGGTGCAATATCTACTGCATTGGCTTACGTAACTGTTAAGAAGCTTTCAGCAACTGAGGATATTTTTATAATAATTAAATATTTTCCTCTGGTATCGGTTATAACTTTGTTTCCTATTGTATTAGGAAATTGGGTTACACCTAATCTAAATGATTTAATTTGGATAATGGGAATTGGCATTTTTACCCAATTAGGTCAAACGTTTTTAACTATAGGATTAAAGTATCTACCTGCATCAGAAGCCTCAACTATTAATTATTTACAAGTAATTTTTGGATCTATTTGGGGTGTTTTGTTCTTTAGCGAATTAATAAATATCAATTTTATATTTGGTTCTATGCTTGTTTTATTAGGAACTATTATCTCTTCAAGCAAAATACTTAAAAACATTTAGAATAAAAAAAGGGATTATTTTCAATATGAAATTTTTCTTTTTTGCAATTCTTTTTCTTTTTTCTCCTTTACTTCATTTGAATGCTTCAACACCTAGATCTACAAAATGTACTAGAACTGAATATAGGGAAGAATATTTTCCTGGTACAAAATCAAGTCCAGGTTATGTAAGAAATTATGAAATAGATGTGGAAATTCCCTGTGATGGAAAAAAAGCAGAGCAAATTGACGATAATGATTGTACAGATGGGAAAATAGCAGGAGCACTATTAGGAGGTGGAGCAGGTGCTGCCATGTCAAGAGGGAAAGGAAGATGGTGGGCAGTCCCACTTGGTGCCGTAGTTGGAAGTAAAATTGGTTGTGACGCAGCGGGAGGTTAATTGATTAGCTGGATAAAAGGTGAGCTTGTAGATTTATGGCAAACTAATAACAAATTTTATATTGTAATAAATTGTCAGGGCTTAGGATATGAGATTCAGATATTAGAATCTATTTATATCAAATTAAAGACAAAGGAGATACCTCTTCAAAACTTAGTTTTCTGGTTAAAACACATCAAAAAAGAAGATTCAGATTATTTATTTGGTTTCATTTCAAAAGATCAAAAAGATTTCTTTATTGAAATTTTAAATATCAAAGGGGTAGGTTCACAAATAGGAATGGCATTATTGAACAAATATTCAATAGATGAAATTATTAATGCAATAGCTTTTAAAGATAAAAAATTAATTAGTTCGGTGCAAGGGATAGGTCAAAAAATGACTGAAAGAATAATCCTAGAATTAAAAAATAAATCAAACATGAAAGCAAAAGTAAGTGAAGAACTAAAAGATAGTGATTATTTAAAAGAAAACAATGAACTCAATTCAATTCTAAAAGATATTGATTTAACACTTCAGTCTCTAAATTATACAAATAAAGAAATTAAAAAATTATTTCCTATTCTTATCAACGAAATTAAAAATAAGAAAAATTTAATACTAAAAAAAGAAAAGATTTCATTTGAATATATATTAAAACTTGCTATGAACCATCTAGATAATAATAGTAATTTAGGCCGATAACATAGTAAGATAAAGCAACGTAGATAAATTTTATGTCACTAGATACAGCAGAAAAACAAAAAATTATTCAATCCCATCAAGTACATGATACAGATACAGGATCTGTTGAGGTACAAGTCGCGATGCTCTCAGAAAGAATATCAAAATTAAGTGATCATCTTCAAGGTAATATTCATGATTTCGCCTCAAGACAAGGATTGCTAAAAATGATTGGAAAAAGGAAGAGATTACTCTCTTACATAAAAGGGAAAAGTGAACAAAAATATCAAGATTTAGTTAAAAAGATTGGAATAAGGGGATAACGTCCTTTAATGAAAAAGAAACAAACATACAAAAAGAATACGAGTAAAAGGAAGAAAAAAATAGCGGAGCAAGTTGCTTTTGAAAATATAGATAAAAAAACTCCGATACTTGTTGACAAAAAAACTTCAAATAGTGGAATACCCAAATATGTAGCTGACAGAATGGCAAGAAGGATTTTCTTTACTACAGGAATACCTACAATATTAGGAATGTCTGTATTTGTAGTTAGTTATATCATTGTGACAAAAAATATAGCTGAAATAGCTCCTTCAGCAACTATTGCAATATCGGCTTTATTCTTCTTATTAGGCCTAGCTGGTTTAAGTTTTGGAATTTTATCAGCTAGTTGGGATAAAGAACCTGGAAGTTTTTTGGGACTAGAAAATATCCCATTGAATATAAAAAGAGCTAAAGCTGCATTTAAGCCTGCGTCACAAAACTTTGAAGAAAGTAATTAGACTAAGAAACTAAAGATTTTAAATTAACCTTAAAAGAATTTTCTTCCAATAATTTAGAAGCACCAACAATATCTCCAACACAAAATTGTTCTCCGAATTTAACATAAGTAAGTGAATTTTCATGCTTAACAGCCGCTAATACTGGAATCTTAATACCACATTTTTCTTTAGCTGCTCGAAATTTAACTAAACAATCTCTTATCTTATTATGAACTCTTATATCTGAAGCTTGATAATTATCAAGGTTAATAACTAGCAATTTTAAGTTATCAATCTCTCTACAATCATCAATAATTAATTGAGTTTTATCACTTTTTTTATCAATAGTGCCCCAAACTAAAAGTCTAGTATCAGTTAATAAGAATTCAGATAATCTAGAATATGTTTTTGGGAAAACAATCGCTTCAAAACTACCTGATAGATCTTCCAATTGAACTATAGCCATTCTATCTCCTTTTCTTGTTGTAATTTGCTTTAATTCAGGAATCATCGCTACTAGTGAAACCTTTGTTCTATCACTTATATCTTCTAAATTTGAAATACTAACTGGAGAAACAAGTTTGGCTGGCTTGGATAAATGTTTTAATGGATGATCGGATAAATAAAAACCCAAAAGTTGCTTTTCTAATTTTAACTTTTCAATAAGTGAATAATCATCTACCTTTGAATGTTGTGATTGTGAAAATTCTTGCTCTGAAAATGTTTCAACAGAGTCAAATAAATTTCCTTGCCCTGAAATTCGATCACGATTACGAGATGATGCCCATTCCATTACATTTTCAAGATCAGAAAATAATTGAGCTCTATTTTTATTCTC
This sequence comes from Prochlorococcus sp. AG-402-K10, assembly GCA_003216835.1. GTDB lineage: Bacteria > Cyanobacteriota > Cyanobacteriia > PCC-6307 > Cyanobiaceae > Prochlorococcus_A. The sequence goes on along the minus strand of QCIF01000008.1, from coordinate 41,988 downwards.
AGAAAACTCATCTAAAGCACCACAATGAATTAGAGATTCTAAATTCCTTTTGTTGAGTACATTAGATGGTAAACGATCGCATAAATCTGACAATGATTTAAAGTTTCCTAATTTCTCACGATTAGTAATTATATTTCTAATGGCTGAATCTCCTAAATTTTTAATAGCTGACAACCCAAATAGAATTTGATCTTTTTTTATGGTGAAATCAATTCCAGAGAAATTTATACTAGGGGAAATAACTTCTATTCCCATAGCATAACAATTAGAAATATATCTCTGCATTTTATCGCTAGAGCCAGAATTAACACTTAAAAGTGCTGCCATATATGCAACTGGGAAATGAGCTTTCAAAAAGGCAGTTTGATAAGTAACGGCGCCATAAGCAGTTGAATGACTTTTATTAAAACAATATTCAGCAAATAAAACCATTTGATCAAAAAGGTCATTAGCTATCTTTTCATCAACTCCGTTCTTTATAGAACCCTCCACGAAGAGATTCTTATGTTTAACCATCTCTGAAACTTTCTTTTTTCCCATTGCTCTTCTAAGTAAATCAGCATCACCAAGTGAATAACCTGCTAAATCTTGAGCAATTTTCATTATTTGCTCTTGATAAACCATAATTCCATAAGTTTCAGTAAGTATGGATTTTATAAAAGGATGAGGAAAATCAATTTTTTCTTTACCATTTTTTCTATTAATAAATTTAGGTATAAGACCAGCATCAAGAGGACCAGGTCTGTAAAGAGCAAGAATAGATGATATATCCTCAAGAGAGTTAGGCTTAAAATCCTTTACAACCTGCTTCATCCCAGATGACTCTAACTGAAATATTCCCTCAAGATCTCCCCTACCAATAAGATCAAAGGTTTTAAGATCATTCTGAGGTAATTCATCAATATTAATTTTTTGTCCTGTAGATTCCTTTATTAAAGAAATTGTCTTATCTATCATAGTTAAATTTTTAAGACCTAAGAAATCCATTTTCAACAATCCAAGAGATTCAATATCGTCCATTGAATATTGAGTTATTATTTGACCATCATTGTTTCTTTGAAGCGGTACAAGTTCGTCTAAAGGTTCTGAAGCTATTACTACCCCTGCAGCATGAACTCCATATGTTTTATTAGTACCTTCGATCCTAAGTGCTAAATCAATCCATCTTTTTACTCTCTCATCGTTTATATATTTGTCTCTGAATTCTTGACTAGGTGAATTTTTCTCTATCATTTCTTTTAATTTATATGGTTTACCTCTAACGACTGGTATTAATTTTGCTAATTTATCAGCCTCGCCATAAGGAATATCTAGGACTCTCGCAACATCCTTTAAAACGGCCTTGGAAGTCATTTTATTAAAAGTAATTATTTGAGCAACCTTATCATCACCATATCTCTTAGAAACATAATCAATAACTTCGTTTCTCCTATCGATGCAAAAATCAGTATCAATATCAGGCATTGACTTTCTAGCGGGATTTAAGAATCTTTCAAAAAGTAATCCATGCTCAACAGGATCTATATTTGTAATTTGAAGTGCATATGCGACAAGTGATCCTGCGGCTGAACCTCTCCCTGGACCTACGGGAATAGAATTATCTCTTGCAAATTTTATATAATCCCATACGACTAAAAAATAATCTGGGAAGCCCATATCATTAATTATTTCTAGTTCCGAGGTCAATCTTTTTTTATAGATTTCACTAACATCTGCAAGACTAGATTTTTTAAGTCTTTTTAAAAGACCATCAGTGGATATCCTTGTCAAAAGAGACAATGAATCTTTATCCTCTTTAAGAGGAAAGGTTGGCATTCTATAGGTACCAAACAATTCAAATTCCTCAATTTTTTTTGAAATCTCAACAGTATTATTTACTGCTTTTTTTATTGATTCATCATCTATATGATCTTTAAAAAGTGAAAGCATTTCATTCTCACTCTTAATATATTCTGTACCTGTATATCTCAATCTCTTTTGGTCACTTATTAATTTTCCAGTAAGAACACAAAGCAAAGCATCATGTGATTCTACATCCATATTAGATATATAGTGGGAGTCATTTGTTGCAATAACTTCTATTTGATGTTTTTTTCCAATTCTTATTAATTCTACGTTCACTATTCTATCTTCTATAGAACCATGATCTTGTATTTCTAGATAAAAATCATTTCCAAGTAATTTCTTATACCAAAGCGCAATATTCTCAGCTACATCTATCTTCCCCTTTAAAATAGCTTGAGGTATTTCACCTCCAAGACAGGCTGTGGATATAATAAGACCTTCTTTATATTTAGTTAAAAGAGATTTATCAATACAGGGCCTAGAGAAGATTCCTCTACCTCGCATCCCATTTAAATGGCTAATAGTTGTTAACTTTACAAGGTTTTTATATCCAGTATGATTTTTTGCTAAAACAACTAAATGATATCTTTTTTCTTTCTTTGGTTGAGGATCATCAATAGAGCCATTAATAATATACATTTCATTACCAATAATAGGTTTAATGCCTTTCTCTTTACACTTTTTGACTAGATCCAGAACTCCATACATTACTCCATGATCAGTCAGAGCAATAGAATCCATTCCAAGGTCAGAAGCTCTATCAACAATTTTAGAAACTTGACTCGCCCCATCTAGTAGACTGTAGTCACTATGATTATGAAGAGGAACAAAACCCATAATTAATTAATTCATATATATAAGATAAAGAATATTTTTAAAAGATCTATATTTTAGCGATACAAATTAATTTTTAATACAAATTCAGTAAAACGGCTTATTCTTAATAACTTGAGCATCAATTTCAAATATATTTGCAGCATTCAAAATTCTATGCTCTTCTAAAACATTACCTATTAATTGAAGACCAATCGGTAAACCTTTTTTGTCAAATCCACATGGAATGCTAATTGCAGGGAGTCCAGCTAAATTAGCAGGGACAGTTAAAAGATCTGATAAATACATTGAAAGGGGATCGTTTAGAAAATCTCCTTTTAAAAATGCTGTTGTTGGACATGTAGGTGTTAATAGAATATCAACTTTTTCAAAAGCATTATCAAAATCTTTTCTGATCAACGTCCTAACTCTCTGAGCTTTCTTATAATATTCGTCGCTATAACCTGCTGATAAGGCATAAGTTCCAATAAGAATCCTTCTTTGTACTTCATCTCCAAAACCATTAGCTCTGCTCTTAGAAGTCATATCCAAAAAGTTTGATACGCCATCAGCTCTATAACCATATTTCACTCCATCGTATCTAGCTAAATTAGCAGAGGCTTCGCATGGTGCAATAACATAATAAGTAGCTATTCCATCATTAAATCTGGGACATTCTATGTCAATGATTTGAGCACCTAAATTTCTAAATCTTTCAACTCCGGAAAGAACAGATTCTTTTACTTCTGAATTGAGACCGGGATGATCAAAACATTCTTTAATAATTCCTATTTTTAAATCTTTGATAGATTTATTTAAATCTTCCAAATAATTTGGAACAGGCTTGTCAAGACATGTTGAATCATAAGGATCTTTGCCAGAAATAGAATATAGAATTTCAGCAGCATCTGAAACTGTATTAGTGATTGGGCCAATTTGGTCTAAAGAACTCGCAAAAGCAATAAGTCCCCATCTACTTATTCGACCATAAGTAGGTTTAAGTCCAACAACACCACAAAAAGATGCTGGTTGTCTTATTGACCCTCCAGTATCAGAACCTATAGCAGCGGCACACAAACCTGCCGCAACTGAAGCAGCGCTACCACCAGAACTTCCACCTGGGACTCTATTAATATCCCATGGATTTGAAGTAACTCCAAATACTGACGTCTCTGTAGAACTCCCCATTGCAAATTCATCTAAATTTGTTTTCCCTAAGCAAATACCTCCTGAAGACCATAATTTACTTGAAGCTGTAGATTCATATGGGGCAACAAAATTCTGGAGCATTTTACTTGAACAAGAGGTAACGACTCCTTGTGTGCAAATATTATCCTTTATGGCTATTGGCAAACCCGCTAGAGGAGGAAGCTGTTCATTATTATGAATTAATTTATCAATTTTATCAGCTTGAGACTGTGCAATATCTTTTGTTGTACATATATATGCATTGATTTTAGGATTTATTTCTGCAATTTTAGAAAAATAATCATTTACTAATTCTTTTACTGAGACATTTCCACTTATAATTTCATTTCGTATAAACTTAAAGTTCATTTATAAAAGCTTTTTATGAAAATATAATGGTTAAAAAATAGTTAACGGTTCTTCCTTTTTACATCTAACAATACTATGTTTAATGTTGATTGAACCTTCATCTGAAAGCTCTCCAATAAAAGAAACTAGATTTAGTTTAAGGCTTCTTTTTGTTAGAAAAGGACCATACCAATATGTTGATATGGGTTTATCTGATTCAATTTTAGCCCACCAGGCTAAACCAAGTTTGTTTCCAAGTTTTCTAATCAATGTTCTTGGCCATTTAAGACCTCTAATTCTTGTTAAATTCTATACAATTTCTTAGCAAAAGTTCAATAAATATTTAATAATCCGGGAAATGTATGGAAACAACAATATTCCACTAATATTTTAAATAATAATAAATTAATAAATGATATCTAATTACTAGTTAAGTGAAATAAGGATATAGCTGCTGCAACAGATGCATTTAAGCTGGAAGTTTTACCTTTAAGAGGAATTCTTAAAAGATAATCACATTTTTTCTGGGTAAGTAAAGAAATACCTTTATCTTCTGATCCTATGATTACTACAATAGGAGATTTTTCATTAAAACTTGAAATGGGCAATTGACTATCTCCGGATAATCCTACAATAAGAAAATTGTTTCTCTTAAGTTCTTCTAGTGATCTGTTTAAATTAACCACTCTACTTACAGGTATATGCTCCAAAGCACCTGCTGCAACTTTTGCAACTGTTCCAGTTAATCCGGCAGATCTTCTTTGAGGAAGAATAATCCCTTTACAATTAAAAGCTTCTGCTGACCTTATGATCGCTCCTAAATTATGTGGATCTGTTATTCCATCTAAGGCGACGATAATTGGATTGGTGGTATTAGTTTTAGATAAATCAATTAATTTATTTAAAGATATGGATTTTTTATGTGCTAATTGCATTGCGACACCTTGATGTGATGCGCCAAAAGTCAATTGAGAAAGTCTATTCCAAGAGACCTCTTCTATTAGAACACCTTTTGATTTTAAATCTTTAAGTAATATATAAAACTTCTCTGAAGAAATAATCTCTGATGTGCACCAAATTCTATTAATAGGTCTCTCACTAATTAAGGCTTCAGAAACAGAATGTTTTCCCCATATCCAATCATCAAAATTTTTTTTATTAAAAACATGTTGAAGATTTATATCAGAATTCTTAGCAGTTAAACCGGAATTAGATTTATAAGAAACATTTTTACTAATTGAAGAAGGGTGATTTTTATAGTTAGGATCCTTCGACTTTATTTGACTAGTTTGATTTTTTTTATTAACTGGTTTTCTCCCAAAAGTATTTTTTTTAGAAGAGAAATTAGTTTCATTTAAAGAATTTGAAGATCTCAAAAACTTATTAGATTCTGATCTTTTATTGTAGTTATTTCTTTTATTTTTTGAATAGTCTTTTTTAGAGTAATTTTTCATTGATGCTTTAGATTCTTTGTTCTAGATATTCAAAAAATTTTGATAACCTTTTTGGGTCTTTTAGAAATAGCCAACCAATAAGAGTCTCGAAACCAGTTGCTCTTGAGTATATAGTGGGATCTGCTGACTTAGGATATCGTTTAGTTTTGTTTCTGGCTCTTCTAATTAAATCAATTTCAAAAGTATTTAATAAATGTTCAATTTGACTTAATGATTTTGATTGAGCTTTTGCTTTTACTTCATTTACCACTGATAAATGCAGTTCCTTTGACTTCAAAGGAAAATGAACATACCTTAATCTTTGATGAAGTTCCCAAACTGAATCTCCCAGCCAAGCAAGTTGTATGACACCAATTTCTTCTGGAGAACCATATGGGACAAGATTTTGAATCCAATAATTCAACTTTTTAAATTAAGTAATGCTTCTTCAAGGCTAGATTTTAAATTTAAAAAATCACCTAAACGAACAAGCTTAATGCTTTGGGCAACTCTAGTATTTCCTACTACACAAAAACCTACTTTAAGTTTTTTACATTCTTTAGAAGTTTGAACAAGAGCCCCTAAGCCACTAGAGTCTAGAAAATCAATTTTTGATAGATCAATTACGAATGGCATGGCCTTTGAATCATTTCTAAGTTTATTAGTTATAAAATTCTTAAATTGTTTTTCAGAAAATGCATCAAGCTGACCTTTAAAAGTAAAAACAATAATATTTGTCTTTACATCGATGTTTCCTCTTAAAGAAACAGTTAGCTTTTGGAATTCTTCTATGACTTAGGCCCTCCAAAAAAATAATTTATCAAATGTAATTATCAAATCAAAAGAAAACAATATGTCAACATCTTTCTAACATTAGAGAAACAAACTTATCAAATAAGTAATCTGAGTCATGTGGACCAGGTCCTGCTTCAGGATGATATTGAACACTAAAAATTGGTTTATTATTTACTTCCAAACCAGCCACTGTATTATCGTTTAGATTAAAATGAGTTATTTTGACTGTGTCTTTTGGCAAAGAATCAGGATCAATAGCAAAACCATGATTTTGGCTGGTAATTTCGATTTTATTATTTTTACCACAAGGATGGTTTAAACCACGATGTCCAAAAGGTAATTTATATGTAGAACCGCCTAATGCTAATCCAAATATTTGATGACCTAAACAAATCCCAAACATAGGAATCTTTCCGTAATCAATAAGTAATTTAGCTAAATTAATTCCTTCAAGAACTGTCGAGGGATCTCCTGGGCCATTAGAGAAAAATATTCCATCAGGTTTATAAGCTAAAATATCCTCAAACGAAAAAGTGTAAGGTAAAACTAAAATTTCACATCCATGAGAAACAAGTCTGTTTAAAATTGACTGCTTTATTCCAAAATCAATTGCTATTATTTTTAATTTATTTAAATCATTTGAATTATTTCTTCTTACGTCAAAATCAGTTTTTGTTGTAGTTATCCAAGAATAAGTTCTATTTGTTGATACTTCCTTTGATAAATTTAATCCTTCCATTTTAGGGGTATCAGAAATTATCTTTAAACAACTTTTTATATCTTTTTCTTCTGATGTAATAAGTCCATTCATAGAACCATTTGATCTTAAAAGTTTAACAAGTGCTCTAGTATCTATTCCATAAAGTCCAATAATATTTTGTTCAATAAGCCAGTGATTAAAAGTTTTTGTTGATCGCCAATTTGAATTATTTGAGGAATAATTACGTACAATTATTCCTTTAACTGTGATACTCGATTCTGAATCCTCAGGATTGATTCCAGTATTACCAATTTCGGGATAAGTAAATGTAAGAATTTGACCAAAGTAACTTGGATCAGTTATCACCTCCTGATAACCTGTCATTCCTGTATTAAAAACAATTTCTCCTACAGTTGTTCCAGTAGAACCAAAAGAAAAACCAGGAAAAGTAATTCCGTTACTAAGAACTAATTTAGCATTTTTCTTATGAGGATTTTTCATAGTATTTTATTGTGGGTCATCTGGGGAAAGAAAACTTCTTAAAAGTAGAAATTTTTTCCAAGCACTTGCTTCTTTTATTGAATATAACGCTTGATTAAATCCTTCATTAATATTGTCTTCTACTCCAGCTACCCATAAGACTAAAGCTGTGTTTAAGGCAACAACATAATTGTGAGCTAATGGACCAGAACCCTTTAAAACAGATTCTAAAATTTGCTCGTTAGATTCCTTGTCAGAAACTACAAGCTTACTATTAGGAATATTTGCAAGGTTAAAGTCAGAAATATTAAGTTTAGAATTAGTTAATTTGCCGTTCTCGACAAATACTAATTTATTATCCCCTTGAAGTGAAGCCTCATCAAGACCTCCAGAACCGTGGACAACTATTGCTCTATTCATTCCCATATTACAAAGAGCCGCTGCCATTGGTTCTAAAAGATCTTCAGATGCGACTCCCAAGACTTGAGCATTAGGTCTTAAAGGATTAACCAAAGGACCAAGTTGATTAAAAATAGTTCTAATGCCAAGTGCCTTTCTCAAAGGAGCTAATTTAATTAATGATTTATGCCAAACAGGTGCGAATAAGAAGGTAATTCCAATCTCTTCTATCGCAGATATAACTTTGTCTAAGGAAGAATTTAAATTTATTCCAAGATTTAATAACACGTCGGCCGAACCAACTTTACCACTAGCACTTTTATTACCATGTTTTGCTATTTTTACACCGCAGGATGATGCTACAAAAGCTACAGCAGTGGAGATATTGAATGTATTAGCTCCATCACCTCCAGTACCACAAGTATCTACCATAAACAATTCTGGTCTAGCCACAGGCAAATTACAAACATTTAGAAGTTCAACTGCCATAGAAGATAATTCTATTCCTGTGGAGCCCTTTGCTCTTAATGCGGTCAAAAAAGCTCCGGTTTGAACATCTAGTATTTCATCATTAAGCCATCTTTTCATTAAGAGCCTAGCCGTAAAATCATCGAGGTTTTGTCCTTGAATTAATTGATTAAGGATTTCAGAATTTGTTTTATTAAAAGACATATATTTAATTTATATGAGTGAAAATATGATTATAAAATCTAGTTAGAAGTATCGAATCCTGATCCAACTAATTCTTTAGAAGTATTAGAAGGGCGGAAGTTATTTGACCAAAGCATTCTGGTTTTAGAAAACAGTTCATTTTCAGAAATTTTCCAGAATTTAAGAATTTTTTGAATATCAGTTTGGATTTCAATTTCACCAGGGAATTTTGAATATCGATTTATCAATCTAGCTAAATTTATAAAATCTAGATCTTCTGGATATTCCTTTGATATAAGAGAATCTATAATATTCTTATCTGTTTCATGAAGTGGATGAGTTTGATCGTTACTCATAAAATAAATACTAAATCATTTATAAAACTAGCTCACATATTTAAAAATGAAACATTATCTTAATCATATGGGAAAAATTACATGAAAACCTTAAAGTTTAAAATAATAAAAAAATATCTTAAACCATATAAAAAAGAATTTTTATACGGTGCAATAGCTCTTCTTATAGTAAATATTTTAAGTGTTTTAATACCCTTGGAAGTAAAAAATATTATTGATCAATTGCAAAATGTATTTTCTTCGAGTTTCGTAATTAAAAAATCAATTTGGCTAATTTTTCTTGCAACATGCATGGCTCTAATTAGATTATTTTCACGGCAGATAGTTTTTGGAATAGGAAGAAAAGTTGAAGTAAATCTTAGACAAAAACTTTTCGATCATTTACTTATTCAAGATCCAGAATGGATTCAAAAAAAAGGTAGTGGCGATATTATTAGCAGAGCTACAAGCGATATTGAAAATATAAGAAGGTTACTTGGTTTTACAGTATTAAGTTTATGCAATATTGTTCTTGCTTATTCTCTGACAATACCTTCAATGTTTGTAATTAATAAACCACTTACTATATCTGCTTTAATGATTTTCCCAATAATTCTTGGACTAGTAAGCCTATTTGGAGGAAGAATGGTAAGTCAAAGAAAAGCACAGCAAGAATCATTATCTAAACTAAGCGATTTAATTCAAGAGGATCTTTCTGGTATAAGTGCAATTAAAATTTATGGTCAAGAAAATGCAGAAAAAAAAGAATTTAATATTTATAATACAAATTATCGTAATTCAGCAATAAAACTTTCACGAACTGCTAGTACTTTATTCCCACTTTTACAAGGCATTTCATCAATTTCATTATTAATATTATTAGCTTTAGGAACTTATCAATTAGAAAATGGGTTTATATCAATTGGCGGATTAGTAGCACTTATATTATATGTAGAAAGGCTGGTATTCCCAACTGCACTTCTAGGCTTTACATTAAATACATTTCAACTTGGTCAAGTAAGTTTAGATCGTGTAGAAGAAATATTCCAAAATAATCCTAATATAGTAGATAAAAAGGGCACAAAAATCTTAAAGAAAAAGATAAAAGGTTTTGTAGAGGCAAAAAATTTAACAATAAAATATCCAGGATCTAAATTTAATTCATTAAATGGTTTGAACTTTAAAATTTTCCCAGGAGAACTTATTGCGATAGTTGGGCCTGTAGGTTGTGGAAAAACGACATTAGCTAAATCTCTTTGCAGAACAATTGAAATACCAAACTCGCAATTATATTTAGATGATATTGATATAAAGAACATAAGATTAGGAGATTTAAGAAAGAATATAGCTATTGTTCCTCAAGAAGCCTTTTTATTTACTTCAACAATTTCTGAAAATCTAAGTTTTGGAGAACCAAATGCCTCTAAGGAATTAGTCAGAGAAAGTGCATCAAAAGCTGGTTTGATTGATGATATTGATAATTTCCCAAAAGGCTTTAGAACTATAGTAGGCGAAAGAGGTATCACATTAAGTGGAGGTCAAAGGCAAAGAACTGCTCTAGGTAGAGCATTACTTGTTGATTCTTCTGTAGTTGTTCTAGATGATGCTTTAGCTAGTGTTGATAACAAAACAGCCTCTTTAATAATTGAGGAAATGAGGGCAAATAGAACTAAAACCATAATAATGATCAGTCACCAATTATCTGTAGCCGCAACATGTGACAGAGTTCTAGTAATGGATAAGGGTTTAATAGTTCAAGAGGGTATCCATGAAGATTTAATTAAACAAAAAGGTCTATATAAAAATCTTTGGGAAAGAGAATTAGCAACTAGTAAAATAGAGAGCTAAAATCAATATTCAACATATTAAAAATTGCTTAAGTATGCTTAAATTTCTAAAAAGTATTATGAATAACAAAAATTATATTCCTAGTGAAAAAAACAATTCAATTCATAGAATATTAAATACTGATATTAAAAAAGATCCCAACTCTCAAGAGGACGAAATAATATTTGGGTGCGGTTGTTTCTGGGGTGCAGAAAAATGTTTTTGGAAACTTCCTGGAGTAGTAACAACCTCTGTTGGTTATGCAGGAGGGATTAAAAATAATCCTACTTATTATGAGGTATGTTCTGGTTTAACTGGTCATGCAGAAGTAGTAAGAGTTGTTTGGAATAAAAAGGAAATAGATATTAGTGATCTATTAAAAATGTTTTGGGAATGTCATAATCCAACCCAGAAAGATAGACAAGGTAATGATGTTGGTTCTCAATATAGATCTTCGATATACTATAAAAATAAAAACAAAAAAGAAATAATACAATCAAGTAAAGAAGAATATCAAAGAGAACTTAATAAAAAAAGTCTTGGATTAATTGAAACAGAAATAAAAATGATTGACACTTATTATTACGCTGAAGATTATCATCAACAATACCTAGCTATAGAAGGAAGTAGACAATATTGCTCGGCATCTCCAACAAAAGTAAAACTAGGGTCGTTTACTGGTAGTAATTACAAATTAAATGATGAAATCTGGGAAAAATTTAATTGGGAAGTTGATAAGTGTGTATTGATGTCTGATAATAAACCTATAAAGAATAATAAGTAGTCCTTATTAACTTTATAGTAATGATACGGGGCGTAGCGCAGTTTGGTAGCGCACCACTTTGGGGTAGTGGGGGTCGTGGGTTCAAATCCCGCCGTTCCGATTAATTATCAACATCATCATTAATTAAAGATTTGTATAATTTATAAGAACTAATACCAACAGCAATGAATGTAAATGATGAAAAAAATATAAGAATAAATAAAGTAGTATTTGAAACTTCAACTTCTCCTAATTGAAAAGATACAAATAATTGATTTAAAATCATATGCGTAAAACATTAAAGAGAATATTTAACTCTCCAAAGAAATTATAAATTCAAAAGAATCAAAATACCAAAAATAATTCTATAGTATATAAATATTTTCATTCCACGTTTAGATATATATTTTATTAAAAAATCTATTGCTAATAAAGAAGATAAGAATGTGGTAGTAAGTCCAATTACTAACGGTAAAAAACTAAAATTTGAAAATTGATTTAAAGAAAAAATTAACTGAACGATAGCAGCTAATGAAATAGCAGGTATACCCAGAAGAAAAGAAAACTTTGCGGCATCTTTTCTTTCCCAACCAAATAAAAGTGCCAAAGAGATAGTAACTCCTGATCTTGATACTCCAGGGATTATTGCAAATGCTTGTCCAAGACCTATTAATAAGCTATCGAGATAATTATGATTTCTTAAGTTAATATATTTATTTCTAGAATTATCAGAAAAATACATAAAAAAAGCCATTAATATGGAAATTATTGCTATAGAAAAATTAGAACGCAGATTATTATCTAAAAAGTAAGGAATAAAAAACTTTATAAATGCTCCTATAAAAATGATTGGGATAGTACCAATAAATATAGAAGTTGATAATCTTTTAATTAAAAAAGAATCTAAAATATTTTTTGAAGATGAATTCTTAAAAAAAAAGATATCATTTCTAAAGTACCAGAATATCGCAAAAACACTTCCAAGTTGAATAATTGCTGACAAAGATGTGCCAGGGTCTTCAAATCCCAACCATAAAGAGATAATTTTTAAATGAGCTGTACTACTAACAGGAATAAATTCAGTTAAACCTTGAATTAATCCGTATAAAATAAATTTTAAATATTCCAAAATTTATGTATAAAAGTACTTCACAAGTAAATAATACAATTTAGATTATAAAAGTAAAAGAAAATAATAAATTATGAAGAATAAATTATTTCTAAAATTCTTAATTGTTTTATCTGTCTTTTTATTAACCGACGATGTTAAAGCAGATTATTGGCTAGTTATTGGAACTTATCGACAAGGACCAGGAGGAAGACCAGTAGTAAGTGGAATAACTAGTCCATCATTACACTCTATTCCAATGAAAGATTTAGAGACATGTAAAAAAGCAGGTAAAGAAATTACTGATAGAATATATAAACCTGTCTGGCAATTTGATAGTAAATGGACTTGTGTATTTAGTGGAAATAATTAATAAAATTATCTTTTCACATCATGTGCACATCCGTCACCGTTATAATTTTCACTTTCATAAAAATTATTTTTAGTTCCAAAATAAATTGTTAATGCTACGAATGGAAAACTTAAAAAAAATAAAACTGTTGTAAGATCCATAATGGGATAATTAAATTTTAATTGAATGATAAAGATTCATTTAAAATAATCTTAAATGAATTATTGAATAAATAATTATTATAATTTTAATCTCTAGGTTTAAATGTTCCTAAATAATTAAAATTTAATACTAGAGATATAACATAAGATTATAAACGCATCATATTCAATCTAAAAAATAAGGTTTAATCATGATTTAAAAACTTGTTATTAATATCAAAATTAATTTATGTATATAAAAAATATTGACTAGAAAACGAATATTGATATATTTAATTACGCTACTAATGTGGAATCTTCGTTATCAGAGGAAACTCTTATTCTTTCCTCAAGTTTAGGTCCATACAAATGATTTCCCCATATTTCAACTCTCGAATCATTTGGAGCCATAAAAGTAATTATATCAGTTGGGTATATCACTCTCTCTAAGAAAAAATTAGATGCACCAATACATCTCAAAACAATCATCCTAGAGCTTTTGTTTTTATAAGAAAACTCAACCATTACAAAAATAAATTAGTTTTATTAAACAAAAAATAAAAAATAAAAAATGTATAAAAAATTACTGAAGATAAAAAAATTTAAAATTTTTTTATTTTAAACCAACTTCAATTATTTTTCTCTCTTGATTAATCAACAACAAAACATCCGAATTAATTTCTTCAAAACATATTTTAGGAATAGAAACATTTAACATTCTCAAAAAATTAGATAATTGAATATCTTTAAGTGATTTTCCTTCTTTTCTAAACATTTCATTTTCCTGATTTGTTTTCCATAAATTCATATATTCAAATTTCAGGGGTTTTACTTGCCAAATATTATCGATTAAATTCCAAATATCGAAATATTGTTTTAAATTATTTTGAATATTTAACCTATAAGAAGATTCTAGAGAAGTTAAAGATGGCTCAAATGATTTATACTCTTCCAGACAATTAGCAAGAGGTTTCACTCCTAAAAACCAACCTTCAAGAATTAACAAGTCCGGATCATCTACCCTCCAATGAGATCTATCTCCTAAACCATTCCTTAAAGATTTATCAAAAACTGGCACCTTTAAATGCCCATCAGCCTTCCAATTTAATAAGGTCTCTTGCATTAAGTTTACTGAATGGCTTCCTGGGAATCCTCTAGAAACATTCCAAGGATTATTCTTTATTGCTAACTTCATTTCATCAGATGGAAGATAAAAATCGTCGATAGAAATAACATTTATTTTGAAATCTAGTTTTACAGATATTGCTTCCAACCATTTCCCTAATGTCGTTTTCCCAGTACCTGGCAAAGCAGATATGCCAATAATTTTTCGTTCTGAAAATTTATTTTTGAATTTATATGCCTGAGACAAAAGAGGTAAAGCCAAACCCCAGATCCAATCTTCTCTTACATTGTCATCCCAATATTCATTAATTAAAAGAAGATCTTTTTTAATATTCCAAAAACGGATCCAATCTTGTAAGGAATCCCATCCAATATTGATAATTAATTTTTCAAATTTATCTAAGGGGAAGTTAATATTTGAAGCTTTCACTTATCTTTTAAGGTCTAATCTATCAATTAACTTAGTTATTTCATGCTTCCAACCATGACCATTAGGCATTTCAGCTAAAGTAAATTCATAATTTTTTAATTTATTTAATAAATCTAAATTAGGACCATTTATCCCTGGAATAACAATTTTAAAATCCGAATTAATTAATAAAGGTAAATCATTCGGAGAATCTCCTAATCCTATAATTTTAATATATGGATTATTTGAATATTTCTTAAGTTTATTTATTGCTTTTCCTTTATCTGAATTAATTGACAATAAATGACTCATTCTATTACCTTTAAAAATTGAAACGTTAAACCTTTTACAACAACTTTTTATTTTTTTTTCAAGGGAATTAGGAGGATTCAAAAATGGCATACTCCAATGTCTATCTCTCATTAAAGTTAATGAATTACCTTTTAATCCTGTAAGTTCGGTAGCTTCTTGATCAGAAAGATTATTAAGAGGAATTAAATTGTAGCTAATATCTTTTGAAATAAACTTCAATATTTCTTCAAGAACTTCATACTTTTCTCCAAGAATAATTTGAAATTCTTCATTTTCAGTTGATTCACCATATATTGCTGCTCCATTCTCAACAATATAAGGATCAGTTAATTCAAGTTCCTTTCTAATAACCTTTACTTCCGAAGCAGTCTTGCTCGTACAAAGTATAACAGGCACAGATAACTCTTTTAAGGTATTTATAGTTTCTTTTGCTGGAGTAAGATCGTATGAATGATCCATTAAAGTTCCATCAACATCGCTCACAATCCAAATAGAAGAATTTTCAATCATTTAAAAAGAGCCAAGCCAAATGACTTTAAAAGGATCAAGGATAATATTTTTCGAATCATATTTTTCGGATGTTAGCAAATCACGCATTTTAATATAACTTGTATTTAATGCTGTAAGATCCTCATCATTCAATTGATAATTAATCTTATTATCTGTAATGTTATGTATAGTATAAACAGATTCTGGTCCTTTACCCCTTTTGATTACAACAATATCACTTCTACCATTAGATAAACACTCCATAGGAGAACCAGGATGAAATTGTTTTAGGTTCGATCTTACTTTCATAGCACTTTTGAGATATTTTAAATTTTTATTAGCATTAGACTCTGGATTATCCAATATAGATGAAAGATTTTCATAGTCAAATTTTTCTCTATTAAGGTCTCTTCTTTGTCCAGTTAAGGAAAAACTTTTAATATCATTTTCTGATGCCAATAAAGCTGGCAGATAAAACGCGGGAACACCTTTAAGAGCCATAACCAATAATTGAGTTAATAAAAATCGTTCATACTGATAACGATTAGAATCTATCCCAGGGTCTTCCATTGCACTCCACCAACTAATATTCAACTCATATGGTTTATCCTCTCCATTTGCTAAGCGTCTATGACTCACAAGTCCTCCCCTTTTCTCACAATTAATTAATAAATCTTTGATTCTCTGTTCATTCATGAGTCCTTCTAAAGCTCTTAATCCAACTCCATCATGTGATGCTGTGAAATTAAAAAGAGTTGTGTTTTCAGGCAACTCTGGCCATTTAAAAATCCAAGAATTTAGAATATCTGCTTTAGAAGTAATAATTGCTTCTAAAAGAATAGGAGGCAAAGGAAAATTATATGCCATATGAGCCTCATCTTCAGGAACTAAATATGACAGATTTTCCCTTTGAGGAACATTAGTTTCAGTTAATAACAATGCTTCCGATAGAAGGTTATTTAGAAGAATTCGTAGGATTTTAACAATTGAATGAGCCTTTGGCAAATGTAAACATGTTGTGCCAGATTCTTTCCAAATAAAACCTACCGCATCGAGTCTGAACCATTTAACTCCATTAGATAAATATCTAATAATTAAACTTAAGAAATAAAGAGTCATCTTTGGATTATGCCAATTCAAATCAATTTGATCTGGACCAAAAGTTGTCCAAACTTGTTTCGAACCATCCTCTGTATTTATATTAGAAAATAAAGATGTGCTTCTAGGTCTAACAACATTTGTACAATCAAAATTTTTGTCCGGAGAAAAAATATTTGATATTCCAGGTTCTTGGGAGTTAATAAATTCTTGAACCCAAGGATGAGAAGATGAAATATGATTAAGTACTAAATCAGCCATCAAAATATGTTTTTGAGAAATATTTTTAAGATCATTCCAATTTCCAAATTTCTCTTCTAAAGATTCATAACTTGAAACAGCAAAACCTCCATCACTAGTAGATTTCAAAAATGGAAGAATATGCAAAACCTTAGAAAGGCTTCCAAAATGTTTTGCTAATAAGTCTCGAAGTGTTATTAAAGTTGATTCACCATCTTTATAAACAGAATCTGCATATGTTATTAAAACTGAATAAGATTCATCCCAACGTTCATTATCACTTATTTCTTCAAAAGAAGATTTCTCTGAGAAATCATCTAAAATCTGTAATAATTGATTTGAGATAAAATTAATTTCTTCTGTAGTATTACTTGTATAAATTGTTTCTAACAATTTACCAAGTTTCAATCTATCTAATTTTTTCTCTGAATCAATTTGCTTCACTTTGAAAAAATTATCGAAGTATTAACACTATTCTGCACATCAAATAGAAAATGGACTTTCAACAAGGGTTAATCACAACAATACATGAATACGGTGTCACTAATGATTTAATTAAAGAATTAAATGAAAGCCTCAAAAAAAGATCCACTAGTATATTAATCCCATGTTTATATGAAGAGTTTGAACGTCCAGCACTAAAAGATATCAAAGAAGTTTTAAAAAACCTTACCTGTTTAAATGAATTGGTAATTGCTCTTTCAGCAAAAACTATCGAACAAGTAAAGGCAGCAACTTCTTTTTTTAATTCGATGCCATTCCCAGTTCACATTCAATGGACAAATTCTCCCTCTGTAATTAATCTCTTAAAAAATCAAGAAAAAAATGGTTTAGAATTATTAGCAACTCCCGGCAAAGGATGGGCTGTTTGGCAAGGTATAGGAGTTGCCACAAGAAAATCAGATGTTGTAGCACTTTTTGATGCTGATATAAGAACTTTTAGTCCTTTATATCCTTCACGAATGATACTTCCTCTTTTAGATGAATCATATGGAATATCTTATGTAAAGGCATTTTACAGTCGATTATCTTTAGAAACCAATCAACTACAAGGTAGGGCAACAAGATTATTTGTTGGACCTTTGCTAGCCAGCCTTGAGCAGCTAGTTGGGAAGGGCCCTTTTTTACAATATCTTCAATCATTTAGATACCCCTTAGCAGGAGAATTTGCATTTACAAAAGACCTTGCTATGAATTTAAGAATTCCTTGCGACTGGGGTCTAGAGATAGGTTTATTATCAGAAGTTTATAGAAACGTAAGGACTTCAAAAATAGCTCAAGTTGACCTTGGCTTATTTGACCATAAACATAAGAATATTGGAGATTCATCAAGAGAAGGATTGCAAAAGATGTGTACTGAAATCCTTTCAAGTGTTTTGAGAGGTCTTATGGAGCATCAAGCAGAGACTTTAACTAGTACTCAGCTTGCAACTCTAGAAGTACTTTATAAAAGAGTTGGAGAAGATCGTGTCAAACAATTTGGTCTTGATTCAGCGGTAAATCAATTACCATACGACAGACATGAAGAAGAATTATCAGTACAAAAATTTGCAAAATTATTAAGGCCTGCTACAGAAAATTACTTAGCGTTCCCAACGACTCAACAATTACCAAGTTGGTCAAGGGTACTTTCCTGTGAAAATAAGTTACAAGAAGATTTAGCCGTAGCTGGATCAAACGATATCAAAACAAGAGAAAAATAAATTAATTACCTTTAATTTTTGATTTAGAGAATATACTAGTAAATTAATATTAAAATCTAAAAATCACTTATGAATTATATAAATAAATTTATCTAGTAAAAACAATTAAATAAAAAAAATTAGAATTCTCCTTTTATAATTGTAATACTATTTGGATGTTCATTAATATAATTATTAAATTGCATTGCTAGTTGTCTAGCTTCATAAGCATCAGAAGCATAAAAACAATTTTCCAATAATATATTTTGTAAATTTTTATAATGTACAGTATATGGCTTTAAAGGTAAATTCGGTTTAATCATTTGATCCTAAAAAGAAAATAGTCAACATATTAAAGATGCAATTATTTGTTTATCAATAGTATAATTTTTGTTGTTTTCAATATATATTTAAAGGATTTTGTATACAATCTAAAACTAAATTGTATATTTAAACTAATTTTTGCTTATTTTTTGATTTTTAGATTTTTAGATTTTTTTTCTCCTTCAATTAAGAAAACAAACTTAGACAAAATCCTACCGAAAAAAGGAACCCAAAATTTTTCATATAAGTATTTCATAAGAACAAACTATGCCACCAAAGATTCGTCATTAATATGTTTATTATTCTTTAATTCATCTAAATAAATAGATTGGAAAACATGTTGCATGATTAACAAGTCAAGCTCTCCTTTCAATAAATCAACATCAGAAGATATTAAATCATCAATAAAAATATCAAAAGTATCTAAATCAGAATCCAAGTTTTAGTTTTTAATTGTGATTATTATGTTCACAAGAATAAGAAATGTCAATATAATCTATAAAAATAAATATATAATTTGTTTGTTTTTAATAAGGATTAATGAATCAGTGTGAATATCGTCAAAAGTTTAGGAAAAATTCATTGAATATCTTTTTGTACCCCAAATTTAAATTCAATTCTTACAAGGAAACCAAATATAATTAAAATGATTCCTAAATATGTGTTTAAAGATAGATCCAAAAAATTAATTTTCATATCTAATATTAATATTACCCTATAAATTTTTTCTACAAATAATAATTAAAGAATTAAAATATTAGATTATTCCTGTACTAATTGAATATGTTGGCTATTGGGTTAAAGTAAAAAGTAATTATTAATAATTTATGCAAGATTTATTACAACGTGACCTTGGATCAAGCCTACTTTCATTGGCGATTATTTTAGGTTCGCTAGGTATAAGTTTTGTTTTTTTGAGAATAGCAGCAATATTAATAAAAAGAATCTTAGAAGCTGTATTCAAAAAGTCCTAAAATAAAATAAATTAATAATTTTAAAAAAATCACAAAACACAAGATCGACTAGGTATAATAACCTAAAAAAATGTCAATCTTAGATAAAGTTAAAATAGGTTCTTCTGTTAAGGTTAATTTAAAGCTGTCAAAGGATAGGCTTAATAAAGAAATTATAGAAGATATAAATATTTCTTCTTTTGGAACAATAAGTGATTTTAGAATAACTGATGGTAAGGGTATAGGAGTTATCTTGAAATTATCCAATGGTAAAAAGCAGTGGTTTTTCGAAAGTGAAATAGATATTTTAGATAAAAATGGAAATGTAGTAGAAAAAGATATTAATTTAATAAATAATGATAATATGAAACCCGAAATAATTAAGGATATAAAATATGAAAATAAAAATACAATTATAGATTTAATTAATCCTATTAACTTTATCAAATGGTTAATAGTATCTTTTAAAGATATTTTTTAAATAAATTAAAAATTAGAAATTTGATAAATTAGATAATAGCTTATTAATTAATGGCATTTTTTAATTGAAAATGATAAATAACATTATTGAAGTTGAGAGTTTATCAAAATCTTTTAATATTTCGTCAAAGCTTCCTGGATTAAGAGGAACACTAAAACACTTTTTTAAAAGAGAAACAAAAAGTGTAAAAGTTATTAAAAACATAACTTTTGAAATCAAAGAAGGCGAAATAATTGGTTTTCTTGGTGCAAATGGAGCAGGAAAAACAACTATTCTGAAGATGCTTTGCGGTTTAATTGTTCCAAGTGAAGGTTCAATTTCAATCTCAGGATATTTACCTTACAGAAGAAAAGAAGATTTCTTAAAAAAGATCACATTAATAATGGGGCAAAAACAACAACTTATTTGGGATCTTCCTCCTATTGAATCATTCTACTTGAATGCTTCTATATATGACATAGATAAATTCGAAGCAAAAAAAAGAATAAAGAGATTATCAGATATGCTTGAAATCAAAAATGAGCTATACATACCAGTAAGAAAATTATCTCTAGGTCAACGTATGAAGTCAGAATTGATAGCAGCTTTGATACATAAACCAAAAATCCTATTTCTTGATGAGCCTACACTTGGTTTAGATATAAATGCACAAAGAAATTTAAGAGAATTTTTAAAATCCTACAATAAAGAGACAAATGCTACTATCTGCCTAACTAGCCATTACATGAAGGATATTACATCATTGTGCAAGAGGGTTATATGTGTGCATGACGGATCTATCTCATATGATGGAGAACTTGAAAAATTACTAAAAAAGTTATCACCGTTGAAAGAAGTACTAATAGTCTGTAGTTCAGAAAAAGATGCTAATAAATTAGAAAATTCGGGCTTTAAAGTTAAAAGTAAAATTAAGAATGAAATTACGCTAAAAATAGAAAACAAGAATGTTTCCTCTTCATTAAGAACAATTCTAAATAATTATGATATTGAGGACTTATTTATAAATGAACCTCCAATAGATGAAATTATAGAGAAAATAATAGTTAAAAAGAAATATACTTTCTAATTTATATATGCGCAAAATATTTACGTTATTAAAAGTTCAGTATTCAAATATGTTGGAATATAGAGTAGAAATAGCATTATGGGCGATATCTGGGATAATTCCATTCTTTATGTTAAATATATGGACTAACAATAATTTGAACGAATCAATAAATATTAATAATACTATGCTTTCTAGGTATTTCCTAAGTGCTTTTTTTGTTCGACAATTTTCTGTAGTCTGGGTTGTATTTTCTTTTGAAGAAGATGCTCTTCTAGGTAAGTTATCGCCTTATTTAATACAACCTTTAAATCCATTCTTCAGATATTTTACTCAACATATTGCAGAACAAATAACAAGATTTCCTTTCGCTCTAATTATAGCTATCTTCTTTTTTCTATTTAATCCAGAAAGTATTTGGTTCCCTAATTTGATTTTTTTATTCTTATCTTTTATATCTACATTTTTATCTTTTTTAATACAATTTTTAATCCAATCAATTATTGCTTGTTTATGTTTTTGGACAGAAAAAGCCTCTTCAATCGAAAGATTATTTTTTATTCCAACACTATTTCTTTCAGGTCTATTAGCTCCAGTAGCTTCATTTCCTAGTTATGTTAAATCATGGATTTATTTAACTCCTTTTCCATATCTAATTGATTTTCCTGCAAACTTACTTTCAGGGAATAAAACAAATATAAGTGTTGGTTTTTTTATGCAAATTCTTTGGATTTTGATGCTTTTTCCATTATTTATAAAAATCTGGTATGAAGGAACTAAAAAATATACCGCTATGGGATCATGAATAAACACAAATATCTAGTAGTTTATACAAAGTTCCTACATACATCTTTAGCTTCGGAATTGGAGTATAAAACTAATATCATCATTGATGCGATTACGGCAATGTTAAGTTTAGTAGGTAGCATTTTTTTGTTATCAATTTTCTTTCAAAATTCAGGAAATATTGGTGGATGGGAATTTGAACAAGCGTTAATAATCCAAGGAATATATACCGTATTAAACGGGATTACAAATACTTGGTTCAACCCCAATCTCAAAGAAATAGTAAGACATGTAAGAGAAGGGACTTTAGATTTTGTACTTTTAAAGCCTATAGATAGCCAATTCTTTATTTCATTCAAAAAAGTTGCTCCTTCTGGATTTTTAGAAATAATACTTGGAGTATGCTTATTGTTTTACTGTATAAAAATTAATCAAATAAATATAAGTTTGAATTTTTTAATTTTATCTTTAATAACTATAACTTGTTCTATTTGCATTCTCTATAGCCTATGGTTTTTTATATCTACGACAACTATTTGGTTCGTTAAAACATGGAATGCAACAGAAGTATTGAGGTCATTTCTTTACATTGGTAGATTTCCTATGAGTTCTTTTTCTTTTTATTTAAGATTATTTTTTAGTATTATTATTCCAATCGCATTTATAACAACAATTCCATCTGAAGTTTTTTTAGGTCTTGCTAAGATTTGGAAGATAATATTAGAAATTTTTATTACTTGGATATTTTTAATTACTTCTAGAAGATTTTGGCTATTTGCATTAAATTACTACTCATCTGCATCCAGCTAATTAATCCTTTACGATCTCTCGACATATATCCCAGATTTTTTGCTTACTTTTTTGATTTGACAATTTTGATAATTTCTTAAAATTATAAGGAGATTTATCTACTGATAAAAGCTTACAGAAAAAATTAATTTCTTGAAACCTTGTTATTGTAGCTAGTTTCAAAGAAATACTAGACATGATTATTATGGTCGAAGTACTTACCAGAAAAATAAATAAAGATGAAATATGATTAAAAAAACGGTCGTTTTCAGTTTTTAATTCAAACTTCATTGTTCCATAATATGCTGAGGACATTTAATAGCAGCTGTTGCAATTGCAGCAACTTTAAAATTATCAGATTTCTCTATAATGGCTTTAACTTCTAATGGTCCAAATTTATAACTTGCATCACTATAAGATAGTAGTAAAGATTTATAATTATCATACCCTTTGTTTCTATAATCACAGAAATTATCTCCAACGTAATTCAGAAGAGTTATTAGCGTTAATTCAATCATTAAAGATTTAACTTTCAAACCCATACGAATAATACAATGAATGAAGTATTTAACAAGTTAAATTAGAGAAAAAACTAAATATCATCATTATGGAATGTCGGATATGAAATTAAAACTTACACAACACATCAGAACTAACACCCTATTCAAATTATTTTGATTAAAACACTACCTGTAGTGTGAATTAGTTTAACAATTAGCACCACAGATAGGGGCTTGCAATTTCTTATAAATTGGTCTAAAAATAAGGTTCCCCATCACCCGGTCTTGCATTTGTGAGACCTTTTTTTTTGCTTATTTATAGATAAACAGAGTTATAAATAAATAAACTGCTTATACAAAGAAAATTTGAGTGATAACTAAAGTTAAGGAATATAAGATATACAAAAAATATAATATTAGATGAGAGTAACTGATTTAGCTTGTTATTGAAATTACTTTTATAGTTTTTTAAATATAATCTAGTTAAATATATTAATGGATTTAATTAATAAGCTAATCCCGACAGATAAGCATACTACTGTAAAAGTATTTTTAATTAATTTATTTCCTTTCAAATTTGATAAATGAGCTCCACAGAAACCACCAATGAAAGATCCTAATGTTAGTAATATCAGTAAATTTACAGAAACCGAACCAATTTTAATTAAAGAAATTGCTCCAAAAGCATTCCAGAAAATACCAACCGTAAAAAATGTCAAACTTACAGCTCTAAGAAAATCGATTCCATAGGTTTTGATTAATAATATTGTCACTAATAAACCAGTCCCTGATGATATAGAACCATTCAAAATTCCTATTAAGAAAATGAAAATTACAAACCTTAATTTCTCAAAGGTATTAAGTTTTTTATCTACAGATACCAATCCAAACTCTGATTTATTAATTGAATAAAAGGCCAATATGACTGAAAAAGCACCTAATATCAGGTAAAGATATTTCTCAGAAATAATTTCAATTAGAGAAGCACCAAGAACAACTCCTGGTATACCAAAAATTAAAATTTGCCATAAAATATAAAAATCCTGGTTAAGAGATTTATAATTTCTTATTGAACCTCCTATACCTAAAGCAACTGTTGCAAATTTATGAGTAGCTAGAGCTTGATAATAAGGGATCCCTGATAAAATCAAGGCAGGTAATTGTATTAATCCTGCTCCGCCTCCAGAAATTGCTGAAAATGTATTAGAAAAAAAAGATATTAAGAATATCAAAAAATTATCTAAAGAATAATTAATCATACTAATTATTAAACTTAATAAAGATAAAAGCATTAATTATAAACTAAGAATTTCTAACTTAGTTAAATTATACGTTGTAACAAAACCTATAATTAATATAAATTAAATGAAGAATTCAGTAATAAATAAAAACTGTTATTATCTAATAAATCTTTAGATTATTATGCATAAACAAGATGCAATTTACCTTGATCAATTGTGTCCAAAGATAAATAATAAATACTGGAGAGATTCACTATATAAATTAACTAAAAACCAATGTATTTATTGTGGTAAACCATGTGAGTCACTTGACCACATACATCCAAAATCTAAAGGAGGTAAAAGCATTACAAGTAATTGCATCCCATGCTGTTTATCCTGTAATGGAAAGAAATCAGATTCTGAAGTACTTAATTGGTATAGAAAGCAAAGTTTCTATGATCCTAGAAGATCTATGGCGATTAGGGCATGGTTTAATAATGATTTAAAACTTGCTTCAGTTCTCTTAAACTATATAAAATAATATACCTAAAAGATATCAAATACATTAAAAAATATCTAAGTATTCTTATACATAAGAATTTATTAATAGTCTTAAAAAAGAAAAATAACAATTATTTTCATGATAAAAAATATGGAAATTTAATAGATTTTAAAAGCTAATTATTATTATTTTTAATCCAGAATGTTATAAATATTAAATTTAATATTCAAATTAATAAAGCTTCCTCAATATTTGAAATATTATTATCCCAAAATATAATATTTGAATAATCTTCCTTCCAAATTATTGGGGAGTCAATTAATTTTCTCTCGGGAGATTTAACTGAAAAAATTAAAGCAAAAACAAATAAAACCGTTATTAAAATAATTGTTAGTACAAATTTGTCTGAAATATTATTCATAATAATTGATTTATCTAGATAACTTTTTATCAGGGGTAGTTTTCTCATAAATTTCCAGAAAATATGAATTAAAATAATTAACACCCTGCTTACCAACTAAGCCAATTGACCTACCGCAATTATTTATTACCTCTAATGAAATTTGATTAGCTAAGTCATCAGGTTCAATCCATTTTTTTTGAGGATTATATGAAAAAGAGATGATATTTTCCGTTTTTATAATAGCTTTGGTCATAGCCTCATCCTTGGAATAACCATTATTAATAGCTTTACAAAATTTACGTGTAAAGTTATTAGCAATTCTATTTTGAAGTAAAGTGACACTAGGGTCAGAGGTATTTAAAGCCATAGATAATAGAGGGTTTAATAATAAAATGAATAATAAAAACAACCCAAGAAAACCTTTTTTCAATAGTAATGTATATTACTTTTTACATTATAAATAACTTTTTTATCAAAAATAACCCTAACAATATAAATTTTTTTTATGTTTCTATATTTAATAAATTAATTTCAATTTATTAAAAGTTATTATTAATGCTTTAAGCTTAGTCATAATATTTTATTAGTAAATTAATTTTTGCATTATTTATATGGAAAACACACTACTTTTCTTTCCTGATTGGGCTAATGGATTCCCTTCTGACTTTTTAATACTACATTTCTTTGTTGGAGCTGTAATTTTTCCATTTAATATGATCCATGCAAAAGCGAGAAACATTGATAGCCAAAATCCAAAGCAAGCAGCAAATGGTTATAAGGACGCAGGCGACGCATCTTTTTATGGATACGAAGAATTAAATTAGAAAAAATTATTTTTTTTTATTAATATTTCTATTTAATAATATTGATTATGGGATCAAATATTGATGTGACAATATTTAGTCCTAGTGAACCTATTGGGATATTTATAACGGTTTTAGGTTTAATAATCACTGGAATAATTTTATATATTCTTTATTCAGTTAGTATTAATAAAGAATCAATAAATGATAAAAAGATTAGAAAGAAAAAAGAATTTTTACAAAAAGAAAAAATAGAAAGACTTTTACCTAAAAGAAAATAAGCCTGATTTAAAAATATAATTTCTAAATAGAAAAGTAAAAATAATTTAATAAGTATTTTCAAAATATTTTCTTTATTAAAGATAAATGTTAAAAATAAAGGAAATGATTAAATTTTTGTTTAATTCAACCCAATTTCTCTTTCTTGCTAGTGGAGTTAAAAATGACGAAGGATTTTGGTTTGTTGGAGTCAAGAATAGCGATGAAAATATTCTTGATGATAAAAATCTTTTAGATTGCCATCGAAAAGAATTAATAGGAACCGAGTCAGCAAACGATATCCTTTTTGCTATAAATCTAAATTTGAATAATTTATTTGATGGATTAGAAAAAAATAAATTTTTAATTAATCACCCTTTATTGGGGATTTCACTTAATATTCCTTTAGATTACATAGAAAAGATATTTGATTTTTGGTTAGACACATATAAGGACAAAGAATCATGGGAAACATGTCTAGGACTTCTCAAAATGAGAAAAAGAATCTCATTAACAAACCTAATTAAGAGCGGTAGCTTAAAGGGTAACTCTAAAAAGTTTGCAATTAAAGTTGAAACACTTCATAGTTATAAAATAAGTTCATTAAAAAACAATCCTTTAAATAAACCTATGTGGAAATAATTCTTTCTGTAAATAATAAATATATTTACTTATAGAATATATTAGTAAGAATAAAATTAATTATTAATTTAAAAATGAATAAGCCATACTCATTTAGTAATGATCAAATGAATGGAATTGTAGAAGAAACTTATTCAAACATAATAAAAGAATGTGAGAAGTTAAAAAAGATTACTAATTGTCCAAATGAACAGGTGGTAGCACTTTTAAGTGTAATCGCCTCAAGTTTCACCACCTTAAATCTTAAGAACGAAAAATAATTATTGTTGTTGGAAAAATATAAGCCAAATAAAAGGGTTCTTTGAAAAAATAATTTTTATATTAATACTGTTTCTGATAGAATATAAATCATAGTTTATTAAAAAAGGTTTTGACACAGGTTACTGTAGGTGAAAATGAGGGTATTGAATCTGCCCTAAGAAGATTTAAAAGACAAGTATCTAAATCAGGTATATTTACTGATTTAAAAAGACTTAGGCATCATGAAACACCTATCGAAAAATATAAACGTAAATTACAGCAAAGAAGGAAAGCGAGAAGAAGATAATTGATAATTGATAATAATTAATATATATATCTCTGAAAATTCAATAAAGTAACTTGGTTTTTACATATTTACTTAAGATTTTTAAGCTTTTTTACAAGATTAACGCCTACACCTGGTACAGCCAAAAGATCTTTCTCATTAGCTGAAATAATTGATTCAGTTGTTTTAAAACCTGCATCATAAAGAGATTTAGCACACTTAGATCCAACCCCTGGAAGAGCTTTTAAACTTTGAATAAGTTTTTTAGAATCTGTTTTTCTGGATTTTCTTTTGGTTTTTTTAGATGAATTAGTTGTTTTTTTAGGATTAACTAAAGTAGTTTCAGTAGTTGCTGAAGTATTAAATATAAGAGACTTTAGTTTACTTAAAAATTTAGAAAACATTTATTTATATAAGTAAGAAATTAAATCATAATCATCTAAACAATTATCCATAAATAAAAAATTGATAATTATATTTAGACCATTTTTAAAATAATTTATTTACAACTATATAAAGACACATTTTTAATTGCTATGCAAGCTTAAAACAATAAGTAAATTCTATTGAATTGTCTAGAATGTTGTCTTGGCAAAAAATACTATATATGGTTATCAAAATTGCTTGGTTTAAATTTTAGTAAAATTAAAAGTATGTTAGAAATAATAGAATTTAGAAAATGAAAATAATTATAATAACTGGACCAACAGGAAGCGGGAAGACAAATTTAACCAATAAGATTTTAAGTAAATTTAAAAATGGTCACGAATTAAGTACAGACAATTACTATAAAACAGGGTTAATAAGTAATCTCCTTTCAAAAATCATAAATGGTTATTATGATAGAAAAATAAGTTTTAATTACAAACTTTTCAAAAAGGACTTTCACTATATTTGCAAGAACGGTAGATCTGAACATATATATACCTACGATTTTATAAATAAAACTATGAAAAAATCATATAAGAAAAAAATCAATATAGATTACATAATTGTTGAAGGAATTTTTAGTAAAGAGTTATATAGAAACTTCATAAACTATAAATGTTTTTATATAGAGCTAGAAACGAACAAAGAATCTTGTATGAATAGAGTAATTAGAAGAGATATAAAGGAAAGAGGCAAGTGTAAAGATGTTGCAAAAAATGATTTCTTAAAATCTTGGGATATTTATTTTGGTAAAACTTATCGTTCAGAAAATTTTGTAAAAGAGTTTGTATATTCAAACAAAAATGACCTATATATGGAAATAAAAAACAAACTTAATTTAAAGACTTGAATTTATTAGAAGTTTTTAAGATTTTGAAATCAAATTTAAAATAGAAAATATTCAAAAAAGCCCTTTAAAAAAACTATTTTTATTATCAAAAAATATTGAATAGAAGTTAATCCAACTATTATTTACTCAATAAAACTATATTAATATTTGTAAGTTTTACAAAGATAGATTATTTAACCTTTGTGAATTAAAGAGATCATTTATTACTTCAAGTTTGGCTGATGAAGAAAAATCCGTTTCAATAACTGGAATAATATTATTATCGATATAAAAACTAATTAATTTTTTTGTATAAGAATAAAAATTATCTAAAGAATATAAATATTGATCTGCTATGTGAACTCCTTTCCAAGGTCTAAATTTAAACCTTGCTATAAATTGTTTGGAAGGAATTAATAAGCTTCCATAAAAATTTAGTTTTTTATTTTTATCGTTGTTTTGAAGAAAATTAACTTCTCTTTCAAGTTCTTTAATATCAGTTCCATATTGAATCCAAATAGACTTAATTAAACCGGAAGAAATTTTTTTTTCATACCTCTCCCTTTCTAAAGAAAAATTGAAGTATTTATTTAAATAAGGGTTATAAGCTATTCCGAATTGATTTAGTAAATCTTTTTCAGTTTTAAGATAATTCAACAAGTTAATTACATCATAATTTTTTTTCTTAATTGAACCAGAAACTAGAAGAATCTCAGAATTTCTATAAGAATTACAATTCTTATAGAAATTTAAAAATTCTAGATATGAATTTTCCTTATTTTTAGAGTATTGATTATAAAGACAATAATGATAAACGATGTTAAAGTCTTTATAATTTTTTTTTATATAATCAATCGATGAATTATAAAATTGTTTCTTTATAAGACCTTTACATGGAATATTAATATTGTTTATTCTTTTCAATTTGCAGAAATTTAGTGTTTTTTCTAATTGATTAATATCCTTAAAATATAATTCGAATCTTAAGTTATTAATCATATTTAATTTCTTAATATCTGGTTAATTGATACTAACTAAATAAAGTATGACTTATAATTCTTATTTATTATACCGTATTATTATTTTGGCTATGAAGTAGATAAATCCTGAAAAAGGAAATATTGCTTTAAAAAACTGTTTTTTATTTGATTATTTTAGGAGAATATCATTATAAATTTCCAATATTAAGAATTAAACTATCAGGCCATGAAATCCATAAAACTATATAAATTCCGAACAAAGTAATAAAAAAGATTTATCTTTTTAAAATTTAAAGACTAAAAAATATTATTAAAAATAATATAACAAAGTTATTTGGAAATTAAATTATATATTAATGCCTATCAGATAATATTAAATGCAAAAATTTTTTTAATCAGCTCTAGAGGTTAGAATATAAAAAAATTCACAAAGAATATGGCAAATAAAGATTATCTAATTGCGATAGCATTAATAGAACAAAATGGTGTTAGAGCAATGCCTCTTGGAGGGAAAGAAATTAAAGATAATTTAGAAGATAAAGAGATTTTTAAAAAACTTGGTGAAGATGTGATATTAAATCTTCTTCTTAGAATTTTTCAAAGAAGTGATGAAGGTCCATTGAAAAGAGCTTCAGAAGATACAGGTTTACTCCTAGTACAAATGCATCCCAAAAGAATGCAAAAAGAATTACCATTTGTTAAATCTGAATGGATAAGAGACGGGGATAAAACTCAGTTCTTAAAATATTTAGGTAATTTATCCAAAGAGATCTGGACAGCTACATTCATAAAATACAAAGGCGTTGAATTTACGTCAATCTCAAAAAATGAAGAGATCTAAAATTTTTTGAGAAATACTTAATTTTATAAAACTTTTTCTTGCAACATATTATTTTCTTTAAAAATTGTTAAACACTTTTTTTTACCTTTACCAAAATTGACTGAAAAATATTCGATATCGTTCTTGATATGTAAAGCACAATTGCCCTCAATACAAATACAAGATTTAATGATATCTTTTTCTATCATGTCATAAACATAAGGTTTCCTTTCTTTTTCTTCATCAAAATGTGGGCAAGCTATACCATCGACAATGCCCAAACAATCAATAATTTGTAATTTATCAGCATATGAATCTGTTATACCCTTATCAAACCAACATATTGCTCCAGCGCTTACTCCACTCATTACAATTCCATTTTCATAAGCTTTCATCAAGATTTCGTGCAAATTCCATTCTTTCCAAACAGCGAGCATACTTTTTGTATTACCTCCACCAACATAAATGATATCCTGTTTTGAAACTTTCTCCTCTAAATCTTCTGTTCTTGAAAAAAAATCAATATGACTTGTTATGCATTTTAATTTTGAAAATGCCCTATAGAAATTTAATTTGTATAAATCATTATCTCCAGATGCAGTTGGAATGAAACAAATTTTGGGATTCTTCTTATTAACTAAAGAAATGATATATTTTTCAATCTCTAGAGATCCTAAAGAACGTCCAAATCCTCCTCCTCCAATAGCTACTATATTTTTAATATGCATTAGAAAAAATTAATTTATTAATGAATTTAAGACTAATTACAAATAAAGATCAACTTGATTTAAAGAAGGTTTATTTTGATGCAATACAATCAATAGATCAAAGAATCTATAATAAAGATCAAAAAAGGGCTTGGTCTAGCCTAGCCTGGATAAATTCAGACTTTGAAAAGTCAATTGTTAAAGGCAATGGATGGCTAATAAAAGATAAAGAAAAAATTATTGCTTTTGCCTCAAGATATCCACAAAATAGGATTGCATTACTTTACTGTAAAGGCAAATCACAAAGAAAAGGATACGGTACCAAATTACTTTATAAATTAGAAAATGAAGCTAAGAAAGAGGGAATAGATCTTTTATATACTGAGGCTAGTCTAATAAGTTATAGATTGTTTCTTAAACATGATTGGGAAATAAAAAGTAAAGAAAAAGTAATTATCAACAAAATCTTTTTTGAAAGATATAAAATGACTAAAATATTAAATAACTAAATAATTAAATAATGGTTCGTAAGAGTAAAAATATAATACTACTTAAAAGACTTTCTATATGGGTTTTATATTTTGCATCCGGATATATACTTTATACAAAAGAAGCTAAGTTATATTACTTTTTAATTAATTTCACAAAGATATTATATCCATTAACAATTTTTTGGCTTCAAATAAGAATTAAAAGACAAAGTAATTTCCTACCAATAGATTCATCAATGTCAACTTCACAGCTTTGGTTTAATATCTTACCAGTTATAGCCTGTCTCTTAGCAGTGATTTTTTCCATAACAAACTTATTTTTATACTTATTGGAAATAATAATTAGTTAATAAGATAAATAAGTTAATAATTATGGGATCAATTTAAGTATTAATTCTTAAAGGACTATACATAATGTAAAGAAAATTGCGAATTAATATAAATTGTTTAAATTTTAAATAGCAATTATTATTCGAATGGAGAAATTTTCTTTTAAAGAAGGAAATATTAATTACGATAGTGCAAATAAAAAGATAAATGATAATGAATTATTTTCCTTAAAAATAATTGACACTTTATATAAAAAAGATATAGGGAAGTTTCTAGAAATTCTTTCATCTAATTTCATTTAGAAATCATTAATTAATGATCTTCAAATTAAGACAGACTAATAAATAAAATTATTTTTGAACGATAATAGTAATTAGAAATAAATAACTACAATGCAATTATTCCTTGCTGACTGTCAATTTCCAGGTATAGAAAACCAGTTAAAAGCTTATCAATTATTCGTTGAAGCCTGGGATAACGGTGAAATTGCAAAATCAGATAAAACTGATAACTTTGAGATGCTTTTTAGAGTTCACGCCCCAGGAGAAGGAAGAGTAGTTTGTTTGTGTAAAGCATATAGTGATAAAGAACTTTTTAAGCATTTTGCCCCTTGGAGAGTAAAATTTGGAATTCATATGGAATTTACTCCTGTGATAAGTTGCCAAAATGTGGTTGATTACCACAAAGATTTATTCAAGACTTTAGTTTAAAAACAACATTCTGAATTTTTTGTGAGTAAACTTTTCTCCAATCTTTTAAATATAAAAAAAGATAAAACATTATCCTCTTCTAAAAACATTACTGAGGATAAAGTGAGCGAAAAATCTAAATCATTAATAATATTTGGTTTTTTAATCTCATTAAGTTCCATATTTTTGCTTTTATACACCATTAATCATAAATTTGGTTGATCTCAGGGAAGCACAAAATCACTAAAAAGATAATAAAATAAATATAAAATAATTAAAAATATGGCATTTAATGAGGGAGGTATGGCAACAGGACTACTAATAATAATAGTTTCAGTTGTATTTGCAGCAGCTACTGGTTTTATAGTTCTTCATTTCATACCTGGTACACCATTCTAGTAATCAAGTTTTTATAAGAAAATTTATATTTTAAAAGTTTCAAAAAAAAAAGACTCTTATGAGTCTTCTATATTAAATTTTTAGAAATTTTCTAGACTTATGATTCTTGATCAAATTTGCTTAAATTTGGTCCTGCAACCAAACCTACTAGACCAAAAAGAACTAGAGAGAAAAGTCCAAAGGCTGTAGCATAAGGATTGAATCCACCTAAAGTGATTGTAGTTAATAAATCCATGTTTAAAAAACAAAAAACAAATATTTTGAAATCATACAAAATTTTTAAGGGAAATATACCTATATTGAGACAATTCTTTGTAATTTAGAAAAACTAAGTGCTAAATCCGCTTTTTTTAAGGAAAACAAAGAATTTATAATCAATATTTATCTATCTTGTCTTAAAATAAATAACAAATTATTGACTTTATTTAATTATTTACAAAAAGTTTAGTTTTTTCTGATGACATCTAATTTTACTTTTATTTATGATGGGGATTGTCCTTTTTGCAATCATTTTGCTGAACTACTTGAATTAAAAAGCAAAATAAACAATATTAAGATACTTGATGGAAGGAAAAACTTGAGTATTATCAAGTCACTGTTAGAAAAAGGTTACGATTTAGATCAAGGAGCAATCCTTTTAAAGGATGATGACATTTTTCATGGAGCAAAGGCAATAAATACTATTTGCAGGGAAGTCAAAAATCCATCCAGTAATCTACTTAAAATCCTTTCCGGTGTATTCAAATCAAATAAAAGAACTAAATTATTGTTCCCTTTTCTTTTAAGAGCAAGAAGATTTGCCTTGTCATCCAAAGGAGTCTCACATTCTTTAGTTAAAAAATAAAGACATTTATTGATCATAAATAACATATTTATAAGCTTATTCATTATTAAAGGATAATTTTAAATTTTTTAGCTAGAACATAAAAGTAACTCTAAAAAGAAATGATAGAAAACTTCAATCCTTTTATTTCATTAGGAGGAGATAACCAAAAAGTTAATCATATGGCAGAAGCTGCACTTGAAATGAATTTAACCTGTAATGATTTAAAGAGAGATCTAAATTTATCGGATGGAGATGTTGTTGATATGTTGCAATTAGTTATGGATAGATTTAAAAATAATAATTAATTATAAATAATTTAAAAATCTTATATTAATAACCTTCTTTAATGAAAAGTTTAAGAATAGAGTTTTCAAAATATGAACAAGTAAATTTTCTATGGTCTGAATTAATAGAACATTATGGTTTTGAAAAGGCTAAAAATATTGTATCTCAGGCAATAGACTTGCAGAAAATGAATGGAAAAGAAAATATTACCCTGCCAATAATCTTTTCAGGTACTGGAGGGTTAGCATTAATACCAATAAACTTATTGAATAAGCAAGATTTCAAAATAACTTTTAAAGATACTCAATTATTAATATTTAATCTCAAAAAAAAGTCTTTCCAAATATTAAAAGAAGCCTGCTAATTTCAATATATTATTTCTCAATATATAAGAATTTATTTTATAGTTTGATTATTTATCTAATAAATAATGAGTTTTGAAGCAACCTATCTTGGATCAAATGGCTGGTTTATTAATTTTAAAGAAACTAAATTAATTATTGATCCATGGCTAAAAGGAGATTTAATATTTCCACCAGGTGAGTGGTTTTTCAAAGGATCATTAAAAAATGAAATTGTAATAGATAAGAACATAGATATCATTTTGTTAACGCAGGGATTACCTGACCATTGTCATATTCCAACACTAGAAATGTTTAAAAAAGATATTCCCATAATATGC
Organism: Prochlorococcus sp. AG-402-K10; assembly: GCA_003216835.1. GTDB lineage: Bacteria > Cyanobacteriota > Cyanobacteriia > PCC-6307 > Cyanobiaceae > Prochlorococcus_A. Next base: position 6,754 of record QCIF01000008.1, on the reverse strand, counting down.
CCCAAAAGTGCAGAACCCATAGTAGAAAAATTAGGTTTTAGTTCAATTAAAGTTCTAAAGCCATCAGAAAAAACACAACAAAATAATTTAAGTTTTCAAGCAACTGCTGGTGCACCCGTCCCACAAATAGAAAATGGATATATAGTTAAAGATAAAAAAGGTAATGGGTTTTATATTGAGCCTCATGGATATCTTGATAGAAATTTAGAACCTCAAATAATTGATGCAGTTATAACACCTACAAAGGACTTAAATTTACCTCTCGTTGGATCATTTGTAAAAGGTGCTGATGTAATACCTAAATTAATAAATACTTTTAACCCGAAATATATACTGTCAAGTACTGTAGGAGGTGAAGCAGAATATTCAGGTTTTTTAAATAAACTAATATCAGTTGAAGAATATAAAGAAGAAATAAATTGTAAACTAATAATTTTAGAAAGTAAGCAATCTATAATGATATAAATTATTCGAAAACTTTTTAAACTTTCTCAAATAAAACCGAATAAAATTAAAAAGGAGTACTAACAATTCATTCATTTTTATTAACATCAATACTTTTATTAGTTTTGAATACAAGTTATATATGTGAAAATTCAAAACTTGAGTTGGTTGTGAGAAACACTATAAATGGTGACTTCTCAATAATAGAAAACCTTTCAGAGTTAAAGCCAGGTGGATTTATAAATATTAATTGGAAGAAAAAAGAACTTATGTTGCCATACTCCCTTAGGCAAGATTACATTTCATTTACAGATAAGAAATGGGACTGGCGTTACCAATTAAACAAAGATGGATCACCTGATATTGATAATCCATCCTTATATGAACTTTTGCCCTCGGGAGAAATAAAGAATCACTTATGCCATATAGAAGAAAATACTAAAAAAATATAATTGCATATTGAACTAATAATTTAATCAAAATCGAAACCTTTATAAAACATGCAAAAATTAATTAATCAAAAGAATATTTCCAAATATGTAAAACTTGATGACTATAAAGTATTTGATTATGAAATACCGGAAATATTTTTAGATTTTGTAATTGAAAAAGAAAAAGTAGAAGTAAAAACAAAACTTAAATTAAAAAGAACAAATAAAAAAGCTAAAGATCTTATCCTTGATGGGAAAGACGTATCTATTAACAAAATATATATTAATGAATCTCTATTAAATGAAAATAAATATACAAAATTAAAAGATAAACTAATAATCAGAAATATAAATAAAGCACAATTTTCATTAACGATAGAAGGCATAATCAAGCCAAAGAAAAATTCATCCCTTTTAGGAATGTATGAGAGCAATGGAATTATTACTACTCAATGTGAAGCAGAGGGATTTAGAAGAATAAGTTACCATGCAGATAGGCCAGATATTTTAAGCAAATACACTGTAAGGATTGAAGCTAACAAAAATGATTATCCCGTTTTACTTTCAAATGGCAATATTATTAGAGAAAATAATCTTAAAGAAAATCGGCATGAAATCATTTGGGAAGACCCATATCCTAAGCCCTCTTATCTTTTTGCCTTAGTAGCAGGAAAACTTAATTGTATTAAAGACTATTTCACAACAAAATCGAATCAAAAAGTAGAGATAAATATTTATGTAGAGAAAGGTGATGAAAAATATGTGCAGCATGCAATAAATTCATTAAAGAAAGCAATGAAATGGGACGAAGAGAAATACAACCTTGAATACGATTTATCATTATTTAATATTGTTGCAGTAAGACACTTTAATATGGGCGCGATGGAAAACAAGAGTCTAAATATATTTAATTCCAAGCTAATACTTGCTGATTCAGAAACGACCACTGATGAAGAACTAGAGCGAATAGAGGGAGTAATTGGTCATGAATACTTCCATAATTGGACAGGAAATAGAGTAACTTGCAGGGATTGGTTCCAGTTATCTTTAAAAGAGGGTTTAACAGTGTTTAGGGACCAACAATTTACTGCTGATCTTCATAATTATTCCTTAAAGAGACTTGAGGATGCAAAGTTTCTTAGAAAAAATCAATTTAGGGAAGATTCAGGTCCAACATCTCATCCTGTAATGCCAGAAAGATATATGGAAATTGACAATTTTTATACAACTACAATTTATGAAAAAGGTTCGGAAATTATAAGGATGCTTTTGTCACTGGTAAAAGATCAAAACTTTTATAAAGGTTTTAGTAATTACATATCAACATATGATGGCAAAGCTGCAACAATCGATCAATTTCTAGATGAGATTTTAAAGAATAATAAAGAGATAAATACTGAAAAACTTAAAATCTGGTACAAACAAAATGGGACGCCAAAAGTTAAATTTAAGAGAATCTGGGACAAAAATAATCAAAAACTTGTAATTCAGGCCTCACAAAGTAATGCTTTTAAAAACAATTCTTATAATGATTTACCATTAATAATGCCTATAGAAATTGCGATATTATTAAATAAGAAGAAAATAATTACAAAAAAAATTATCTTTAAAGAAAAAAACGAAGAATTTATTTTTGCAAATATAAAAACCGACTTTCATATTCCAATAGTTAGTTATTTTCGTTCATTTTCAGCTCCCGTTGAGTGGGAAACCGATAATAGTATTGATGAAAAATTGTTAATAATAGAGTCTGAAACAGATTACTTTACAATTTTTGATACTGTCAAAGAAATATACAAAACTATTATTACAAAGAGGTTAGATGATAAACCTGATTTTAAAATTGAAAAGAAATTAATAAAGACATTAGCTTCAATAATAAAAAATAATAAAGAAATAAATTTATCTCTTTTATCAGAAATACTTACTATTCCAACTTTTTCAGAAATTGAATCAGAAATAAAAAATATAGATCCATTAAAAATTTTTAAAACTATTGATGAATTAAATTTTTTATTTGGTACCGAATTAAAGGCAGATTTATATAATAAATTATCAGAAATTGAGAAAAATTTAGATAAAATTTGGCCAGAAGGTAAAGGTGAAAGAAAACTAGTTGAAACTATATGGAAACTACTTTTAAATAGTAAGGATGAGAAAATTAAATATAAAATAATTAATTATGTTAGTGGAGATTCAATGACACTTGCAAAAGCAGCATTGAATGTTTTTACAAGAATTGACTGTACCGAGAGAAAATTAATATCAAAATTATTTTTTGAAAAGTGGAAAAAAAATGCTGTTGTAATTGATAGTTGGTTCTCTTATAAAGCATCTATTGAAATTGATGATAATCAAAAAAGTATTGAAAATTTGTTCAAAAATGCATATTTTGATTTAAAATCACCAAACACATTAAGATCAATTTTAAATGCTTACGTAACTAACAATAGCCTTTTTCATGCAATTGATGGATCAGGTTATAAATATATTTCAAGGAAAATCATAGAATTTGACAAATTAAATCCTATTGTAATATCTCGATTTTTAAAAATATTCAGTAGATATAAATATTATAATGAACCTTACAAAAGTAATATGATTGCAATACTTAAATATATAAAACAAAAGAAACTTTCACCAAATACAAGAGAGGTAATAGATTCAATCATAAATTAAATTTTTCACCGATATTAATGAAATATAATAATGAGAATTACTAATAGAAAAATAAATATAATGAATAGATTTGTAAAGGTAAAAATATTATAGAACTTAAAATTATTACTATTATTTTCATTCCACTTTCTATTAATATAATTCTTAGTAACAAATTTATTAGGCCTTCCACAAAATAAGCAAGTTGGTGCCGTTATGGAAATTAAATTCTTACATTGTGGACATTTCTTCTGATTCATATTTTAAATATATATTACTAAATAAAATAAATAAAAAAGAAACTATAAATAAGAAATAATATAAATTATTATATTAATCAATAAATCTATTATTATACTAAATAATTAAATTACATTTCAAACGAATATTTCATAAAATACATTTTAAAATGTACAATATAATGAAAAATTAATATTTAATATATGTTCATCTTTGGAATTGCACTCGGATTGTCTCCTTTAGAAACTATAACTGTAGCAGTTACGGGTACTATATTTATTGTTTCTTTCGCATGGATCTCAATAAAAGGTGATTTAAACAAAATCGCGAAAGAACTTATTGAAAATAATCAGGATGAAAACAAATAAAGTATTTATTAACTTATGAAAATTACTAATTATGTAGCCCTGGATAATCAATTATATGCCTAATTTCCTTAAGAGAGGAGCCATAAATCCTATTACCATCTAAATTAACACCTTCCCATTTTTCTTTTTGATTATAAAATTTAGTCTTGGCAGAATCTTTATTGAGATAAATTTTTTCATCCCAATTTAAAGTTATATCCCAACCTTTATAATTCTCTATCATAAAAATTATTAAATCATCCATAAAAATAGTAGCTATAAATCAAGGAAAGAAAAACAAAGAAAATGAGTAATTTATTAAAATATTTTTTTTAATCTTTTAATTTCAAATAACTTTAATCATAAGAGAAGCTTCATCAGCATTTTTTCTAGCTAAAGTAAGGTCATTATTTGATGAGAGAACAACACCCATCCTCCTTCCCTTTTTAGAAGTAGGTTTTCCAAATAACAGTAACTTAATATTTTCAATATTCAATGCTTCATTTAAACCTGTATATGTAGGGTTTATAGACTCTTTTTCTGCGAGTATTACTCTAGTAGCCGAGGGTTTTATTAAAGTAATGTTGGGTATTGGTAAATTTAAGAATGCCCTTAAATGCAATTCAAATTCATTAATGTTTTGACTAACTAATGTAACCATTCCTGTATCATGAGGTCTAGGTGATAATTCAGAAAAAATAACCTCGGTTCCTTTAACAAAAAACTCAACTCCATAAATTCCTGGTCCATTTAGGTTATTTAATATTTGATTTGTCATTTTTTTAGCTTCATTTATTAGGGATGGATTCATCTCTAGAGGCTGCCAACTGCTTTGATAGTCTCCCTTAGACTGAATATGACCTATAGGTAAACAAAAAACATTTTCTCCATTATCTTTTCTCACAGTTAATAAAGTAAATTCATAGTCAAAATCTATAAATTCTTCAAGAATTACACCGTTAACATTACCTCTGGAATTAGTCTGCGCGTCAGTCCAAGCCCTCAATAGATCCTCTTCTCTTTCAACCAAACTTTGTCCTTTACCAGAAGAACTCATTAAAGGCTTAAGTAGTAATGGGAAACCAATTTCACCTGCTTTTTTATCTAGATCATCATAGTTAAAAACATATATAAATTTTGCAGTTCTTATCTTTAAATCATTAGAAGCTAAATCTCGAATCTTATCTCTATTCATTGTTATTTCAACAGTTCTAGCGTTAGGAATAATTTTTACACCTTCTTCCTCTAATTCCTTTAGAGCATCAATAGAGAGTGCTTCTATTTCAGGTACTACAAAATCTGGATTAAGGTTTATTATAGTATTTTTTAATACATTTTTGTTAGTCATATCTATCACATACGAGTCATCAGCGACTTGCATTGCTGGAGCATTATTATATTTATCTATTGCAATTACTTCCAAGCCTAATCTTTTAGCTTCTATAACTAACTCTTTCCCAAGTTCACCACTGCCAAGTAATAAAATCCTTTTTTTAGAAAAAGTTTGATCTTTCATATTTAATAAAAAAGTTCTTATTTTATTATCAAAAGTAAATTAATTAGTATTTTCATTTTCATTCTCATTTTTAAAAAAATTAAAAAAATGAGAATTTGTTTTATTGCTATAAGAATTCTTATTCAGAATAGTAGTTTTAATTGATTTTGAAATAGCTACAAGAAAAAAAACTCCAATCATTGCCCAAATAATTCTTTCTATTGCTATTGCGGGTGAAAATGCTAGTCCAGAATTAATAATTTCTGTAAGTGGGTCTAAGGGATCCAATTGAAAATTTTAAATATATTTTCATTATAAGAGTAAAAAAAAACTATCAATATAAAATTGCAAATAAAAATAATTTAAAACAATTCAATTTAATTACACAAAAAGTATTTTTGAATGTTATGTTCATTAAATAATTTTAAAACATTTATGGTAGTAGACGTTCAAAATACAACTATTGTTTCAGCCGATGGCTCGACAAAAAGTCTTGGAGAATACTCAGGAGATGTATTGCTAATAGTTAACGTTGCTAGTTTTTGTGGAAATACTGCCCAATATCAGGATCTTCAAAAACTTCATGATTTATATTCCCAAAAAGGTCTTAGGATTCTTGCCTTCCCTTGTAATGATTTTGGAAATCAAGAACCGAATTCCCTTTCTGAAATTAAAGAATTTTGTTCAACTAAATTTGGAGTAAAATTTGAAATTCTAGAAAAAGTACATGCGAAAGGTAAAACCACAGAACCTTATACAACATTAAATAATGCCGAACCAAAGGGAGATGTAGAATGGAATTTCGAGAAATTTCTAGTAGGAAAGGATAGTAAAGTAATAGCGAGATTCAAGCCAGGTGTTAAGCCCTTTGATGAAAATATAATTGCGGCTATTGAAGTCGCTTTGGATTCATAAAATATCTTTTTGGTAAATTTAAAAAGAGAATTCTGAATTATTATTTGCCTATATTAAATATGTCGTTTAATTAACTTCTTTTGGAGTCTCAGAATTTATATCTGCCTCTATCATCTGCTCTTCTGCTTTAGCTTTCTCTAAAGCTATTCTTTCCTCTTCTGCTCTTCTTTTCTCCTCTTCTTTAGCTTTCTTTAATGCTTTTCTTTCCTCTTTTGCTTTAGCTT